>NZ_ASXX01000064.1:0-446 GCF_001526505.1 Agrobacterium sp. D14
TTCAATTACCAGTATTTCTATACCGACCCGGCCTTCTTCCAGTCGATCTGGAACACGCTGCTGATCGTCGGCGGCGTGCTGCTGATCACGGTGGTTGGCGGTATCGCCATTGCGCTTCTGCTCGACAATGACATTTTCGGCCAGGGCATCGTGCGCATCATGATCATCTCGCCCTTCTTCGTCATGCCGCCGGTGGCGGCCCTGGTGTGGAAGAACATGATCATGCATCCCGGTTATGGCGTGCTTGCCGATCTGTCCCGCTTCTTCGGTTTCCAGCCGGTCGACTGGTTCGCACAGTTTCCGCTGCTGTCGATCATCATCATCGTCGCCTGGCAATGGCTGCCCTTTGCGACGCTGATCCTGCTCACCGCCCTTCAATCGCTCGATGGCGAACAGAAGGAAGCCGCCGAGATGGATGGCGCCAACTTCGTCAACCGCTTCATCTA
>NZ_ASXX01000065.1:0-441 GCF_001526505.1 Agrobacterium sp. D14
TCGTGGAGGTGGTGGGTCTTGATCGCACCGAGTGCGGACGGGAGGTAGATGATGTTGGGCACGTTCGGATCCTTCGTATCCAGGGTGGAGTTGAAGGAATGCGCTCACCACTCTGGATCCCTCAGGCGTCCGTTCGCCCTCGATCCCATCTCTTTGTGCCTGAAAGCCACCACACGGATAAGGTGACACAGGCTGGGCAATGCTCTGCAGGACGGTCCGCACCGGCCAGAGCCTCTGTAAAAAATCGGTACGTCACTCGATCATCGGTGTCACGAGCACGCCAGGAGTCCTCCCTTGCAAGATTGTCCCGGTTAGCAAAAAGCCAATCAGAAAACCAGTTTCCGCCATGCAAGGGCTTCCGCTGGTGCGCATTCCGGCCGAGGCGTTCACCTCAGCCGCCGGCGACACTATCCATACCCTTTGCGAAATCAATGCAGTGAC
>NZ_ASXX01000066.1:0-432 GCF_001526505.1 Agrobacterium sp. D14
GGCCACCAGTTCGAATGGGCCTGGCTTCTGGTGCGCTGGGGCAGCCTGCGTGGAAACGACGAAGCGATCGGCAAGGCAAAACGGCTGTTCGAGATCGGTGAGGCCTACGGCATCTGCCCGCGCCGCAAGGTGGCGGTGATGAGCCTCTACGACGATTTTTCGGTGCATGACGGGCTGGCGCGGTTATGGCCGCAGACGGAATGGCTGAAGGCTTCGGTGCGGCTTGCGAGCGTCACGGGCGGCGAGGAGCGTCAGCGTTACCTCGCCTCCGGTCTCAGCGCCATCGGCGCGCTGCAGCCTTTCCTCGACACGCCGGTCAAGGGCCTGTGGTTCGACAAATGGCCGGCCGACAGGCCGATGCTCGACGAGCCGGCGCCGGCAAGCACGTTTTATCACATCGTCTGCGCCATATATGAGGCAGAGGCTGTGCTG
>NZ_ASXX01000067.1:0-399 GCF_001526505.1 Agrobacterium sp. D14
TACGTCCACACAAGGCCGGCATGACGGAAATAAATTGATTTCTTGCAAAAATCATGAGCGTTTCTCATGCGCCAAGGTTACGTTTATATTCTTGCATCCAAAAGAAACGGCACGCTCTATACTGGCGTAACAAGCGACCTTTCTCACCGTTTATATGAACATCAGAACAGCCTGACGCCCGGATTCACAACCCGTTATGGCGTTAAGACGCTTGTGTGGTTTGAAACATACGATCTCGTCACGGACGCAATTGCGAGAGAAAAGACGATAAAAAACTGGCCGCGGGCATGGAAGATCAAGTTGATTGAGGATCTCAATCCAGCCTGGGACGACATTGCCCATTTTCTTCTCTGACGATGCCTCCGCTCCATCATGCCGGCCTTGTGTGGACGTATTGTG
>NZ_ASXX01000068.1:0-303757 GCF_001526505.1 Agrobacterium sp. D14
GGGTCGGTATAGAAATACTGGTAATTGAACAGACCGGCGAAGCTGACATTGGCCGGATTGAGGAGATTGTAGTTCTGGAACGAGAACCACAGGGTCATCGCCAGAGGCACGATCATCCACACCAGCAACAGCAGCACCGATGGCGCAAGCATAACCCGCGCTAATCCGCTTGTGTTTCGGGTTGCCATTGCACTCACCTCCCCTTGGGCCTGGGCGTCACGACATGCGCCCGGCATATCCGGAAGAACCGGCTCATTCTTGTTTTGATTTGAAGGGCTTAAACGCCGCCGTACAGACCGGCGGCTTGCCGTCCCCAAGGTTCGCTGCCCGGCATTGGCGCCGGACAGCGATCTTCGGGAGGATTACTTGATGTAACCGGCGCGGGTCATTTCACGCGTCGCGGTCGACTGGGCGCCCGCAAGCGCATCGTCAACGCTGGACTGACCGGCAACGACTGCCGAGAACAGCTGACCGACCGTGGTGCCGAGCGCCTGGAACTCAGGGATCGCCACGAACTGACCGCCGGTGTAAGGCACGGGCTTTACGGTCGGCTTGGTGATGTCAGCGGCATCCATCGCGGCAAGCGTCGGCTTGGCGAAGGCGGCGGCCTTTTCATACTCGGCATTCTTGTAAAGCGAGGTGCGGGTGCCCGGAGGCACGTTTGCCCAGCCTTCCTTGGAAGCGACAAGCTCGGTATATTCCTTGCTGGTTGCCCAGGAGATGAACTTCTCGGCCGCTTCCGCCTTCTGCGAGCTCTTCGGGATCGCGAGGTTCCACGACCACAGCCAGTTGCCGTGGTTCTTCAGCTCGCCATGGGTCGGGAAGATGGCGTAACCGACCTTGTCGGCAACGGTGGAATCCTTCGGGTTGGAGACGAAGGAAGCAGCGACCGTGGCGTCGATCCACATGCCGCATTTGCCCTGCTGGAACAGCGTCAGGTTTTCGTTGAAGCCGTTGGAGGAAGCACCGGACGGACCGGCATCCTTCATCAGATCGACGTAGAACTGCAGCGAGCTTTTCCATTCCGGCTGATCGAACTGCGGCTTCCAGTTCTCATCGAACCAGCGGCCGCCGAAGGAGTTGGTGAGCGCGCTGATGAAGGCCATGTTTTCGCCCCAGCCGGCCTTGCCGCGCAGGCAGATGCCGTTGATATCAGCCTTGCGGTCGGTAATCTTGCGGGCGGCGTCGCCGATGAATTCCCAGGTCGGGCTATCGGGCATCTTCAGGCCGGCTTTTTCGAACAGGTCCTTGCGATACATGATCATGGCGGATTCGCCATAGAAGGGCGCGGCGTAAAGCTTGCCTTCGCTGGAGAGGCCGCCGCGGATCGCCGGCAGCAGATCGTCGACGTCATATTTGTCGCCGAGCTTTTCGAGCGGCAGCAGCCAGCCCTGCTTGGCCCAGATCGGCACTTCGTAATTGCCGATGGTCATGATGTCATATTGACCGCCATTGGTGGCGATATCGGTCGTCACGCGCTCACGCAGGACGTTTTCTTCAAGCGTCACCCACTCGACCTTGATGTCGGGGTTCTTGGTGGTGAAGTCCGAGGTCAGACCCTGCATGCGGATCATGTCGCCGTTGTTTACGGTCGCGATGGTCAGCGTCTCGGCGGAAGCAAGGGTCGAAAAGGCGAGTGCCGAGCATGCGCCCAGCAAAATGGTCTTCAATGTCATATCTTCCTCCCAGAAGAAAAATGATGAGCATTCGCTTTGCTCTAGGGCATTTACTCACCTCATTAGCAAAAAAGTCAAGCGACATCCTGTGCTGCGACGCACATGGAAAAACCAAGCCATTGATTTTATGTGTTTAATTTTTGCTCAGTGAGTGAGCAAATATTCGCTCGTGACTTCATCGGTGATGAGGCCGTTCAGCAGACCGCCCCTCAGCGCCGCCAGAATCGAGGCGTTCTTGCGTGCGCCCTGCGCCATGCCGATGACGGTGCAGGTGTCTCTTGAAGGGATGGGAACGGAGGCGACGCGCTCGTTGACGGAATGCTCTAGAATGCGGCCATTGGCATCATACATCCAGCCGCAAATCTCGCCGACGGCACCGCTTGCCATCAGCGCCTTCATCTCATCCACGCCGAGGAAACCATCGACGCAGAGCGGTGCGTTTTCGCCAAGTTCGCCGACACCGACGAAGGTAACATTGGCCGCGGAACCCAGCGCCAGCGTGGAGCGCACCATGGACTGGTCGTGCAGCAGTTCCCGCTCTTCCGCAGAAGAGCACAGGACCGGCAGCGGCATTGGGAAATGCCGCGCCTTGATGGCATCGGCCATGCTGAAGATGACGTTATAATAAGCGGCCGAGCCATCCGGCCCGATATTGCCCGTCAGCGACACGATACGGTGCTGCGGGCATTCCATCGGCGGCAGTTGATCAACAGCGGCCTTCAAGGTACGGCCGGTGCCGATGGCGAGCACGATGGGATCGGCATTCTTCAGCCAGCGCTCGATTTCCGCCGCGCCGGCCTCGGCAATGCCGACAGTGGAGGAGACCCCGGCCGGATCGCTCGGCACCACCTCGATATATTTCAGGTCGAATTTCTCTTTCAGCCGTTCGGCTTTTTCGAGACAGGCGGCGATGGGATGATCGAGCCGCACCTTGATCAGCCGCTCGGCGACGGCCAACGACACCAGCCGCTGCGCCGATTGCCGGGAAATGCCCATGGCGGCGGCGATCTCATCCTGCGTGCGGCCCGCGACATAATAAAGCCAGCCGGCACGGGCCGCATCGTCCAGCCGTCCATGTGCGTCGTTTCGTCTGGCCATGCCGCTGCCCTTTGAGAATTATGCTTGCGCATTTGCTGGCATTTTTTTGCGTCGGCTGTCAAACGGGGGATGCGGAAGAGAGCGCTCAGCGGGCCTAAAATCATCTGGCGTGGCGGTGCGGCGCGTTTCTTCTCCCCGCCGGGGAGAAGGTGGCCCGAAGGGTCGGATGAGGGGGCACCCTCTCCGTATATCTCTACCCTCGCCCCCTCATCCCGCTGCCGCGACCTTCTCCCCGGCGGGGAGAAGAAACAAGGGGCGACCACTCGCTCCCGTATCAGCCCTCAGCCCGAAGCCGACACTGTTCGATCACGCCGCTTCCTGCACCAGATGCCCTGCGGAAACCTCGCGGTAATGGCGCTGCGGCGGCACGTAGTCCACCGGCCGGATCGGGCTTTTGATCTCGTCGGTCGCCATGTTGCGCCGGATCTGCCGCCGCGCCGGGTCCGGCACCGGAACGGCGGACATCAGCTTTTTCGTATAGGGATGCTGCGGATTGTCGAAAACCGCCGCACGCGGGCCGATTTCGACGATCTCGCCGAGATACATCACCGCCACACGATGGCTGACGCGCTCCACCACCGCCATGTCATGGGAAATGAACAGGAAAGCGAGGTTGAGGCTCTGTTGCAGGTCGAGCAGCAGGTTGCAGACCTGCGCCTTGATCGAGACATCGAGCGCCGACACCGCCTCGTCGGCGACGATGACCTTGGGGTCGAGCATCAGCGAGCGGGCAATGGCGATGCGCTGGCGCTGGCCGCCGGAAAATTCATGCGGGAAGCGCCGCATCATATCCGGGCTGAGGCCCACCTTTTCCAGAAGATCGGCCGCCTTTTCGCGGGCCTGCTGCTTGGTTCCGAGGCGATGCTCGATAAAGGGCTCCATGATCGCCGTGCCGATGCTCATGCGCGGATCGAGCGAGGCGAAAGGGTCCTGGAAGATCATCTGCACGCTGCGGCGCATGGTGCGCAGCGTCGTCTTGTCGAGCTTCAGCACCTCGTAACCATCGAGCATGACATTGCCGGATGTCGGCTCGATCAGCCGGGTGATGGAGCGGCCCGTGGTGGACTTGCCGCACCCAGATTCGCCCACGAGAGACAGGGTTTCGCCCTCGGCGAGATCGAAGGAGACCTTTTCCACCGCATGCACGGCGCCGGATTTGCGGCCGAAAAGGCCGGTGCGGATATCGAAACGGGTGGTGAGGTCCTTGACCGAAAGAATGGGCGTGCGGCCGCCGGAGACCGTGTCCTTCACCTCCGCGACGGGCTGGCTTTCGCCGGTCTTGATATCGATGATCGGGAAACGGGCCGGCAGCACCCTCTCCTTCATCGAGCCGAGCTTCGGCACCGCCGAAAGCAGCGCCCGCGTATAGGCGTGGCGACCGCGATGGAAGATGTCGTCGGTGGTGCCGGTTTCCACCACATCGCCGCGGAACATGACGATGGTGCGGTCCGAGACTTCCGCCACCACGCCCATATCATGGGTGATGAACAGGACCGACATGCCCTCCTCTTCCTGCAACGTCTTGATGAGGTCGAGAATCTGGCCCTGAATGGTGACGTCGAGCGCCGTTGTCGGCTCGTCGGCGATCAACAGCTTCGGTTTGGAGGCGAGCGCCATGGCGATCATCACGCGCTGGCGCATGCCGCCGGAAAACTGGTGCGGATAATCGTCGAAACGGTTCTTCGCATTGGGAATACGGACTTTCTCAAGCAGGCGGATGACCTCGGCGCGCGCGGCGGAGGAGGAAATATCCTGATGCACGGTCAGCGCCTCGGCGATCTGCTTGCCGATCGGGAAGATCGGGTTGAGGCTGGTCATCGGCTCCTGGAAGATCATCGAAATGTCTTTGCCGCGAACCTTGCGCATCTCCTCTTCCGGCAGCGCCAGCAGGTCGCGCCCGCCGAGCATGACCTTTCCTTCGATGCGGCTCGTCTTTTTATCGAGGAGCCGCATGATGGAGAGCGAGGTGACGCTTTTGCCGGAGCCGCTTTCGCCGACGATCGCCACCGTTTCGCGCGGTGCGATCTCGAAACTCATATTGCGGACCACGGATTTCCAGCCGCCATCGACGCGGAAGGATGTGGTGAGATTTTGAACCGATAAAACCGGGCTTACCGAACCGCCGGTCTGTTCCATGGACGTCGCCGCCAAAAGCATGCCGATCTCCTGAAAAGCAAAAGGCGGCCATGAAGGCCGCCGGATGTCTTACGCAGCAAGTGCGGTTTCGGCCATCGAAACCCAGTAGCTGATGCCGTAAGGCAGCGCATCGTCGTTGAAATCATAGGCCGCATTGTGCAGCCCGGCGGTATCGCCATTGCCGATGAAGATGAAGGCGCCGGGGCGCGCTTCCAGCATGTAGGAGAAATCCTCCGCCCCCATATGCGGGTTCGGATTGGTGTTGACGGCGTTCGCACCGGCCACGCCCATCGCCACGCCGGTCGCGAATTCGGTCTCGTCACTGTGGTTGAAGGTGACGGGATAACCGCGATGATATTTCACCTCCACGGTGGCGCCATGCGCCATGGCGGTGGCGGTCGCCACTTCCTTCAGGCGCTTTTCGGCGAAATCGCGGGTTTCCGGCAAGAGCGTGCGCACCGTTCCCGTCAGCGTCACCGCACCGGGAATGACATTGACGGCCGTGCCGCCATGGGTGGTGGCGACGGTGACGACCAGCGATTTCAACGGGTCCGTCTCCCGCGAGACGATGGATTGCAGGGCGATGATGACATGCGCCGAGGTCAGCACCGGATCGATGGAAAGATGCGGGGCGGCGGCATGGCTGCCCTTGCCGGTGATGACGATTTCGAAACTATCCGCCGCCGCCATGGTCGATCCCTTGCGGATGGCGAAATTGCCGACCGGAATGCCCGGCTCGTTATGCATGCCATAGACCTGCGAAATGCCGAATTTCTCCATCATGCCGTCGTTCAGCATGGCGAGCGCGCCCGCGCCGCCCTCTTCCGCCGGCTGGAAGATCACCGCCACGGAGCCCTTGAAATTGCGGGTCTCGGCCAGATATTGCGCCGCCCCCAGAAGCATGGCGGTGTGCCCGTCATGACCGCAGGAATGGGCCTTGCCCGGCGTCTTCGAAGCCCAGGGCTTGCCGCTCGTCTCAAGGATCGGCAGCGCGTCCATGTCGGAGCGGAAACCGATGGTCGGGCCATCCCCGTGCCGGCCCTTGATGATGCCGACCACGCCGGTCTTGCCGATGCCGGTCTCGACCACGTCGCAGCCGAAGGATTTGAGTTTTTCGGCCACGAATTTCGATGTTTCGAAGACATCGTAGAGCAGTTCCGGGTGTTCATGCAGATGGCGCCTCCAGCCGGCAACTTCTTCCTGCATTTCAGCCACACGGTTCAATATCGGCATTCTCTTTTTCCCTTTTTTTGTTCCCCGCCGGGTTGTCGGACGCCATATTGCGTTTGGAATTTCTCGTTTTGCAAGCATGAAATTTGCTGCATGAGCGAAAAATAGGCCCAAAACTGAATGGCTCAATTTTTGTTCATCAAAGAAACATTGGGACTTGCTTTTCAAAAAAACTGACAATAGCATCATCGGGAATGGAGGAATATTCCTTAGCAAAGTCAAATACTTAGAATAAAAGACCTTGCACATGACGACGGGAAAAGCGTCAAACATTCAAATAGATAAAATCCAAAAAGGGGAAAACTACAATGAAGAAGCGCAGCGTTCTCTTTGCCAGCACAGTGGCGGCCATGGCCCTGGCAGGCTCTGCCGCCCATGCCGAGCGTGGCAGTGACGGCGAACTGAAAATCCTGTTCTGGCAGGCCGTATCGACACTTAATCCTTATCTTTCCGGTGGCACGAAGGAAGTCTACAGCTCGTCCATGGTGATTGAGCCGCTGGCGCGCTACGACGAAAAGGGCGAGCTGGTGCCGATGCTGGTCACCGAAATTCCGACGATCGACAATGGCGGCGTCGCGAAGGATTTGCTCAGCATGACCTGGAAGCTGAAAAGCGACGTGAAGTGGTCGGATGGTACGCCGCTCACCGCCGAGGACGTTATTTTCACCTGGAAATATTGCACCGCACCGGATGGCGGCTGCGCGCAGGCGGCGCAATATGAGGGCGTGAAGAATGTCGAGGCCGTCGACGCCCATACCGTCAAGGTCAGCTTCACCGAACCGAAACCCTACCCCTATTCCGCATTCGTCGGCGCGCAATCGCCGGTCATCCAGAAGAAGCAGTTTGAAAAATGCGTCGGCGCTGCCGCACCCGGCTGCACTTCCGCCAATTTCGGTCCCATCGGCACCGGCCCCTTCGTGGTCAAGGATTTCAAGCCGAATGACGTCATCAGCTTCGTCGCCAACACCAATTACCGCGACCCCGCCAAGCCCGCCTTCGCCACGGCGACCCTGAAGGGCGGCGGCGATGCCGCTTCCGCCGCGCGCGCCGTTCTTGAAACCGGCGAATTCGACTATGCCTGGAACATGCAGGTGGAGCCGGAAATCCTCGCCACCATGGTGGCCGCCGGTAAGGGCAAGCTTGAGACAGCCTTCGGCACCCAGGTCGAGCGTATCAATCTCAACTGGTACAATGCCGATCCTTCGCTGGGCGACAAGCGCTCCACCAAGCAGGCCGGCCCGCACCCTGCCCTTTCCGATCCCGCCGTGCGCCGTGCATTGTCGCTCGCCATCGACCGCGATGTCATCGACGAAGCGGGTTATGGCGAAGCGGGCAAGCCGACCTGCAACATCGTGCCGGCTCCGGAAGCCGTCGCTTCCACCAAGAATGACAGCTGGTGCCTGAAGCAGGATGTGGAAGGCGCAAACAAGCTGCTGGACGATGCCGGCTGGGTGAAGGGCGCCGATGGCATTCGTGCCAAGAATGGCGTGAAGCTCTCCTTCCTCTACCAGACCTCCACCAACTCGGTTCGCCAGGCCACGCAGGAACTGGTGAAGGACATGTGGTCGCAGATCGGCGTTGCCTCCGAACTGCGCAATGTCAGCGCCTCGGTCTTCTTCGGCGGCGACCCGGCAAGCCCGGATACCTTCCAGAAATTTTATGCCGACGTCGAAATGTACACCAACAATTTCGACGGCACGGACCCGGAAAAATATCTGGCGGAATGGCTGTGCGACAAGATCCCGGCCCCGGAAAACGGCTGGCAGGGCCAGAATATTCCGCGTTATTGCAACCCGGAATTCGACAAGCTGGTGGGTGAACTCTCCAAGACCGCCGAGCTTGCCAAGCGCGCGGAGATTTCCAAGCAGCTCAACGACATGCTGACGGAGGAAGGAGCGCATATTCCGCTCATCCACCGCGGCAGCGTTTCCTCGCATTCGCTGACGCTGGAAGGCGTTCGCATGAATGCCTGGGATTCGGAACTCTGGAACGTCGCGGACTGGTCCCGCAAGAAGTAACACGCAGATGCGCCGGCTTCTCCCCCCGGAGAGGCCGGCCTTCTGCATGCCCCTGGACCATGATCTGAAGACACATTTGCCGCGTTAAGGCGAAAACGCTCCCAATTTTCGTCCTGTCGCGCTCTGGGTCTGGAGAGTTTCAGATGTTTACCTTTACGCTCCGGCGGCTAGCCTTTGCCGTACCGACGCTGCTTGTCATCAGCTTCGTCATCTTCGCGCTGCTCGATCTTGCGCCGAACGACCCGACCGGCGATCTGCCGCTCACCATCCCGCCGGAAGTGCGCGAGCAAATCCGCGCCTCGCTCGGCCTCGACCAGCCCTTCTTCATCCGCTATCTGATGTGGCTGCAGCAATTCTTCATCAACGAACCGCTGAACCTCATTGAAAGGCTGACCGGCTGGCAGATCGGCGATGGCAGCCGCATGCGGGTACTCTCCTGGGCGACACGCAGCCCGGTGGTCGATCTCGTCATTCAGCGCATGCCGCAGACGCTGTGGGTGGTGGGCCTCGCCTATCTCTTCGGTGCGCTGCTGGCCATCCCGATCGGCGTCATCTCCGCCTACAAGCAATATTCGATCTTCGACCAGATCGGCACCTTCGTTTCGATGGTCGGTTATTCGGTGCCGACTTTCTTCACCGGCGTACTGCTGGTGGTCATCTTCAGCTCCTACCTGCAATGGTTCCCGTCCGTTTATGACACCAACCTTCAGGTGACCGACTGGGGAAGTTTCGTGGCGCAGGTGAAGCAGATGTTCCTGCCGGTGCTGGTGCTGACGCTCTACAATGTCTCGCAGATCAGCCGCTTCGTGCGCGCCTCCATGCTCGACAATCTGCACCAGGATTATGTGCGCACCGCGCGCGCCAAGGGCGTGAAGGAAAAATCCGTTCTGCTCATCCACGTGCTGCGCAACAGCCTGATCCCGGTGGTGACGGTGATTGCGCTCGGCGTGCCGACGATCTTTTCCGGCGCCATCATCACCGAGCAGATTTTCCGCGTGAACGGGCTTGGCCAATTGCTGATCACCGCCGTTCAGGGCGCGGATATTCCGCTGGTGCAGACGCTCACCTTCATTTTCGCGGTGCTTATCGTGCTCTTCAACCTGATTGCCGACGTGCTGTACGGCATTCTCGACCCGAGGATCCGCTATGACTGACGCCACGATCGCAGCGCCGACGGTTGCGGCCACCCCCACGCAATCCGCCCTTGCCGATATCTGGAAACAGTTCCGCGTTCACAAGGGCGGCGTGGCGGGCCTCTTCGTCTTCGTCTTCATCCTGCTGGCGGTCTATGTCGGCCCCTATATCCACACCGTTGCGCCCAACGCCATCAATGTGAAGGCGCGCAACCAGTGGCCGTCGCTTGCGCATCCTTTCGGCACCGATAATCTCGGCAAGGACATGCTGGCGCAGGTTCTGGCCGGCGGGCGCATTTCGCTTGCCGTCGGCATCACCGCCATGCTGCTGGCGCTGTTTCTCGGAACGCTGGTGGGCGTGCTGTCTGGCTATTTTCGCAGGCTGGACGGCCCGCTGATGCGGCTGACCGACCTGTTCCTGGCGCTGCCGCTTTTGCCGCTGCTGCTCGTCATCCTGATGCTGTTTCGCGATACGCTGCGCGCGGCCTTCGGGCCGGAAACCGGCATCTTCATCCTGATCGTCTTCGTGATCGGGATAACCAGCTGGATGCATACGGCCCGTATCGTGCGCGGCGATGTGCTGACGATCAAAAGCCAAGAATTCATCATGGCGGCGAAATCGAGCGGCATGCGCGAATACCGCATCATCCTCAGGCATATATTGCCGAATGTGTTGAGCTCGATCATGGTCTCGGCCACGCTCGGCATCGCCGCCGCCATCATCACGGAATCCGCGCTCTCCTTCCTCGGCCTCGGCTTCCCCTCCGATTTCCCGACCTGGGGACGGCTGCTGTTCGATGGCGCGAACTTCCTGCAACTGACGCCTTCTCGCGTGCTGTGGCCGGGGCTGGCGATTTCGCTGACGGTTCTGAGCGTCAACTATATCGGTGATGCGGTGCGCGATGCGCTCGATCCAAGAGCGCTGAAGAGCTGAGGAGACGCGTTCCTGCGTCACAAGAACCTCTCCACGTCATCCTCGGGCTTGACCCGAGGATCCATTGCCACACGTGATGGTGGATCCTCGGGTCAAGCCCGAGGATGACGTCGAATACACGTTGACCAACTATCAAGCGCAAAGTTGCCAACTAGTGATAATTCACCTGCTCCGCCTCAAGAATGCTGTCCGCATCCAGCGCCGCAATCGGAATATCGCTGCGCGCCGGAATGTCGCCGGAAAGCTGAAGCGCCAGATAACGCCCGCAGCAGACCCGCAGGAACGAGGTGAAATTGCCGAGATCGTGCCCGGCATCGATCGATTCATTATAAAGCTTGGCGATCAGCTGCACGCTGTTCATACCGTCGCGCCGCGCGATCTCGTCCAGCATCGACCAGAAGAAGTTTTCAAGCCTCACGCTGGTGACCATGCCATCGATTCTGAGCGACCGCGTATGGCTCTCCCAAAGCGCCGGGTCTGCCTTGATGAAAAGCTTGCACATGGTTTCCTCCCTCACCACGCCTGAAAGATAGGCGGAAAACGGGGCCGGAAAAAGCCCCGTTTCGCTAGTCTTATTTGCCGAGCACGGCCATGAATTGCGAGAGCCAGGCCGGATGCGCCGGCCATGCGGGCGCCGTTACCAGCTTGCCGTCGGTGACGGCCGCATCGATAGCGATATCGGCATAGGTGCCGCCCGCCAATTCCACTTCGGGGCGGCAGGCGGGATAGGCCGAGCAGGTACGGCCCTTCAGGACGCCCGCAGCCGCGAGCAGCTGCGCGCCGTGACAGACGGCCGCCACTGGTTTGTCGGCCTCGAAGAAATGTTTCACCGCCGAAAGCACATCCGCGTTGAGCCGCAGATATTCCGGCGCGCGACCGCCGGGAATGACCAGCGCATCGTAATCCGCAACCTTGATATCGGCAAAGGTGGCGTTGAGCGCGAAATTATGGCCGCGCTTTTCCGAATAGGTCTGGTCGCCCTCGAAATCATGAATGGCCGTGGCAATGGTCTGGCCGGCCTTCTTGCCGGGGCAGACGGCGTGCACCGTGTGGCCGACCGCAGCCAAGGTCTGGAACGGCACCATGGTCTCATAATCCTCGGCGAAATCGCCGGCGATCATCAAAATCTTCTTCGGCATGTCTGCTCCTCCCGTTTTCGAATGCCTTTGGGCACCCTAACAGGCGGGATCGAGATGCGGGTATTATGGCAATACTACAGGGCCGATAAAGGTGAGATCAGCGGGCCTGCGGCGGCTGCGGCCAGCGCCGCACACCACCGCCCCAATTCTCGAAGGCCTTTGAAAGCTTCAGCACGAACAAATCCTCGTAGCGCGGCCCGACGATCTGCAAGCCGATGGGCATTCCCGATCTGGAGAAGCCGCAATTGATCGAGGAGGCCGGCTGCTCCGACATGTTCCACGGCACCGTGAAGGCGATATGCTCGAAGGGGAGTTCGGGATCATTGGTGGGCGAGGCCCAGTCAGCCGGATAGGACACGATGGGATTGACGGGTGAAATCACCGCATCAACGGACTGCATCAACCGCCCGCAAGCCTTACGCATTTCCATGGTCTGGTTGAAACCGAAAACGGCGCGCGCGCCGGAAATATCCGCCCCCTTCTGCGCCCATTCATGAATATAGGGAAGGATCGCGGCACGGCGGTCCGCGCTCAGCGCCACCATGTCGCCCCAGAACTTCGCCCGCCAGAAATCATCCAGCCCATCCAGCATTTCCCGCGTCAGTACCGGCTCGACCGGTATGACGATGGCGCCAGCCGCCTCGAACAGTTTCGCGGCGGAAAGCACGGCGTCACGCACCTCTTCGTGCAGCGGCAGGCCGCAGCCGGCATCCAGCATCAGGCCGATTCTCAGGCTCTTCACATTAATATCGAGGTTCATCCAGTCGATATCGTTGGGCGGCAGCGAGGTGCCGTCGCGCCAGTCGGGTCGCGAAAGCGTCGCCATGGCATAGGCGGCATCGGCAACGGAGCGGGTCATCGGCCCGGCGCAGCGGCCGGTATAATAGGGATCGACCGGGATGCGACCCTGGCTCGGCTTGAAACCGAACAGGCCGGTCCACCCCGCCGGCAACCGCACCGAGCCGCCAATATCCGTGCCGATATGCAGCGTGCCGTAACCCGCAGCCCCGGCCGAGGCAGCACCGGCGCTGGAGCCGCCGGGGTTCTGGGTGGGATCCCACGGATTGCGGCTGAGCTTGTGGAAACTGGAAAGGCCGGAGGACAACATGCCGTAATCCGGGCAGGTGGTTTTGGCGTAAATAATCGCGCCATCTTCCCGGCATCGGGCTGCCACCGGCGCATCTTCAGCCGCAGGCACCAGTTCCACCGCTTTGGTGCCAAGCGGCACCGGGTGGCCTTTCGTGGCGATCAATTCCTTCAGCGAGACCGGAATGCCATCGAGAGCCCCGAGCGTTTCGCCCTTTTGCCAACGTTCCGTCGAGGCCAGCGCCTGCCTGCGTGCATCTTCCGGATCGTAGGCGTAAAGCGCGTTCACCACCGGTTCGAAAGCATCGATACGCGCCTCCACCGCCTGCCAATATTCCGATGGCGAAAGCTGCTTATCCCGGTAAAGCGCCAGGATTTCGAGCGTGTTGAGGTCTATGAGATCGGTCATGGCATCGTCTCGTCAGAAAAACAGGAAATAAGGGCGATATCGGCTTGAAACGGTCAGCTGGTATCGCGCGGGTCCAGCAGATCGCGCAGGCCATCGCCGAGAAGATTGAGGCCGAAGACGGCGAGCGCAATCGCAAGGCCGGGCATGATGGCGAGCCAGGGTGCCACGCCAAGATAGGTCTGGGCATCGGCCAGCATCCGCCCCCAGGTGGCGGCGGGCGGCGGCATGCCGAGACCGAGGAAAGAAAGGCCGGCTTCCGTCAATATCGCAAGACCGAGCTGGATCGTCACCTGCACGATGATCTGGTTGGAAATATTCGGCACGATATGGAAAAGCGTGATCTTGGCGCGGTTCTGGCCGATGCTGGTGGCGGCGGTGACATATTCCCGCGACCATATCTGCAACGCCGCCCCCAGCGTCAGCCGGGCAAAGACCGGCACCATGAAGGTGGCGATGGCGATGATGGCGGTAAAACGTCCCGTGCCGATGAATGCGCCGAGCATCATGGCCGACAGGATGGGCGGCACGGCGAAGATGATATCGCAGATGCGCATGACCACGGTTTCGGTGAAACCGCGCAGCGCCGCAACCGCAACGCCGATGGTCGTGCCGATAAATGCGCCGATGGCGACGGCGGCGATGGAGGTGGACAGCGAGTTCCACGCACCGGCCATCAGCATCGACAACACGTCGCGGCCGAAATGATCCGTGCCGAGGCCGCCATAAACGAAGGGCGATTTCAGCTTCTGAACGATCTGCATCTTTGTGGGGGACACCGGTGTCCAGACCAGCGACAGCAGGGCGACTGCGACCAGAAAGACCGTGACGGCGATGCCGAGGGCAAAGGCGGGGCGGCGACGGATCAATCGCATCATCGCGCACCTGCCCGCAGTCTCGGATCGATGAAGAGATAGGCGATATCGACCACGAAATTCATGACGATCACCAGCGCCGAGAAAAACAGCACAACGGATTGCATGACGACGATATCGCGCTGGGTCAGCGCCTGGTAGGCAAGCCGCCCGAGACCCGGCAGGTTGAAGACATTTTCCACCAGCACCGCGCCGGCAATGAGGAAGGTGAATTGCAGGCCGATCATGGTGACAACAGGGATCATCGCATTCGGCACCGCATGCCGCCACAGCGCCACCCGCTCGCTCAGGCCCTTGGCTCGGGCAGTGCGCACGAAATCCTCATTCATCACTTCCAGCACGGCGGAGCGGCAGACGCGTGTAAGAACCCCGGCCTGCGACAGCGCCAGCGCGACCGCCGGGAGGATAAGCGCCGTGAGACCCGCTGAAAAGCTCGGCGTCCAGCCGGGAAAACCGCCAGCCGGCATCCAGCCGAGCGTGGTGGAAAAGACGATGATGAGCAGCAGGCCGACCCAGAAGCCGGGCACGGCAATGCCCACATGCGAAAACAGCCCGGCCGCAAAATCCAGCGCCCCGTTGCGGCTCCGCGCCGCCGCAACGCCGAGCGGAATGGCGATGGCCACCGAAAGGCAGACGGCCAGCAGCGCAAGCGGCAGGGTAACGGCCAACCGCTCCAGGATCAGGCCCGCCACCGGCACGCCATAGGTATAGGATTGCCCGAGATCGCCATGAAACACACCGGCGAGCCAGTGGAGATAACGCAGCGGCAGCGGCTGATCGAGGCCCATCTGCTTCTGCAGCGCCGCGAGCGTATCGGGGCTCGCCGAGGTTCCAAGCATGATGGCCGCCGGATCGCCCGGCAGCAGGCCCATGACGACATAGATGATGAGGGAAACGGCAAACAGGGTGATGACGAGGCTTAAAAGACGCCGGATGAGGACGGCTAACATCTGGCATCTTCTCCTTGCTTTGTTTCGCAGTCGGATATCGTGGAGAGATTTGTTGTCATCCCCGCACACTCTTCCCTCATCCCTGTTCCCCGGAACAAGCCCGAGGATGTCACAGGGATCCAGCCGACGCGCGTCCGCGCGGCGGAGAGACTCCTTTCAGCCCAAGGACTTGGGCTGGCTGGATTCCTGTGACAGGCACAGGAATGAGGTGGATGGGGAAACTGCGCCCTACCCCTCACAACAAACCCTATTCTTCCCAATGCACATCCGTCAGCACATTCGAGGGAATGGGCTCGTTTTCCCACAGCCCTTTCACCTTCTTGTCCCAGACGCCGAGTTTCGGCATGACGAAAAGGAAGAGAGCCGGCACGTCTTCCGCGAGTATTTTCTGGGCTTCGCCATAGAGCTTTTCCTGCTCGCCGGCATCCGCCGTCTTCTCCACATTCGCCACGACGTCGTTGAAGGTCGGGTTCTTGTAATTGAAATAATAGGGGTCGCGCGCGTAGATATCGATATCCATCGGCTCCGCATGGGCAACGATGGTCATGTCGTAATCCGCGCCCTTCAGGACATCCGCCACCCATTTGGCCGGAAACTCGGTGGTCTCGATGGTCATGGTCACGCCGATTTCGGCAAACATTGCCTGCAGTATCTGCGAGGTGCGCTGGGCATAGGCCATTTGCGGGGCCTTGATGGTGAAGTTGAAACCATCCGGATAGCCGGCTTCGGCAAGCAGCGCCTTGGCCTTGTCGATATCGTAAGGATGTACCCCGGTCGTATCGATATAGCCGCGGTCATTCGGAGTGTAATGGCTGCCGATGGCCGTGCCGAAGCCGGACCAGGCGCCTTCAATGACAGTACCGCGATCCACCGCCATCATCAGCGCCTGACGCACGCGCTTGTCATCGAAGGGCTTGCGGGCATTGTTCATGCCGGCCACGACCTTCAACTCGGTATTGCCGACGAATGTGCCGAGGCGCGCGTCGCCATCGAAGGAGGTCATCAGTTCCGGTGCGCCGAATTCCGGGAAGGCATCAATATCGCCGGATTTCAGCGCCGCGGCCTGCGCCTGCGGGTCGGAGACGAAACGGAAGGTCGCCTTCTCCAGCTTCACCGAAACGGCCTTGTCCCAATAGGCGTCGTTCTTCTGCAACTCGACCTTGTCGCCCTTGGTCCAGTTCACGAATTTGAACGGGCCGGTGCCGACAGGAATAGTGCGGTTATTCTCCGCGCTCTTCGGCGCAACCATCACGGAGGCTGGCCAGCCGAGCCAGTACAAAAGGCTGCCGGCCGGCTGCTTCAGCTTCAGCACCAGCGTTGTCGCATCCGGCGTCTCGATACTGTCGATGGCGGCGAAAAAGCGTTTCTGCGGATTGACCGAGCTTTCTCCACGCGCCCGATCCAGCGAAAATTTCGCGACAGCGGAATCGAAGGTCTCGCCATCATGGAAGGTCACGCCCTTGCGCAGCTTGAACGTATAGGTCTTGCCATCAGGGGAAATTTCCCAGCTTTCGGCAAGCTGCGGCTTTACCTTGCCTTCGCGGTCGATCTTCACCAGACCTTCGAAGACATTCTGCCAGGTGACCTGGCCGATGGCGACGGGGGCGGCGATGGTCGGATCGAGACCGGCCGGCTCGACGGCCATGCCAAGCGTCAGCGCGGTTTTCGGCGCGGCTTCGGCAACCGTTGCCGAAAGCGGCAGCCAGAGCGCCGTGCCCAATGCGAGGGTCAGCGCGGTACGGCGCGAAAGCGTTGCCGCCTGCGAAAGATAAGTGCGTGGCATCATTGTCCCCTGTCTGGCGGCCGGGGCATTTTTGCCCTCGAAAGACCGCCCGTTGCAAAAAGAGTGTCATGTTGCAGGCGCACACACAATCTCGATTTTTGTGTGCTCCGTGTAGCTGAAATGGCTACACGGAAATGCGGATGGAAATCAACCTTTCGGGCAGATTGCCGGCCATCTCGCTTATCCCGCCGTCGCCTCGCGCATGAAGCGCTCAATGAAATCGGCGAGCTTGGAGGCGGCGAAGGACAATTGCCGGTCGGGCGCAACGCAGAGATCGATCTGGGTATGGATGCCTTTTTTCCCGGCCAACGGAACGGCGACCATCTGGCCGCTGCGGATTTCCCGCGCCACCGAAAGCGCCGGCAACAGCGTGGCGGCGGCGTGGCCCAGCACCAGCTCCTTCAGCATTTCCAAAGAGCTGGTGATGAAAACAGGATCAAGCTCGATGCCCGCATCGGCAAACAGCGTGTCGAAGGCCTGACGCGCAGCGAAACTCTTGTCCGGCAGGGCCAGCGGCAGCCCGGCCAGTTCCTTCAGCGAGACTTCCGGCTGTGCCGCGAGCGCATAGCCGGCCGGGAAGATCGCATCGTAGCTGATGCGGGTGCGCGAGCGCACTTTTACGCCGGAAAGCTTCGGCGCGAACAAGCTGACGACCAGATCGGCCTCCGCAGCACCCAGCGCCTCCATTGCCTGCCGGGCGCTGGTAATATGTACCTCGAAACGCAGCTTCGGATATTTCAGGCTGAACTGCGCCAGCACCGGCGCCAGAAGATTGGCCACCGTCGCGCCATTGGCATAGACCGTGACCCGGCCGCGTTGCAGGCCTTTCAGATCGTCGATGAGTTGGTGCACATGGTCGAGTTCCCGCAGCGTCTTGCCGGCGCGGGCGGCGAGCAGCTCGCCTGCCGCCGTCAGCTTCACGCCGCGGCTGGAGCGCTCCACCAGCGGCGAGCCGAAATAATATTCGAGGTTCTCGATTTGCCGGCTCACCGCCGTCGGCGCCACATTCAGATTTTCCGCCGCGGCGCGCATGGAATTGGTGCGGACCAGTTCGTCGAAATACATCAATGCGCGCAGTTGCATGGTCTGGATACCTTGTTTTGGCCGACACCGTCCGTCATGCCGGGCTTGACCCGGCATCCAGCGCGATCAAGTCCTTGATCGCAATAGAGTCTCTGACCGCGCAGACGCGCGGTCGCTGGATTCCGGCTCAAGGCCGGAATGACGGAAGATGTCATTTGACCCGACTATAGCGGCACCTCAAGCGCGCTTGAAGCCCTCGCTCGCCACCAGCAGCTGCCTTGTATAATCCGCGCTGAATTCCCGGCTTTCCAGCGCCTCGGCTTCCAGCATTTCCACCACCTTGCCGCTTTTCATCACCGCAAGGCGATCGCACATGTGGCTGATGACGCCGAGATCGTGGCTGACCATGACGAAGGTCAGGTTACGGTCCTTGCGGGCCTGTTCCAGCAGGTTGAGGATTTCCGCCTGAATGGAGGCGTCGAGCGCCGAGGTCGGCTCATCCAGCAGCAGGATTTTCGGCTCGACGATCAGCGCACGCGCAATGGCGATGCGCTGGCGCTGGCCGCCGGAAAGCTGGTGCGAATACCGGAAACGGAAACCGGAGCCGAGGCCCACCTCGTCCAGCGCACGGGCAATGCGCTGCTCGCGATTGTCGAGACCGTGGATGACCAGCGGTTCGAGCAGCAGCGCATCCACCGTCTGGCGCGGGTGAAGCGAGCCATAGGGGTCCTGAAACACCATCTGCACATCGCTATAAAAGCTCTTGTCGCGGTGCTTGCCGGAATAGGAGCGTCCGGCCACCTTCAAGGAGCCTTCATCGAAATGGTTGAGGCCGGCAATGGCGCGCAGCAGCGTGGATTTGCCGGAGCCGGATTCGCCGACGATACCGAAGGATTCACCCTCGGCCACATCGATGCTGACGCTGTCGAGCGCGATGTAACCGTCGAAATCGACCACCATGTCACGGACGGAAAGAACTGAACTCATGCGCGCCACTCCGGCTTGCGTTCCAGAACCGGCAGCGGATGCCGGTGGCCGCCGATTTCCGGCAGGCAGTTCAGCAGGCCCTGCGTATAGGGGTGCTTTGCCTCTTTCAGATTGGCGGAAGCAAGCTCTTCCACCACCTTGCCCGCATACATGACGAGAACACGGTCGCAGAAAGAGGAGACGAGGCGCAGATCGTGGCTGACGAAGATCAGCCCCATGCCACGGTCGCGCACCAGCTTGTCGAGGATGTCGAGCACTTCCAGCTGAACCGTCACATCGAGCGCCGAAGTGGGTTCGTCGGCGATCAGCAGTTCCGGGCCGCAGACCAGCATCATGGCGATCATGACACGCTGGCCCATGCCGCCGGAAACCTCGTGCGGATAAAGATCGAAGACGCGTTCTGGGTCGCGTATCTGTACCGCTTCGAGCATGGCGAGCGTGCGCTGGCGCGCCTCGCCGCTGCCGATCTTTTCATGGGTCCGCAAGGTTTCCATGATCTGGCGGCCGATGGTCATGACCGGGTTCAGCGAATATTTCGGGTCCTGCAGGATCATGGCCATGCGCTTGCCGCGCATGATCCGCCGCTCTTTCGCAGACGCCTTAAGCAGATCGATATCGCCGAAGCGCAGCGCATCCGCCTCGATATGCGCGTTTTTCGGGGTCAGCCCCATGATGGCGCGGCCGGTTTGGGACTTGCCGGAGCCAGATTCGCCGACGATGCCGAGACGCTCGCGGCCGAGCGTGAAAGAAACACCGCGCACCGCCTCCACCAGCCCGGTGCGGGTGGGGAAGGACACGCGGAGATTCTGAACGGTCAGAAGCGGCGCACTCATTGGCCCGCCTCCTTGGGGTCCAGCGCATCGCGCAGACCGTCGCCCAGCAGGTTGAAACCGAGGCTGACAATGAGGATCGCCACGCCGGGCATGGCCGCGACCCACCATTGATCGAGAATGAAGCGGCGGCCGGAAGCGATCATCGCGCCCCATTCCGGCAGCGGCGGCTGTGCGCCGAGACCGAGGAAACCGAGGCCGGCGGCGGTGAGGATGATGCCCGCCATATCCAGCGTCACGCGCACGATGAGCGACGACAGGCAGAGCGGCATGACGTGCTTCAACACGATGCGGAAGGGCGACGCGCCCATGAGTTTGACCGCGGCGATGAAATCGGAATTGCGGAAGGTCATGGTTTCGGCGCGCGCGATGCGCGCATAGGGCGGCCATGAGGTGAGCGCGATGGCGAGCACCGCGTTTTCGATGCCCGGCCCGAGGGCCGCGACCAGCGCCAGCGCCAGAACGAGCTTTGGAAAGGCAAGGAAGATATCGGTGATGCGCATCAAAACCGCATCCACCCAGCCGCCGGCATAACCGGAAACCGTACCGACGATAAGGCCGACGGGGGCCGCGATGATGGCGACCAGCAGAACCACGAACAGCGTCAGCCGCGAACCGTGGATGAGGCGCGAGAGAATATCGCGGCCCTGATCGTCGGTGCCTAGCAGATAACCTTCCGTGCCGGGCGGCAACAGCCGGGCATTGCGCAGATCGCCCTGCACCGGGTTATGCGGGGCCAGAACATCGGCAAACAGCGCCACGAACAGCAGCGCGATGATGATGGCCAGCCCGAGCAGCGCCAGACGGTTTTCCGAAAAGCGCCGCCAGATGACATAGGCGCGGCCAAGCCGCGCCTGTTTGCGCGAGGCCGGCCGGTCGGAGAGCAGCCATTCGCGGCTATAGGGTTTGATCGTATCGGTCGAAAGGGTCATCGGCTGCGCGTCCTTGGATCGAGCGTCCGGTAAAGCAGATCGGAGAAGAGATTGATGCCGACGAAGATGGCGCCGATCACGATCGTGCCGCCAAGAACGGCATTCATATCCGCATTCTGCAGGGAATTGGTGATGTAAAGGCCGAGCCCCGGCCAGGCGAAGATGGTTTCGGTAAGCACCGAACCTTCGAGCAGACCGGCATAGGACAGCGCAATCACCGTTACCAGCGGCACGGCGGCGTTGCGCAGCGCGTGGAACCAGATGATGCGGGTTTCCGAAAGCCCCTTGGCGCGGGCCGCGACGATATATTCCTGGCCAAGCTCGTTCAGCATGAAGGAGCGCGTCATGCGGCTGATATAGGCCAGCGAAAAATAGCCGAGCAGACAGGCCGGCAGGATGATGTGGCGGAAGAGATCCCACAACACGTCCCATTGCCGCTGCCAGATCGCGTCGATCAGGAAGAAGCCCGTGACCGGCGTGAAGGTGAATTCATAAACGATGTCCATGCGGCCGGGATAAGCCACCCATTGCAGCCGGGCGTAAAACACCAGCAGCGCCAGGAGGCCGAGCCAGAAGATCGGCACGGAATAACCGATGAGGCCGATGACGCGCACCACCTGGTCGGCAAAGCTGCCGCGCTTGACGGCGGCAAGCACGCCGAGCGGAATGCCGAAGACGGCGCCGATGATGGTGCCGAGCGTGGCAAGTTCAATCGTCGCCGGGAACACCCGCTTGATATCCTCCATCACCGGATTGGTGGTGAGGACGGAGGTGCCGAAATCGCCCGATAGCGCCTGTTTCAGATAAAGGAAGAACTGCTGCCAGAGCGGCAGGTTGAGGCCGAGCTGCTCGCGCACCCGCTCGACCACATGCGCAGGCGCACGGTCGCCGACGATCGCCAGCGCGGGATCGATCGGCACGACGCGGCCAATGAAGAATGTGACCGCCATCAGCCCCAGAAAGGTGGTGATGACGGTGACGGCGAAGCCGAGAACGGCTTTCACGCGGGCATTGGCACGGCGTTTGCCGTGCCTCGCCCTGCTGTTGGTTTCAACCATGCTCATTCAACGATCTCCAAGGGACCGATCCTTCCGGATCATTCCTTGGAAATGGTGTAGACGAAGTTGGTGTCGAAGCTCGGTCCGAGCTTCAGGCCCTTCAGCTTGGCGGAATATCCCGCCACTTCCGTCTGCTGGAAGATGATGACGAAGGGACCCTTCGCCAGAACTTCCTTCTGCAGGTTTTCATAGATGGCGGCGCGCTTGGCGCTGTCCTTCTCCAGCAGTGCCGACTGGGTTTCCTTGGTCAGATCGGGAACGTCCCAGGCATTGCGCCAGGCGAGCGTCTTGTTCTTACCCTCGTCGGAATTGTCGTAGTTGATGGTGAAGGTTTCCGCATTCGAGTTCGGGTCGAAATAGTCCGAACCCCACTGACCGATATAGATATCATGGGTGCGGGCGCGATATTTGGTCAGCGTCTGCTTGCCGTCGCCGGGGATGATTTCCAGCTTGATGCCGGCCTGCGCCAGCGTCTGCTGCACGCTTTCGGCAATGCCGGTCACCGGCTGGGTGTTGCGCACATCCATGGACACGGTAAAGCCGTCCTTCAGGCCGGCCTTGGCGAGAAGCTCCTTCGCCTTGGCGACGTCGAGCTTGTAGGGGTTCTCGTCAAGCGCGCCGAGCTGGCCCTTCGGCAGGAAGGTCTGGTGAACTTCGCCGATACCCTTGATGATCGTCGCACCGATGGCATCGTAGTCGACCAGATATTTGAAGGCTTCGATGACCTCGGGCTTCTTCAGGTTCTCGTTCTTCTGGTTGAGGCTGAAATAATAGACGGTGCCCTTCGGCGCGGAAGTGACGGCAAGGCCTTCCTTCTTGGAAACGGCTTCCATGTCGCCCGGCTCGAGGTTGCGGGCAACGTCGATATCGCCGTTTTCAAGCGCCAGGCGCTGGCCCGAGCTTTCCTTCATGTGGCGATAGACCACGCGCTTCAGCTTCGGCTTCTCGCCGTAATAATTCGGGTTGGCCTCGAGGATGACCGCTTCATTGGCCTTCCAGCCGAGGATTTTGTAGGGGCCGGAACCGGCATAACCGGTCTTCAGGAACTCGTTGCCGAAATCGGTATCGTACTTGTAATCGGCGCTCGGCGTGACCGACTTGGCCTTTTCCGTCACGAATTTCTTGTCGACCACCGAAGCGACGGTTGCGGTCAGCACGTTCAGCACGAAGCTCGGCGCATAGGGCTTGTCGACCGTCAGAACGAAGGTGTTCGCATCCGCGGCCTTCGCCTTTTCGGTGACATTGTCACCGCTGAGACCGAACTGCGTCAGCAGGAATGCCGGCGACTTGTCGAGCTTCACGGCACGTTCGAAGGAGAAGGCCACATCATCGGCCGTGACCGGATTGCCCGACGCGAATTTCAGGCCGGATTTCAGCTTGAACGTATAAGTCAGGCCGTCCTCGGAGGTCGTCCAGCTTTCGGCCAGATCGCCGATCACCTTGGACGTGTCGTTGAGATCGATGGAAACCAGCTTGCTGTAGGTATTGCCGGTGACTTCGGCGGCGGAAAGTTCGAATGCCTCGCCCGGATCGAGCGTGATGATGTCGTCGATGGCGAAACCTTCGACCAGCGTATCGGCCGGCGTTGCGGCAAAAGCATGGGGCGCCGCCAGCATCATCAGCGACAAAGCGGCGCTGGTGCTCAGAATGCGCATGGATTTGTTGAGCGATTTGATCATAGGATCTCCCCTTTTGTTATAAGCTTGATTTGGTTCGCTTCAGCTCTTCTCAGGCCGCCTCGTGCCAGGCCTCAGACAAAACACGCAGCCAGTTTTCCCGGCATATTTTAGCAAGTTCTCCATCACCGTAGCCCGCCGATTTCAGCGCCGCAACCAGATTGTGATTGCCGCTCGCATCGGCAACGCCGACGGGTATCGTCGCGCCGTCGAAGTCCGATCCCAGCGCCACGCAATCGATGCCCATGCGCTCCACCATGTAATCGATATGGCGCACCATGTCGGAAAGCGGCGTATCGGCAATGTCGCGAGCATCCGCGCGCAGCATGGTCACGGCGTAATTGAGCCCCACCAGCCCGCCGCTTTCCTTGATGGCATCCATCTGCCTGTCGGTGAGATTGCGGGCGACGGGGGTAAGCGCATGCGCATTGGAATGGCTGGCGATCAGAGGCTGGTTGGTGGTCTTCGCCACATCCCAGAAGCCTTTTTCGGTGATATGCGCGAGATCGATGAGAATGCCGAGCCTGTTGCATTCCTTCACCAGCGCAAAACCGGCGTCGGTGAGGCCGGGCGCCGTATCGGGAGACATGGGATAAGAGAAAGGAACGCCATGGCCGAAGATATTGTGCCGGCTCCAGACCGGACCGAGCGAGCGCAGGCCGGCGGCGTAAAACACCTCCAGCGCGTCGAGATCGGCCCCGATCGCCTCGCAGCCTTCCATATGCAGCACGGCGGCGAAGATATCCTCGGCAAAGGCCTTGCGGATCTCGGCCGTGGAGCGGCAAAGCCGCCACGCGCCGGCGCGGTCGAGCCTCAGCGCAATCGCCGCCTTTTCCATGGCGATATCGAGCGAGGGCTGGCGCTCCAGTGGGGAGGCGAGCGGCGTGTTGTAGTGGCCGCTTTCATCCGGTTCCTGAAGAATGAGATCGCCGGAGGGAATATAGATCGCGCAGATGCCGCCGCCGAGACCGCCTGCCCTCGCACGCGGGCCATCTATATGGCCTTCGCGTGTGCCGTTCCTGAATTCGGCCACCGGATCGGCACCGGCCTTGCTGTTGCGCCACAACCGAAGCAGCACATCATTATGACCGTCGAACACTGCGTGCATGGGAAGAAATTCCAGTCATCGGAAAGAGCAAAACGGGGGCGGGCAGACGCCGGGATGACACCGCGCGAAAGCAAACCGGCGCATTGTTCGCCGACCGCTATTGTCTGTCGGAGGCGATCTTAGGACGATCTATTCGGGCTTCGCAAGACACAAATTAGGCAGCGGTGAAATTATCACCACTTGCCTTTTGCCGGAATTTGCGCTTCGTCAGGCGCGCCAGCCGCCTTCCGCTTTCGTGAGCAGTGGCGTTGAAAAAACACCCCTCACCCGCTCCGGCCATTCCGGCCCGAAAGCGGCGATTTTTTCCCGCCAGCGATCCGATTGCAGCATGGCCGCGCCGATGACGGCGGGCCGAATGCCGGAGGCGGCGAGAAGCGAAAGACCCGCTATGATGGAGCTGCCGCTGGAGATCACGTCATCCACCAGCGCCACCCGCCGGTTCTCGATGAGCGGCAGCATGCGCGGATCGATATAGAGCCGTTTTTCCTGCCTTGTGGTGATGGAGGACATCGGCACCGACAATTCCTCCAGATACCAGAATTTACGCGAAGTGCCGAGCGGCACGTAACGGGAATGGCCGAGATGCCGGGCGACGGCGGCGGCGAGCGTCAGCCCCAGCGTCGGCAGGCCAATGACGACATCGGGCTTGAAGGGAAGAAGCTGTGCGGCAAGGTCGGCCGCCAGCGCCTCGAGCACCTCAAAAGAGGCCTGATTGACGATAAGCGAGGCGAGCGCATGTTCGCCATCCGCCAGCGGCCTTATCGGCAGACATATCTGCCTTCCGTCATCCAGCTCCGCCGGAAAGAAGGCGGAATGCGGGCCTGCCGTTTCGAAGCTGCGGCACGGATGGATCTCCTGCCAGAACTCATGCGGCGCGGCGGGAGAATGGGCGGCAGGCGATGCGGGTGACGGCATCGGTTTTCCTTTCAGAACCGGTATGGCGCAAGGCGCGGGCGGTTTTCGGCCACGCCAATCCCGTTCGGCAGATTAGTCATTTTAGCAACCCCAGAGACGCTGCGGGTTCATTTCATTGGCTTTTTCCGGTAGGGTATTACCGTTTTTATCCGAAACACGGAAATACCCTGGCTCTTTGGTTTACGCATTTCCGAACGCAAAACCGCTACACACTTTTGCTGGAAATGCTCTAGAAGAGAAAAAAGCAACAGGCATTCGGATGAACCCACCTATGACGCGGGTTTTTCCCATATTCAAGGACAAGCTGCCCATGAGACTGCTGGACCGCATCGGCGAGGACCTGCCATTCCTGACGGAGCTTCGCCACGACCTGCACGCGCATCCCGAACTGGGCTTCGAAGAGGAAAGAACCAGCGCCATCGTCGCCGATCTTCTCGAGCGTGCCGGGCTGAAGGTGCATCGCGGTCTCGGCGGCACCGGCGTGGTCGCCACGCTGCAGGTGGGCAACGGCACCCGCAGCATCGGCCTGCGTGCCGACATGGATGCGCTTGCCATGCCGGAAGTGCCCGACAGGCCCTATAAATCGAAATTTCCCGGCAAGATGCATGCCTGCGGCCATGACGGCCACACCGCCATGCTGCTGGGTGCTGCGCGTTACCTCGCAAAGACCCGCGATTTTTCCGGCACTGTGCATTTCATTTTCCAGCCTGCGGAAGAAGGCCGTGGCGGCGCGAAAAAAATGGTGGAGGACGGGCTTTTCACCCTGTTCCCCTGCGATGCGGTCTATGGCCTGCATAATATGCCGGGGCTTGGCATCGACGAAATGGCGGTGGTGGAAGGCCCGCAGCTCGCCTCTTCCGATAGCTGGCGCGTGACGTTCAAAGGCATCGGCACCCACGGCGCCAAACCACATCTCGGCCGCGATCCGGTGACGGCGGCGGGCACCTTCCTCGCCTCGCTGCAAACCATCGTCGGCCGCGTCGTCGATCCGCTGCAGCCCGCCGTGGTCAGCGCCTGTTCGGTGCAGGCGGGCGACCCGAAGGCGCTCAACGTCATTCCCGATCTCGTCGAAATCGGCGGCACGGCGCGTGCTTACGCGGCTGACGTGCGCGACCAGCTCGAAGCGGAAATCGGCAGGCTGGCAAAGGGCACGGCGGCGATGTTCGGCATCGAGGCGCATTACGAATTCATCCGCCGGATTCCACCCGTCATCAACGAGGCGGATGCGACGAAACGGGCGCTGCGCGCCGCAAGAACCGTCTTCGGCAACAGGACCCGCAACGCCTTCCCACCCTCGACCGCCGGCGACGATTTCGCCTTCTTCGCGGGCGAAGCTCCCGGCTGCTATGTCTGGCTGGGCAACGGCCCGGCGGTGGATGGCGCGCTGCACCACAACACCTCCTACGACTTCAACGATGCGGCCATCGTGCCGGGCGTGGCGTTCTGGGCGACGCTGGTGGAGCAAGAACTGGCGGCGGAGTGACGCCCCGCCCGGCGCGATGGCCGCTCAGGCGCGCCGCGCGCCCGGGCGAGCGAGGCTGGCTAAAATTCCGGCAAGCGCGCAGCCGGCGGTAATCGCCATGATGCCGGGCCAGCCGGCATGGATCCAGAACCAGCCGCCGACCCAGCCGGTGATGCTCGCTCCGCAATAATAAAACAGCAGATAAAGCGCGGAAGCATGGCTTTTGGCGGCGCCCGCATTGGCGCCCACTCCGCTGCTGGCAGCCGAATGCCCGATGAAAAATCCGATGGTTATCGCCGCAATCCCCGCCACGATGAGGATGATGCTTGAGGCGAATGTGAGCAGGATACCGGCAAGAATGGTGGAAAAGGCAACCACCAGCATGATCCGCCGGCTGAACCGGTCGACCAGCGCCCCGCCATAGGAGGACGCGACGATACCCAGGGCGAAGGTCAGAAAAATCATGCTGACGGCCGTGCGGCCCAATTCGTAAGGCGGCGCAACGAGGCGAAAGGCACAATAGTTGAAAACGGTGGTGAAAACGCTCGTCAGCATCGCGCCCAGAAAATAGAACCGCCGAAGTTCCGGGTTTCCAAGATGTTGCGCCCATATTCTCAGATGATTTTTAAGCGGCATGTGCTGCGGCCGGAAATTCCGCGAGGGCGGAAGCAACAGCAGGAAGCCGATGGCCGCGAGGATGCAGACCGCCCCCAGCGCATACATTGCCACCTGCCAGGAGGTATAGGCGGACACCAGCCCCATGCCGACACGTCCCGCCATGGAGCCGAAGGCCGTGCCGCCGACATAAAGCCCCATCGCCTTGCCGAGGCTGGAAGGTTCGATCTCCTCGGCAAGATAAGCCATGGCGACGGCCGGAACGCCGCCGAGCACGAAGCCTTCCAGCGCACGGGCGGCAAGCAGCCATGCCCAGCCTTGCGTGCTTGCTGCGATGATATTGGCGATGGCGGCCAGCATCATCGAAACGAACATCAGATTTCGGCGGGTGAAGAGCTGGGCAAAGGCCCCGCTGAGAAGAATGGCGAAGGCAAGCGTTCCCGTCGTCAGCGACAAAGCGAGCGATGCGGTTGCAGGGTTGATGCCGAATTCCGCCGGAAATTCCGGTAGCAGCGGCTGTACGCAATAGATCAGCGAAAAGCTGGCGAAGCCCGCGAGGAAAAGCGCCCAGCTCGCCCGGCGAAACTGGCGGCTTCCCTGCCGTATCCAGAGCACATCCGGCGGCTCCTCCGTCATAACGATCGGCGGGGTGAAATCCTGTTTTTTGAGCTGGCGCATCGGGTTTGTCCTTTTCGCTCCCAGCTATAGCGCAGCTCCGTCTTTCATTCTAATATATGGAAGGCGTTCCCATCATATCTGGATCTAATATCATGGAACTCAGGCACATCCGCTATTTTCTGGCCATCGCCAATGAAGGCAGTTTTACGCGGGCGGCAGAACATCTGGGAATCGCGCAGCCGCCGCTCAGCCAGCAGATAAAGGTTCTGGAACAGGAAATCGGCGTGCGGCTGTTCCGGCGTCTCGCGCATGGCGCGGAACTGACACCGGCGGGCCATGCCTTTCGTGCTGCGGTAACCCATATTCCGCATCAGGTGGGCGAAGGTGTCCGGCTCGCACGCAGGGCGGCGGCCGGTGAAACCGGCATTCTCAGAATAGGCGTTACCGGCACGGCGGCGCTCAACCCCCTGGTTCCGGCCTGCATCCGCACCTACAGACACCAATATCCCGACGTGGAACTTCAGGTGATGGAAGCAGCCGCCCTGGCCTTGACGCCGGCCCTGCTCGAAGATCGGCTGGACGTGGCGCTTTTGCGCCCTTCTCAATCCGATCCCGATACATTGCTCGAGGAAGTGCTCACCGACGAACCGCTTCTGGTCGCCCTGCCGGCATCCCATCCGCTCGCGCGGCGCGGCACCGCCATAGACCTGATGGAATTGCGCGACGACCCTTTCATTCTGACGCCACGCAACGTCGGCACCAGCCTTCACGATGCATCGATAAAAGCCTGCCAGGAGGCCGGTTTCACGCCGCGCCTCGGGCCGGCGGCACCGCAAATCGCCTCGATACTGTCGCTGGTCGCGGCCGAACTCGGGGTTTCCCTCCTTCCGGAATCCGTCGCGCAGGTCAAAATGCAGAACATCGTCCTGTTGCCCTCCAGCGGCCCGCCGCCGCGGCTTTCCATATCGCTGGCCTATCGGCGCGGAACGACATCGCCGGTGGTGAAGAATTTCGTGTTGGCGGCGCGCATTGCCGCGCGCGAAATACAGACGCCTGATGTGCCCGCGGTCGAATAAACCGCAGCCCGCGGATGCGGGCCGCCGCTATTCGAGAACGGCGATCACCGGGCTTTCCATCACCCTGCCCGTCAACACATCGGCAATGCCCATATCCGTCTGGTGCGGGCCGATATTGCAGGCGAGCGTGGCGCCGAAGCAGGCCTTGAAGACGAGATAGGGCGGCTGCCATTCCACCACCCTGCCGACGGCTTCGCGCAATTCTTCGAAAGCCTTTGCCACGTCTTCAAGCGGGGCATCGGAAACGAGGCCGGAAAGCGGCAACGGGAGAAGTGCGGTCACCTTGCCTTCGGAAGCGACAGCCATGCCGCCGCCGGCCTTTATCACCGCATTGGCGGCGAGCGCCATGTCGTCTTCATTACCGCCGAAGACAGTGAGGTTGTGGCTGTCATGCGAGACGGTGGTGGCGAAGGCGCCGTTCCAGTTTCCCCAGCCGGTGAGGAAGCCGGTTCTGGTGATCGGCTCGGCCACGCCGTGGCGATGGGTAACGGAAATCATCGTCGCACCTTCGGGCGGAACGACGAAACCGTCCTTCACCTCGGCTTCCGCCTCGCCCCATTGCGTGAAGCGCGGGCGGTCGATGGTGGCGAGGCGCACCTTCGCGCCTTCGCAGGCAACCCGAAAATCATCGGCTGCGCGCAGCGGCAGCTTCATCGAGCCTTCGAGCGCCGCCGCATCGCAGGCCGGAATGTCGACGAGCATATGCCCGCCTTCCGCAACCGCCCTGCCCGAGGCCAGAACGTGGCGGGCGGCAAAACCGCTCAGATCCTCAAAGACGACGATATCGGCGCGACGGCCGGCGGCGATGAGGCCGAGATCGGCACGGCCGAGCCTTTGGGCTGCATTCAGCGTTGCGGCGCGCAGCGCCCATTCGGGCTTCAGGCCATAACGGACAAGACGGCGCACCACATCGTCAAGCCCACCGCCCCGCAGCAGGTCATCCGGGAAGACGTCGTCCGTACAGAGTGTCACCGTCTGCGGCAGGTGGCCGAACGCGTTCAGCGCTTCCACGAATTCCGGCAGCAGGTGATCGTGCGAGCCGCGCAGCTCGATGGTCAGCCCCGCCCTGAGCTTCGCCATCAGGTCTTCGGCCGAGACCAGCTCGTGATCGGAAGAAACGCCCGCCGCCATGAAGGCGTTAAGATCGGCATCTTTCAGGCCGCGTGCATGGCCGCAAACCAGCTTTTCCGAGGCAAGCCCGGCCTGCACGATACCGCTCATGCGCGGATCACGCTCGATGACGCCGCGCATGTTCATGATTTCCGCAACGCCGCCAACCTGAGGCCATGACAGGATATCGGCAAGAATGGCAGCGTCGAAATCCGCCCCACCGCGCTCCAGCCCGGGTGCGGAAGGCACGCAGGAAGGCGCGAGCAGAATGGCGCGCAAGGGCAGGTTTTCAATGGATTTCGCCGCCCAGCGCACCCCTTCCACACCATGCACATTGCCGAATTCATGGGGGTCCCAGACGATGGTGGTGACGCCACGGGCAACCACCGCCGCCGCATAGGCGGCCGGTGTGACCATCGAGCTTTCGATATGCATATGTGTGTCGATGAGGCCGGGCGAGACATAGGCGCCTGCCGCATCGATGATCCGTGCAGCGTCGCTGCGGCTTGCCCGCTCGTGCACGCTGGCGATCAGAGCGCCGACGATGCCGATATCGGCGGCGCGAAGCTCTCCCGTCACCACATCCACCAATGTTCCGCCGGTGATGAGGACATCGAAAGGCGCATCGCCGCGTGCGGCGGCGACCGCGCGGCTGCGCAGCGCATCATCGGTGAGATCGGCAGGCTCGCATTTTGTAGAGTTCGCGCTCATCGGGCGGCCTCCTGGTGCAGCGCCTCGAGAATCGCGGTCTTCGCACCTTCGGCATCCACCGTTTCGGCGAAATGCGCGTTGAAGGCTTTCGCTTTCTGAGCGCGCGTCTCGACCACGGTTCGCCCGCGCGTCAGAGTCGCCTGAAGCTCGACATCGATCCGCGCATGACGCCAACCAATGAGACCGGAGGCGAATGCGACGCCGGCCACGGGATCGTAAAGCGCCATGGCGGCTCTGCCACGGCTGGTGGCGATGCCGATGAAACCTTCCAGCAGATCGGCAATCAGCCCGGCGTTTTTACCACCGGCATTGCGGATCGGCAGCACATCGGCCGGCGAGGCGGTGACTTTGCGGCAGGCATCCAGATCGACCATGCGCAACGGCAGGCCGTGGGAGAGCACGATGGCCAGCGCTTCCGGATCGGCAAAGGCGTTAAATTCAGCCGAGGCCGTGTGGTTGCCGCTGGTCACGCCGCCGCCCATCCAGGTGAGGTCGGAAATTCTGGCGGCAAGATCGGGGCGGGCGAGGCAAAGTGCGGCGATATTGGTGAGCGGACCGAGCGCAAGGATGCGCTTCTCGCCTTCCCCATCCGCCAGCCAATCGCAAATAGCGGCAAAGGCATCGCTTTTCGGCAATGCCGTCGCATCCGGCAGGCTTTGGCCGACAGTCGGAATACCGCTATCACCGAGGATAGACTGGGCGGTTTCGAGCGCGCCCAGCACCGGCATGGCGCGGCCCTGATGGATCGGCATCGACCAGCCGAAGGCTGAGACGGCGCCTGCAGCATTGCGGCAGACCGCCTGAAGCGTTGTGTTGCCGAAGACCAGCGAAATGCCGTCAATGGCAAGGCCCGACGATTGCACCACCATGATGGCGGCGATATCGTCAAAGCCCATATCGGTATCGATCCATACACCCATGGTCAGTTGAACACCTTGAGGCTCGCCGCCTTTTCGACCGGCAGGTCGAAGGCGAGCGTATCGCCGATTGCGTGGGAGGTCAGGGCAGCGTCCGTTTCCGCCTTGATGGGGCCGAGCGGCGTATCGAGCAGATATTCGCGGCTGTTGCCGGCAAAGGAGGTGCCGCGCACGGTTCCCTGGAAAGGACCTGAACCGAGGGTGACCATGCGCGGCCGCCAGGCCAGTCCGGATGCTGAAAGGACTGGTCCGGGAAGCGGTGTTGTGCCGTTTGCGGTTTTGAGCGCGCCGCCTTCCAGCGCGAAGATGTTTTCAAAGCCGACGAAATCCGCCACGAAGGACGAAACCGGCGCGTTGTAGATATCTTCCGGCGTGCCGATCTGCTCAATCTTGCCGCCCTTCATGACGACAATGCGGTCGGCGAGCGCCAAAGCCTCGATCTGGTCATGGGTGACGAAGATCATCGTCACGCCGGTCTCCTTCTGCACGCGCTGCAATTCGGTGCGCATTTCGAGCCTGAGACGCGCATCGAGGTTGGAGAGCGGCTCATCGAGCAGGAGCACCTTCGGTTCCATGACCATGGAGCGCGCCAGCGCCACGCGCTGCTGCTGGCCGCCGGAAAGCTCCGCAGGCTTGCGCGAGGCGAAGCTGGACAAGCCCACCGATTTCAGGCCGGAGGCGACCTTGTCTTCCAGCGCCTTGCCGTTCATGCCCTTGAGCTTCAGGCCGAAAGCGACGTTTTCGTAGACCGTCAGATGCGGGAAGAGCGCATAGGACTGGAACACCAGACCCACGGCGCGCTTGTTGGCGGCAACGCGGGTGATATCGGCGCCATCGAGATCGATGCGCCCGCCAGCCACCGGCATCAGCCCGGCAATGGCGCGCATCGTCGTGGTCTTGCCGCAGCCGGAAGGCCCGAGAAGCGCGAGCAGCTCGCCCTTGCGGATATCGAGATCGAGGTCCTTGACGGCGACATTGCCACCATAGGCGAGCGAAACTTTTTTGAGCGAAAGGTAATTTGCGTCAGACATAACGGGAGAACCCCAGAAAACGTTCGGCCATGAAGACGATGCCGATGGAAAGGAAGGCGAGCAACGAGGAAAGGGCTGCAACGGAGGGATCGAAGACGATTTCCATATAACCCAGCATATCGATGGGCAGCGTGCGAACGCCGGGACCCGACAGGAACAGCGATACCGGCACCTGGTTGAAGCTCGTCACGAAACCGAGAATGAAGGCGGACAGGATGCCGCCGCGATATTCGGCAGCACGACGCGGAAAAACGCCCCGACCCGCGACGAGCCGAGCAGCACCGCCGCCTCCTCGATATCGGAACGCAGATTGTTGAGACTGGCCGACACCACCCGCACCGCATAGGGCAGGATGAGCGCGGTGTGGGCGAGAAACAACGCAAGCGTGATGCCGATGCCGAAAGGCACGACGAAATAACGCAGCAGCGCGAGACCCACGATGATGCCGGGCACGATGATCGGCGCGGAAACGATGGTGCGCACCGTCTCGGCAAAAGGCAGCTTGTAGCGCGACATGGCGTAGGAGGCCGGAATGCCGAGGATGAGCGCCGCAAACGTGCCGCCGATGGCGAGGAACATCGACATCGCAAAGCTTTCGCGGAAGCTCTCAACGGTAAAGACCTTGGCGATCCATTTCAGCGAAAAGCCCTGCGGCGGAAAGGCGAGCGTATCGCCGGCCGAAAACGAGGCCGCGACGATGATGAGGAACGGCCCGATCAGGAAACCGACGACAAGCAGAAGCGTGAGCGGAATGAAGAGCTGCCGGGTCATTTCTTGTTCCTTGCGGTGGCGATGCGCTTCAGCAGGATATTGGCGGCAAAGCTCATGACGATCAGGATGAAGGCGATGACGCTGGCGGAGACGAAATTGTTGGAAACCGTCACCTGCTGGTAAAGCAGGGTTTCCAGCATCAGCACCTTCGAGCCGCCGAGAATGGCGGGCGTGATATAGGCCGTCAGCGAACCGGTGAAGACCAGCGTGCCGCCGACGACCAGCCCTTCCTTGGTGAGCGGCAGGATGACCTTCCAGAACACTTGAAACCAGCTTGCGCCGAGAACGCGGGCAGCCGCAATCGTATCCTTCGGCATATTCTCCAGCGCGCTGATGAGCGAGATGATCATCAATGGCAGGAACAATTGCAGAAGACCGATGAAGACGGCCGTTTCGGAAAACAGGATACGGATCGGCCCGTCACTCAGGCCGACCGCCTGCAGTGCCTGATTGACGATGCCGGTTCGACCCAGAATGACGATCCAGGCATAGGTGCGGGCAACCGGCGAAATCATAAGCGGCAGCACGACCAGATTGACGACGTGTCCCTTCGCGCCCTGCGACAGGTTGATGATGGCGAAGGCCGCCGCATAACCCACCACCGCCGAGACGATGGTGACAAGCGCGCCGAGCTTCAGGGTGCGCAGGAAAACCGTCTGGTTCAGCGGATCGGTGAAGAAATCGGCGTAAGCCGCCAATGTCCAGCCATCGGCGGTGCGAAAGCCCTCCGACAGCAGGATGAAGACCGGCACAAGAAAGACCGCCGCCGCGAAAATTGCGGCGGGCAAGGCAAGCGCCAGCGCTTCGGCCCGGTTCTGAAACATGGGTTTATTCCCTGAACGGCCTGAAGGCCGGTTGTTACGGCAGCCAGACGCGCCGGCCTACGATCAAAAGAGTGGAAAAGCGGTCAGGGGACGACCGAACCGCTTTTCCGGGAATGGAGCCGCCCTGACGGACGTTCAGTGCCCCATTCCAAACGGTGAAGGACTTATTGGCCGACCTTGGAATTCCACTCCGACAGCCACTTGTCGCGGTTATCCAGCGTCACGTCGGAAGGGATGAGCTGCAGGCTTTTTGCGGTTTCGTCGCCATAGGTGATGTTGTTCGCCACCTCGTCGGAAACCTTGACTTCCCTGTTGGTCGGGCTGTCCACCAGCTTTTCGGCCAGCGCCTTCTGAACGTCGGTCGAGAGCCAGAAATCCATGAACTGCAACGCCAGATCTTCGTTCTTCGTGCCCTTCGGCACCACGAGCACGTTCATGCCGCCGGTCTGGCCTTCCTTGGGCGTTGCCCAGGCAAGCGGCAGGTCGAGCTTGGTGAAAGGCGCCCAAGAGAAGCGGCCGATGGGGGCTGCCCAAATTTCTTCCTGCTGCATCAACTGCACCAGCTGCGAGGATTTGACGTAGAAAGTGACAATATCGTCCTTCTTTTCACCCACGGCCTCGATGGCGCCGGAAAGATCGGGCGTATCCTTGCCGATGGCCTTGCCGAGCATATAAAGCGCCGGCGGGCCCTGGTTGGTGGTGACATTCGGGAAGGCGACGTGGTCGACAATGCCGTCCTTCAAAAGATCGGCCCAGCTGTCGATCTTCATCTTGTCGGTGCGGTAAACGATGGACGTGGCGTAAAAATTGACGCCGACGCTCATGCCGTCGCCATTCGGATCCTTGGCGATATCATAGAGCTTTTCGATATTCGGAACCTTGGAAGCATCGATCTTCTGGATCAGGTCCTTGCGGGTGGCCGACAGCGCATCCGCCATGGAAACGATGGCGAGATCGACCACCGGATTGGCCTTGTTGGCCTCCATCTTGGCCAGACGCTCGACGCTGTTGCCGGTCTCGACGACCAGCTTGCAGCCGCATTGCTTTTCGAACGGCGTATAGACCAGTTCCTTGAATTCGTCCTGCGCGAAGGCGTAGACGGAAATCGTCAGCGTCTTGTCCTGCGCCTGCGCGGCGCCCATCGTCAACATCAGGGCGGCGCCCGATGCAAGAATGATCTTTTTCATGGTGTGAGTTCTCCTGCTGTCGTTTTTTTGGCTTCAATCGCATCATGCTTTGCCTTGCCGGTGGAGCCGCGCATGATCAGCGCCATCGGTACTTTCGAAATATCCGCGGTCACGTCGATGGCGACGCCATTTTCGCCCGCGCCGTCGATTGCGCGCAGCAGCGCGCCGACGGCGAGATCGGCGATGCGGCCCATATCCATGCGCATGGTCGTCAAGGGCGGGGTGACCACGGCGGAAAAGATGAGATCGTCGAAGCCGGTGACACTGGCCTCTTCCGGCACCTCGATGCCCTCGCGCTGCAATTCCGTGAGCACGCGCAGCGCATGCAGATCGGATACAGCGGCAAAGGCGGTGAAACCTTCGGCAACCTTTTCTGCAAGACCAAGCCGGCAACCCGCGCCGCCCGCCTGTTCAATGGCGTCCACCCAGAGCGTCTGCGTTACGCACGCCTTGCCAAGACCATCGCGAATGCCGCCGAGACGGTCGTTCTGCACGTTGGAATCGCGGTTTTTGCCCACCAGCACCACCTTGCGATGGCCCAGGCCCGCCAGATATTCGCCCACCTGCCGGCCGCCATCCCAATGGTCAGCGGCGACAGTGTTGCCGGGCGTCGAGGGGCTGTCGATGACCGCGACGGGACAATCGACATCGGCAATGCGGGTGCCGCGGCGGGGAACGATGACCATACCATCCACACCGCGCTCGATCAGCCGGTTGATCGCATCCGTCTGCATGGCAATCTCGCCGCGCGAGTCGGCGATGAGCACGCCGTAACCGGCAGTGACGGCCGCCTTTTCGATGGCCTGCGCGATCTGCGGAAAAAGAGGATTGGCAATATCCGGCAGAACCAGCCCCAGAACCCCGCTTCTGCCGGTGCGCAGCGCCCTGCCCGCCGAGCTCGGCACATAACCCAGCTCGCTTGCCGTCTTGCGAATGCGCTCCACCAGTTCCGGCGAAACGCGGCCCTTGCCCGACAGCGCATTGGACACGGTTGCCGCCGACACGCCGAGTGCCGCTGCTATCGCGCTCAGATTGGTGGCAGGCCGTGAAGACGCCATGATGGTCCGGAAGGGCTGATTAAACGTTTAATCACGATAATCGAGCAAGGCCGCCCTGTCGAGTCCGACGGAGGGCAAAATCGGCGAAAACCCGGGCATAAAGTCTAACTGCCCGAAAAAAGTGCGATTATTTTTGCGAGGCTTCGCTGTTCGCTGCGCGGTATGCCTCCACCTGCCGCACCAGCCAGTCACGAAACAGCACGACCGGCACGTGATTGGCGCGCGAAAGCGGCGCCACGGCATAATAGGAGCTGGGGCTTCTGGCCTGATGATCGAAGGCCTTTACCAGTTGCTTCGATTTCAGTTCGTTATCGATCAGGAAAAGCGGCATGAGCGCCACGCCGAGCCCGGCGATGCAGGCCTGCGCCACGCTGGAAAACTGTTCGAAGCGCATGCCCTGCGGCAGGGCGAGCGACAGGCCGAGGCTTTCGAACCAGTGACCCCATGCGCCCGGCCGCGAGGCCATGTGCAGCAGCGGCAGGGCGGCGATGTCTTCCCCCTTTTCCACGGGATGGGCGCTGAGGAATTGCGGGCTGCACACCGGCGCGACCATTTCATGCATCAGAAAGGTGCTTTCCGCCCCCGGCCAGTCCGCTTGACCGATATGGATCGCCATATCGAGCTGCTCGCGCTCAAAATCGAATTGCCCGATACGGGTGGCGAAATTGATCGTGATTTCGGGGTGGTTCGCCACGAAATCCGGGATACGCGGCAGAAGCCAGCGGGTGCCGAAAGTGGGCAGCATGGCGAGGTTCAGCGTATTGCCATGCGTTTTGGTCATGATCTGCAGCGACGCGGAGCGTATCTCGCCAAGGGCGGAGGCAATCGATTTTGCATAGGCGCGGCCCTCGGTCGTCAGCGCCACGCCGCGTGCGCCGCGCTCGAACAGGCGCACGCCAAGCTGTTCTTCCAGTGACATAACCTGCCGGCTGATCGCCCCCTGCGTCAGAGCAAGCTCATCGGCGGCCGCGGAAAAGCTGCCAAGCCGGGCCACGGAATCGAAGGCGGCGAGCGCACTGGTGGAGGGCAGGAGTTTGCGGCTGAGAGATGTCATGAGCCATTACTATATGTAATGCAAAAATGAGTAAACATGGCTTGTGCCGACTGGCTCGAATACCAATAATCCGGCCAGCAAATCCGGAGGCATCACGTGAGCGAACACGCAGCATTCAATTGGCAGGACCCTTTTCTGCTCGAAGACCAACTGAACGACGACGAGCGGATGATCCGCGACGCCGCCGCCGCCTTCGGCAAATCGGAACTCTTGCCGCGTGTCTCCGAAGCCTATCTTTCTGAGACCACCGAACCGGAACTGTTCCGCCTGATGGGCCGCACCGGCCTGCTCGGCGTCACCCTGCCGGAAGAATATGGCGCGGCCAATGCCAGCTATGTGGCTTACGGCCTCGTCGCCCGCGAGGTGGAGCGGATCGACAGCGGTTACCGCTCGATGATGAGCGTGCAGTCCTCGCTCGTCATCCATCCGATCTTCGCCTATGGCTCGGACGAGCAGAAGAAGAAATACCTGCCCGGCCTCGTCTCGGGCGAGTTGATCGGCTGTTTCGGCCTGACCGAGCCGGATGCCGGCTCCGATCCCGGCGGCATGAAGACCCGCGCTGAAAAGATCGCCGGCGGCTATCGCCTGCGCGGTTCGAAAATGTGGATTTCCAATGCGCCAATCGCCGATGTCTTCGTCGTCTGGGCGAAATCGGAAGCCCATGACAACCAGATCAGGGGCTTCGTGCTGGAAAAGGGCATGAAGGGCCTCTCCGCTCCCAAGATCGGCGGCAAGCTGTCGCTGCGCGCCTCCATTACGGGCGAGATCGTTCTGGACGGTGTGGAAGTGGGCGAAGACGCGCTGCTGCCCAATGTTTCCGGCCTGAAAGGCCCGTTCGGCTGCCTCAACCGCGCCCGTTACGGCATTTCCTGGGGTGTCATGGGAGCTGCGGAAGATTGCTGGTTCCGCGCCCGGCAATATGGTCTCGACCGCAAGCAGTTCGGCAAGCCGCTCGCCGGCATGCAGCTTTACCAGAAGAAGCTCGCCGACATGCAGACCGAAATCGCGCTCGGCCTTCAGGCATCGCTCCGCGTCGGCCAACTGATGGACGACCATAAGATGGCGCCGGAAATGATCTCCATCATCAAGCGCAACAATTGCGGCAAGGCGCTGGACATCGCCCGCCAGGCCCGCGACATGCATGGCGGCAACGGCATCCAGATCGAATATCACGTCATGCGCCATGCCCAGAACCTTGAGACGGTCAACACCTATGAGGGCACACACGACGTCCACGCGCTGATCCTCGGCCGGGCGCAGACAGGCATTCAGGCGTTTTTCTGAGGCTTATGGACCGGAGCGGGGACGGCGTCGGATAGCAACGGCGAAGTTTCTTCTCACCGTCATTCCGGCCTTGAGCCGGAATCCAGCCGACGCGCGTCCGCGTGGCGGGAAGACTCCTTTCAGCCCAAGGACTTGGGCTGGCTGGATTCCGGCTCAAGGCCGGAATGACGGAGGGAGAATGCATGACGCCCCGGCGAATGTGAGCCAGCGCTCTGAGCCAAGCTCAAATCATATCATCGGGAGCGTCCCCCCCCTGAAACAGAAAGGCCTTCGAAGATCACTTCGAAGGCCTTTTGCTTTTCAAATCGGGCAATCGCTTAGAACGTGCCGCGAATACCGACGCCAAACATGCGCGGTTCGGTCATGCTTGCCTCGATGCCCGACGCGCCGATACCGCGAGTCAGCATCTTGTAGGTCGGCGCGCGTTCGTCGAACACATTCTTGACGTAGGCATAGAGCTCGAGCTGTTCCTGGAACTTGTAGCTCGCGCGTATATCCGCGATGGTATAGGGCTTGATCGCATAGGCCGAAGTGTTGGCCGTATCCGAGAAATAGCCATCCAGATGACGCACCTGGCCTGAAACCGTGAACTTGTCAGTCACATCCCAACTTGCGCCAACGGTGAACATGTAACCCGGAGACTTGGCGAACTCCTTGCCGGCATAGGCGGCATTGCTGGAAATCTCGTCGATTTCGGTTTTCAATACGCCGGCGCTGGCCTTGAGCGTCAGATTGTCGAGAACCTGATAGTCCGCTCCGATTTCCAAACCATAGGCATGAGCCTCTTCGGCGTTGATCGTATAGGTTTCGGTCACGCCCGAGGAGACAAACACCGGAATGCTGAACTGCGCATCCTGCATGTCCATATAGAACAGGTTGCCGTTGACCGTCAGCGTGTCGTCCAGAAGGTTCGCCCGCGTGAACAGCTCGTAGTTCCAGATCGTTTCCTTGTCGAAATTGCGCCACTTGCTGGTTGTCAGATCGAAGGCCACGCCGCCGGGATTGTAACCCCTGCTGATCATGCCGCCGACCGTCCAGTCGTCAGTCACGGCGTAAGCAAGAGAGACCTTCGGCAGAATTTCCGAGAAGGTTTCGTCGTAGTTCACCGAACTTCTTCCGGCGCCCAACGCCCTGAAGCCGACGCGCTGAATCTGGTCCCGCTGATACCGCAGACCGCCGGTCAGGGTCCACTGATCGGTCAGGCGATAGCTCAGCTCGCTGAAGAGACCGAAATTATCCTTGGTATCGTCGAAAAGAGACGTTCCGTTGAGAAGGAGTTTTTCGTCGGTCTGGGTGTGAGCATAATAAAGACCGACAACGCCGCTCAGCGTATCTTCCTGATCGCCGAAAGTTACGCGCGTTTCGTTGGAGGTATTTTTCTGATCGACGTCGGCGTCGCCCGTATTGGGAATACCCACCCTTCGCTTGGTATCGGCAGCGGAAAACTGAGTCTGGTTGAATACCTTCACGCCATTTTCAAAATCATAGTTGATGTCGAGAATGACGGTGTTGGTGTGCTGCTTGAAACTCGGCTTCGTGGCAGTCGAGTGCGTGAGATCCTCGTAACGACCGAAAGCCGCTTCCGATGTCGGGCGGTTGGAGTTATTGTAAGAATAGGTCAGCTTGGTCGAGAGGCCGGGAATTTCAGCAGGTTCCCACAAGAGCTTGAAGCGACCGTTGAACTCCTTGAAGTCCTGATCCGTGCCGCTGCGTGCAAAGCTCGGATTGATATAGTCGATGAAGGTGTCGCGGCCGGAATAATCGATCGCCATGCGCGCCGCCAGCTCGTCTTCGATCAGCGGCCCAGAAAGCGCAAACGAAGCCCGCTTCTGGTGATAATTGCCGATTTCCGCCTGATAGCTGGCTTCGGGCGTAAAGGTCGGGTCCTTGGTGTTGACGAGGATCGCGCCGGCAATGGCGTTGGCGCCCTGCGAGGTGGTCTGCGGGCCGCGGAACACCTCGATGCTTTCGACATCCCAGATGGAGCTCGCGCCATAGATGAACTCGTTATAACCGAGATAGTGGCCGTCGACATTGATCGTCGCGCGCGGCACCGTGCCGGTGAAGAAGGCGATGGAGCCGGTATTCGGTCCCTGCGTATCCTGTCCGCGAATGATCGGGGCGCTGACATTGTCGGTGTAAACGACGTTCGGAATATCCTTGATCGCTTCCGATACGGTCGGGTCGCCGGTCTTTTCCTTCTTGATTTTATCCCCGGATATGACCGAAACGGACGACGCCGTGTTCTTCATGTCGCGCGCCACTTTTTCACCGGTCACGACGATCGGCTTCAGGACGGTGGTGCCCGCCGTCGCCGCCTGCTGATCCTGACCGAGAACCGGCGTCACAAACAATGTCGCCAGCGTCAGAGCGCTGACCCCGCTCATCAAACGACCGTTAGAGCTAAACCCCATCACACACCCCTAATAAACATGAGTATTAAAGTCATATTCAAGTAACGGAAGCGTTATCCGTTTCGCAATAGAGAATGCGTTCTGTATTGCGGACAAAAAGGCTTCCGTAACGGGATGTGCCATATTTACAACAAAGTTTACCGACCGCCGCTTGCGCACCCGCAGCGTTTCGAAAGGGAACAGCATGGTTCCGTCCGCAGAAATCGATTCCGATTTCCGGTCCGATGCGTTAGGCATGCTCAACAAAACGGGGGGAACGCGCTTGAACGCCATGGATGACGATTCGGACAATCTGCCGGAAAACGAGGGCGAAAAGCGCTCTGCCCTCATTCAGTCGGTGTCGATCGCGGCGCGTTTCCTCAATCTTCTCGCCAGATCGGACAGCGCGCTGGCACTTGGCGAACTGGCCAAACGCGCCGGCACCGGCCGCTCCACCGCGCATCGCTACATGCAAAGCCTCGTGCGGGAGGGGCTGGTGATACAGGACCCCGCAAGCGGCAGTTACGATCTCGGACCCGCAGCGCTTGGGATAGGCATCAGCGCGCTCAGGCGAATCAATCCCGTCGAAACCGCCGGCCGCCAGATGAATGCGCTTGCTTCCAGGATCGGCGCCAGCTGCGGCGTGGCGATCTGGACCGAACGCGGCCCGACCGTGGTGCGATGGGCGAGAAGCGCCAGCTTTTCCATCAGCACCGTGGCGCTCGGCGATGTTCTGCCGCTGGACAACAGCGCCTGCGGGCTGGTTTTTCAGGCCTACCTGCCTCCGGACAGGATAGCCGCCGTGCGCAGGCTGCAACCGGCCGCCTTTCGTGGCTCCCGTCCCGATGCCTGCATTCTGGAAACCATCCGCGAAGCGGGTGGCGCGGAACTCAATGAACATCTGTTCTCCGCCCTAACGGGCAAGGCCGCGCCGGTTTTCGACGCCCAGGGCGAACTCTGTTGTGTCGTCACCACCGTATCCTTCGTGGCCACCGCCGAGACCGAACGGCATTTTTCCCGACTGATCGAAGCAGCTAGACAGGCGACGGCCGAATCCGGCGGCGTGTAAGCCTATTCGGCCAGATGCTCCGCAAAGGTGCGGCCGGAATAGGCCGTGCGGAACAGCCCGGCATCGGCGAGCTTCGGCAACAGCCGCTCCAGCACCAGCCGCATGGACGCCACCGAACCGCCGGGCACCGCGACGAAACCGTCGATAGCACCGGCAGCCGCCCATTCGCGGATGGCCTCAAGGGCATCTTCAACGGTGCCGATGATCTGCCAATGGCCCGACCCCATCACTTCCGGACGCCGCAATAATTCCGCAACACTCAGCGTCTCCCGCTCGATCAGCCGGCGCAGCAGGCCAGCATGGGTGCGGCTTCTCGGTGTCTCCGGCGGCGGCGGCAGGTCGGAGGCGGTAACGATCCGCGTGAGCGGCCAGTCCGTGAGATCAAGACCCGTCATATCGCGGATGGAGGCAAAGGCGCGGGCGCGGTTGGCGCGGGCATGGGTCTCCGCGAAGAGTTCCAGCGCCTCCCTGCCGGTCTCCGCGAGATAGAGGCTGAGGCCCGGCATCAGCTTCACGCCGTCGGGGTCTCGGCCATGCCCCTCGGCACGCCGCCGCAAATCCGCCCTGAGTTCGCTGGCCGCCTGCATGTCCGGCGTCGAGGCAAAGACAGCGTCGGCCACCGACGAGGCGAAATCACGGCCCTCGGGAGAGGCGCCCGCCTGCACCAGCGGAATGCGGCTGGCATGGGACGGCAGGTTGAGCGGGCCTTTGACGTTGAAATGCCTGCCCTCATGCGTCACCGGCCGCACCAGCGAGGAATCGGCAAACCGACCGCTTTCCCGGTCGAGTTTGAGAGCTTCGTTCGGAAAGCTCGCCCAGAGTTGCTGCACTACCTGCGTGAATTCGGCGGCGCGCTCGTAGCGCTCCTGCGGCGAAGGCATCTCTTTCAGGCCGAAATTTTCGTGCCCCTCAAGCGCCGTGACGATATTCCACCCCGCCCTGCCGTTGCTCAGCCAGTTCAGCGACTGTATCTGGCGGGCCACCACATAGGGCGGCAGAAATGTGGTCGAAACGGTGGACAACAGCCCGACATGGCTGGTTTCCCGCGCAATGGCCGCAAGAAGCATAGTCGGATCCATGCTGGCAAATCCGCCGCCGGTCTCCAGCCCCTCGGTGCGCAGAAAAAGCGTATCCGGACGAAACACGAAATCCACATGGGCGGCCTCCGCGCGCTGCGCCAGATCGACGAAATAGTCGCTGGAAAACACCCCGTTTATATCGCTGTCCGCGCGCCGCCATGCCTCGCCGCTGAGCCAGGTTGGGGCCAGCGACATGCCGACATGAAGCTTGGCTGCGACTGACATGATGCACCTCGACTGAAATAACCGGCAGGAAATCCGCACGTTGAATCGGCAAATTTCGATTTGTGGAGAGTTTTACTATAGTTTAGTGTCGCTTCAAGACCACACCGTCGCGCCTGCCGGAAAGAAATGCTTTTTCCACGGGTTCGATATTTAAATTCAAATACTTATAAAGACCGTGCGGCGTCTCGACGCATGGGCGCATGAATAACAGGAGTTGTATCCGGTGCTTGACGCCACGGACCTTCACGCCAGCTATGGACATGTTCCCGTCCTGCGGGGGCTTTCCGCCCGTTTCAGATCAGGCCGCGTCACCGCGCTGGTCGGCCCCAATGGCTGCGGCAAGTCGACGCTGTTGAAGACCATCATGGGTTTCGTGCCTTTGTCATCCGGGGCAATAAGGCTCGGCGAGCGTTCGATCGGCGAGATCGGACGCCGCGAACTGGCGCGGCGCATCGCCTATCTGCCGCAGGAGTGCCATTGCCCTGACTATATGACGCTCGGCGAGCTGATCGAGCTTGCCGGTTACGCCCGTTACGGCCTTGCGGGCGGCCCCACCGAACGCGACCGCGCGCTTTTTGCCGAGGCGCTGAAGACCGTCGGGCTGGAAGACAAGGCGAAAGCGCAGGTCAACACGCTTTCTGGCGGCCAGCGCCAGCGCGCCTTCATCGCCATGGTGCTGGCGCAAGATACGGACGTGATCCTGATGGACGAGCCGGTCAATCATCTCGACATGAAATATCAATATGCCGTTCTCGGCCTCGTGCGCGAACTGACGGACAGGCATGGCAAGACCGTCATCGTCGTGCTGCACGATCTCAACCTTGCCTCCACTTTCGCCGATGATGTCATCATGCTGAAAGCCGGGCGGGTTCTGGCATCCGGGCCGGTTGAAAGAACGGTCACGCCCGAAAATGTCGCCGAGGTCTTCGATCTCGAAGCCGATATCTTCTCCCGGCAGGGGCGGCTCATCTGCGTGCCCCGGCTGGAGCGGCAGGAACAGGCCATTCCGGCATGACCCCGAAAATAACGCTGATTTTCGTCGCCGCGCTGCTGCTGGCCGCCATCCTCGCCATCAATCTGCTGGTAATGTCCGGCGACATGCCGCCTGCCGAAATCATGGCGACGCTCTGGCGCGGCGAGGCCGACAGCTATGAGCAGTCGGTGCTTCTCTATCAGCAAATCCCACGCGCGCTGATTGCCATCTATGTGGGGGCGACTACGGCCGTCAGCGGTTGTGTGCTGCAGGGGCTTGCGCGCAATCCCCTCGCCTCGCCCTCCACCCTGGGGCTGAATGCCGGCGCGACGCTTTTTGTGATTGCCGGCGCGCTGGTGTTCGATTTCTCTCCGGAAATACAGGGCCTTGCCGCGCTCGCGGGCGCTGGCTTCGGTTTTGCCGCCTGCTTCGTCGTCGCGCGTCTCGCCGGGCGGGCGAACGATCCGCGCGGCCTGTCGCTCATCCTTTCCGGCGCGCTGGTTTCCATGCTGCTGATCGGCGTGACCAACGCCCTGCTTCTCTCCAACCCCACACGCCGCGCCGAGTTCCTCAGCTGGGTGGGCGGCAATATCAACCACGTCTATGCCGAGCGCCTGTTCGATTTCTGGTGGATCGGCGCAATTGCGCTCGTCATGTTGTGGGCGGTCGCCCGGCCGCTGACGCTGGTTCTGCTGGGCGCGGAAAAGGCCGCCTCCGCCGGTGTGAATGTCACGCGTATTTCCCGGGTCGCGCTCTTCGCCACCATGCTGGCCTCGGGTTCGGCGGTGGCGATCTGCGGCCCCATCGGCTTCGTCGGCCTCATCGTGCCGCATATGATCCGGCCTCTGGTCGGGGTGAACTTCACGCTTGCCCTGCCGGCGTCTGCGCTTGTCGGCGCGGGCCTCTGCGTGCTGGCCGATCTTGGCGCGCAAACCCTGTTTGCGCCGTATGTGGTCAATACCGGGCTGTTCATGGACCTGCTCGGCGGCCTCGTCTTCATCGTCATCGTCAAGCGCTTCTATCTGTCGCCTTCGGCAAGGGGGCTTTCATGAAACGGCATTTCGCCACCGACGGCAAAGCCGTCCTCAGGCTGTCGAGCGGCCTGCAGATCGGCATCGGCAATCTGAAGGCCGGCCTTGCGCTGCTTGTGCTGGCGCTGGCGCTCGCCGCCCTGTCCGTCAGCCTCGGCAATACCGAAACGGGCCTCGTCGATCTCCTGCGCGGCTTGGTGGGCGGGCATCTCGGCGACGATCAGGCCTATGCGCTGTGGACGGTGCGGCTGCCGCGCATCCTCATCGGTTTCATGGCCGGCTGGAGCGTGGCGCTGGCAGGAGCCATGCTGCAATCCGTCGCCCGCAATCCGCTCGCCGATCCCGGCCTGTTCGGTCTGAGCCAGGGGTCGATGACCACCATCATGCTGCTTCTGGTGCTGGTGCCGGCCGCACCCAAGACGCTGGTGGCGCTTGCGGCCGTCGGCGGCGGTCTGGCTGTCGCCTTCCTTCTCATCGCCCTCGTCGGACGGGAACGCTCGAGCGGCCTTGCCATATTGCTGATGGGCATCGCGATCGAATCCGCCCTCTCATCCGTCTCTTCCGTTCTTTTGCTCTACACGCCGGCCGAAACCTCGCTGTCGCTGGCTGACTGGATGGCGGGTTCGCTGTTTCAGGCAAGCTGGTCGACCATCCTCGTTTTCGCGCCCCTCTTTGGCGCAAGCCTCGTGAGTATTTTTCTCATCGGCCGGGCGCTCGCGGTCTTCGATCTCGGCAATGAAATGGCCATGGCGCTCGGTGAAACCGTCAGGCATTCGCGCCCGCTCGTCATTGTTTTTGCGGTCATCCTCAGCGCCTCCTCGGTTACCGCCGTCGGCCCGCTGACCTTTCTCGGCGTTATCGCCCCGCATCTGGCCACCTTCGTTTCGCCCGCCGTCGGCCGCGCCAGGCTTTTCCTGTCTGGGCTTACCGGCGGCATTCTTGTCGTCACCGCCGATACGCTGTCGCGCGGGCTGGTGGCCGATACGCCGATGCCGATCGGCCTTGCGCTGACGCTGATCGGCGTGCCGCTTTTCATCCTCACGCTGCGCCTTCAGGCGTTGCGCAGAACCAATAGCCACTGAAGACATCGAATAAAGGGAATGCCATGCGAATTGCCATCCTCATCGCCGCACTTCTGGCCGCCGGAACGAGCCTCGCCGCCGAGCGCAGCGTGACCGATGCCGCCGGCCGCACCGTCTCCGTTCCGGAAAAGCCGCAACGCATCGTCGTCATGCACGAGCCGCTGCTCGGCGTGCCGCTGATGGATCTCGACGCCAATGTGGTCGGCGCCTATGGCCGCAACAGCGACGGCAAATTCGCCACCGCCGTCGACTTCGTCGACACCGTTCTCGGTGAAGGCCGCACGAAACCGAAGGGTTTCGGCGCGGTCGGCCAGATCGACCTCGAAAAACTGCGGGCGCTTCAACCGGACCTGATCGTCGCCACGGAAATGGATGGCGGCAAGGCCGAACAGCTCTCCACCGTCGCCCCCGTCTATCTGCAAAAAGTCAGCACCGGCCATGCCTACGGTTTCAGCGTCGAAGAAAACCTTGCCGCCCTGGTCGGGCGAAGCGATGTCTTTGCCGAGCGCCGGAAGACCTATGACACGAAGCTCGCCGCCGTCAAAAAGACGCTGGGCGACGATATCAAGGGCAAGACCTATCTCGCGATCCTGCTGACCGACCAGATCAATGCGGTGGGCGACATGTCCGGCGCGGTGCAGGCATTGGAGGATCTGGGTTATACCCGCCTGAAGATCGACAACGCCGCCTCTTCGGGCGGCATGGGCTCGACCCTGATGATGCCGCTGAGCGCCGATGCCTTCGGCAAGCTCAATCCCGATCTGCTGGTGGTGATGAACAGCTATACCAGCCCCGCCCGCGGCGAGGCCGGAACGCGCGCCGCCCTTGAAAAGATCATTCCCGGCTGGGAGCGTTTCGTAAAACCGGCGCGCGAGAAAAGGATCGTTTTCCTCGATTCCACCAGGGTCACGACGCCTTCCATTCCAAGCGCCCTGCACACATTGAATGAGGTGGAAAGCTGGGCAGGCCGCCGCTGAACGGCGTTATCCAAAGCCAATCCCGGCACGATTTATGTGCCGGGTATAAACTTGAGTTTTTGGAGAAAGTTATATTGCCGGGGCCGAAACCGCCTGTTATGGTTCGCGCATCTTGACGCAACGACGCCGGAATATCGCGCCGGATTAAGATTCCCAACGCGCGATCGTCCAGCACGCCGACCCGGGACAGCGAGACCGCCGAACCCGTCGGCGATATCCCAGGAAAGACAACAGCATGAGCATGCCAGAAACCATGGATTCCCCCATCCCGGACCGCACTCCCAAACGCCATCGCCACGCCGTCGCGCTGCGCGCGCTCAATGTCGCGCGCGTCGAAAAGCTCAGCCGGTCCATGGTCCGCATCGTCCTGACCGGGCCGGAACTGGAGGGCTTTGCGAGCCTCGGTTTCGACGACCACGTCAAGATGTTCTTTGCCCAGCCCGGCGAAACCGAACCGAGCCTGCCGGTGATCGGCCCGAACGGCATTGAATTCCCCGAAGGCGCGCCGCGCCCGCTGGCGCGCGACTACACGCCGCGCGGCTTCGACGCCGAAAAGGGCGAACTCGCCATCGATTTCGCCACCCATCACGACGGCCCCGCCAGCAACTGGGCGAAAGCCGCCAAAGCGGGTGACAAAGCGTGGATCGCCGGTCCGCGCGGCTCCTTCACCGTTCCCTTCACCTACGACTGGCACCTGCTGATTGCCGACGATACCGGCCTTCCCGCGCTGGCGCGGCGGCTGGAGGAAATGCCTGAGGGCACCCGCGTCGTCGCGCTGATCGAGGTCGAGACGGATGCCGACCGGCTGGAGCTCACGACGAAGGCGGATGCGTCTATCGTCTGGGTGACACAGAAGACGGAAAACGGAACCGACCACAACGCGCTGGCGGGCGCGCTGCGCAAGCTCGACCTGCCGAAGGGCGATTTCTTCAGCTGGGTCGCCTGCGAATCGAAGGCTGCAAAGGAGGTTCGCGCCCTTCTGGTCGAAGAATTCGGCGCCAACCCCAAATGGACTCGCGCTTCCGGTTACTGGCGGCGCGGCGCCAGCGGCGTTCACGATCATTTCGATGAATGAACCGGCAATCGCGGCGGACGACATGCCGGAGGCGGAAACGATGATGACCGAACTCAAGGCCCTTATCGCCAGGGTTCTGGAGGATGAAGTGCGCGACATCGAACCGGGGGACAACCTGTTCGGTCGCGGGCTTCATTCGCTAGCCCTCATGCGGCTGATGCCGCCGCTTTCCCAGCTTGCCGGGACACGGCTCGATTATGACGATCTGGCCCGGCAGCCCACGCTTGCCGCCTGGCAGGCGCTCATCGAACGGTCGCGCGCGGGACATTGATCCCACGACACAGCACTTTTCGCGCCGGAGCGCGATTCCCGAATATTTCCAAGGAGAGGACCATGGCAGCAGACAATACGCGTATGCTCGCACGTCGCATCGAAGAAACTTTCGACAGGGGAGATGCAGCCCCGCCGAGCCAATACGAAGAACGGGTCTGGTTCGAGCAGTTTCAGGATCCCGATCAGGTCTTCCGGGCCCTTCTCGCCTATCGCATCGGTGAAGAGTGCGATCTGCTGCGTCTGACTTCGGCGCTGAAGACGGTTTGCGAGGTCTGGCCCGAACTTCGTGCACGCTTTGCCTTCGGCGAGGACGGCACGCTTGCCAAGAGCATCGAGGCCCCGTCCGCATCGATCGTGCAACTGCTGCATGTTCCATCGGCGGGCGAGACCCTGACCTTGCTGCACGACCTGCAGGCAAGGCCCTTCGATGCCGAGACCGACCCGCCGTTTCAGGCCGTCGTGCTCTTAAGCGAAGGAGAAATCCTGCTGGCATTTCTGGTCCACGGCCTGCTCGGCGAAGTCCTCTCGCCGCAAATCCTGCTGGAAGGCATTACGGCGGCCTATGCCGGTGAGACACCGAAACCGCTTTCGCCGCGCGCGGTCGAAAGTGACGGCGTCGACCCGCTTCCGCTTCAATGGCTGCAACGTCCGGCCTCCGGCTCGACCGTCGTGGCGCTGCGGCAAAACGGGATCGACAGGCCGGCGAGCCACAGCCACGGCGTCGATCTTCCCGCCACCCTGCTCGGCCTCAACAGCTCCACGGCGACGAATGCGCTTCTGGCCCGCGCCGGATCGCGTTTTGCCCTTTTCCTGGCGAAAAACGGCGGTCCCGAGACCGTAACCCTGCGCCTGCAGCCCGGTGTCGGCGCTTCGATGCCGATGTCAGCCGAGGCTGCGGCACGGGTAGCGATCTCCCGCGACCAAACGCCCGAACAGGCTGAAAAAGCCGTGCTGTCCGGTCTGGAGCAGCGAAACGACAATGAGGGCGGAACCGCCACCTTCACGTTGCAGGCGCTTGCAACACCCGTTCAAGCCATATCGGAGCATGGGCTCCAGTTTGAGCACCTGTCCCTGCCCTCCCTGCAATCCGGTCTCGGCCTGACGCTTGCCGCCGGTCCGACAGCCGCCGGCGATATCCGCCTCGAATTGACGGGCGGAAGGGAGACATCGCCGCACGCGACGGCCTTCCTGCTGGAGCGCTTCATCAGCCATCTCGAAGGCGGCGCGGATTTTTCCGGCATCGTCCCTCAAAATGCTGCGACAGCACCTCAGCAGGCAGCCCTTTCGCCCGCTGCCTCCGGTGATAACGACGACACCGTCGCAACGATCCTTGCGGAATTCCGTGAAGCGCTCGTCTCGCCCGAGATGGGGCCGGATGACGATTTCTTCGATTTCGGCGGCCATTCGCTGATTGCGACGCGCATCATCGGACGTCTTCTCAGCAATCACGGCATCGAGCTGCGCTTCAACGACCTGTTCAGCTACCCGACCGCCGCCTCGCTCGCAAAACAGGCGACCCGGCTCGAAACCGCAGCACCCGCGCAGGCCGAAGCGACGGCGAGCGGCTCGCTCACCGCACCGCTTTCGCTGGCGCAGATGTCGCTCTGGAAGGCCTATGCCGCCTTCGGTTTCGGCGAAATCTTCAACATTCCCTTCGCACTCGATTTCCTCGATCCGGTGGATGAGAATGCCTTCGAATGCGCCTTCCTCGATATCATCGAGCGCCATCCCGGCCTGCGGACCCATTTCTACGTCGAAAACGATACGGTTCTGCAGAAGATCGTGCCGATGCACGACCTGCCCGGTTACAAATGGTTCTGGACCAGCGAAGAAAGCCAGGGTGTGGACCGGCACGCGGAGGCCGGCTGGCGGTTCGATCTGGCGCGTGAACTGCCGATGCGGCTGCGCTTCCTTAAGGATGCGCAGACCGGCCGCCAGGTGCTTTCCTTCCTCTTCCATCACATCGTGCTCGACGAATGGTCGGTGAACCTGATGATGGACGAGCTGACCGAGGCCTACCGGGCAAGGGCGGCGGGCAAGGCCCCGGTCTTTGCCACCAAGCCGGCGCCCTTCCATGAATTTGCGAGAAAACAGGTCGCGTCAGGCGTCAATGCCGACCACCTTGCCTACTGGACCGATATGCTGCGGGATGCGCCGAAAGGCCTTACCCTCAACGGACAGGACGGCACGCCGCACGAGGCATCGCAGTACGAAGCACCGGCGGGCGGCTGGATCGAGTTCAAGCTCGAAAAACATGTCAGCGACGGGCTTTACGCCATTGCCAAGCAGAACAGCGCCTCGCTGTTCAACGTGGTCTATGCTGCCATCGCCGCATCGCTGCGCCATCTCGGCGGGTTGAGCGATCTCGTGGTCGGCACCTCGGCTTCGGGCCGCACCGATAGCGGCTATTTCGATACGATCGGTTATTTCACCACGGTTGTCGCCCATCGCGTGCGTTTCGGCGAGACAATGACCGTCGGCGACCTGATTTCTTCGGTGAAGAACACCATCAACGGCTCGCTGGAACATAGCGAAATCCCGATCGATCTCGTCGAGGAAGCGCTGGGCATGACGCCCGGCCGCGACCATCTGTTCGAGGTCTTCATCCAGATCCACGCCAAGAACAAGCTGAACGGCACCCTTGCCGGGCCGGATGGCAAGCCGGTGGAGTTCCGCCAGATCGACCCCGACAAGCATGAATCCATGCTGGGACTGCAATTCGAGGTGATGGAAGAGACGATCGGCGGCGAGCGCTCCATTCGCGTGCTGATGAGCTACCGTTCGGACCGCTACGGCCCGCAGGACGTCGAGCGGCTGCGCAACACCACCAGCGGCGTCTTCAGCCGCTTTGCCGAAGCCGGCGCTTCGAGCCGCGTGCTGACAACGCTCGCCTGAGCTGGAATTGCGCAAGGAAAACCCGGCTTCGCCTTAGCGGAGCCGGGTTATTTTTGTCTATGAACGCTGATGAGAATGCATTGGCGCGGCCGCTGCATCCGCACGCCGTCACCCCGGGCTTGGTCCGGGGTCCAGTGCGATCAAGTCCTTGATCGCGAAAGAATCCGTTCACGGCGCAGACGCGCCGTGGCTGGATGCCGGATCTAGTCCGGCATGACGGAAAAGGGGTTGTCCGTCTTTATCGGCAACGTATGCCCGGCCTCACACTCTGAAGCCGGCCCGGCATTCACCCACAGTCGTCATCCCCCTCAAACCGCCAGACGGAACACCGTGGACGCCTCCGCCGCCGCAAGCGTCAGCGCTTCTTCGCGCAGCATGGCATCGAGGAACAATGGCAACTCCTCGCGGTAACGGGCGAAATCCTCCGCTTGCGTCAGCGCTGAATCCGCATCGATATGCAGGTTCAGCTCGCTGCCGTCATCTTCGCCACGGAAGGTCAGGTTGAAACCGTCGCCGGGACCGTTGGCAAGGATGTGCCTGATAACGGTAAGCCCGGCAAAGACCGGCGCGCTGAAGGGCAGGACATTGATGAGCGGCGAGAAGAAGAACCGCCGGCCCTTCGGGATTTCCCGGTCGGCGGCGATCTGCTCGATGCGGTAGCGGCCATGCAGGCGCTGCTTTCGCAGATTGGCGGCGTTGCGCGTCAGAAATGCGCCGAGGCTCTCCCCCGGCTCGATGGTGAGATGGAAGGGCAAAATATTGACGAGCATGGCCGGCATATGCGCGCCGACGCTGCCCCAGCGGCTCATGAAGGGCAGCCACAAAGTCAGCACATCGCGATCCGGCCGCGGCAAGACACGGTGGAGATAAAGGCCGGAAAGCAGCACCAGAAGGTCCGGCCAGCCGATCTCCATTGCGCCCGCCACCTGTTGCAACCGCGTGCTGAAACCCTGCGGCAAGGCCGCGTCCGTATGCAGGCCGCCACCGCCATAGTCCTCGCAATCCTTGTCCAGCACCGGCAGATCGGCGGGTGCGGCAAGATAGGCCGCCCAGAAATCGCGGTCCTTTTCAAAACGCCGGCTTTGCTTATAGGCATCCTCTTCGGCAAGGAAATCGCCGAAGGGGTGGAAATCCGGACCCGCTTCGCCCTTGCCGCAATAGTGCCCGTAAAGCTGACCGCAGCGCTGCTCCACCAGCGTCAGGCCATAACCATCAACGACGATATGATGGGCGCGGATGTACCAGAGGTAACGATCGTCGGCGATACGGTAGAGCAGCTGCGCCGAAAGCCTGTCGGTTCTAAGATCGAGCCTTGCTTCCACATCCGCGTTCATGCGCCGCAGCGCCTCTTCCAGGGGAGCGGAATCGCCACGGAGATCGACAAGCTCCACCACCGGGGCATGGCTCGGGTCGCAGCGTTGCTGCGGCGTCTCGCCGTCGTCGCCGATGCGAAAACGGATCGACAGGACTTCGGATTCGCGCACGGTGCGTTTGATCGCCTCGATGAGCGCGCTTTCATTCACCGCACCGGAAAGATCGATATAATGGGCGACCGTGGAAACCGGCTCGTCGGGATGGAAGGAAAACTCCTCCCAGAAATCGAGTTGCGGCTGCGTCAGTGGAAGCCAGCCGCCGGCAGGATCGATATGCGCCATCTGTTTTTCCTTGCACAATTTCCGTTATCGGGCGCGAAGTGCCGCCCGAAATGATTGGGTTCACGCCGCCCGGGCGGCCAGGAGCGAAGTCACCTGCCTGGCGTTGCGGCACCGCAGAAGCTGCTGCGGTGTGAGCTCCACGCCGAAGGCAGTGCGGATTTCAGCCGAGACGGTTTTCAGATGCGAAGGCAGAAGACCGAGCGCCAGCAGGTCGCTGTTCGCATCCACATTCGCCGGTTTTTTACCCAGCACGCCGAGATAGATATCCAGCACCCTACGGTCGCCCTGATCGACGGCGGGAGCAGCAGAGGCGGAGATTTTTGCCGGTTCCGCAGCACCTGTCAGCAATTCGCGGGCGCGACGGCGATCAGGCTTGCCATTGGCCGAGAGCGGCAGATCGTCGACCTTGAGAAACCGGCCGGGCACATGCGATTCCGGCAGATGCTGGCGGGCAAAATTGCGCAGATCGGCGGTCGAGAGTTCAAGGCCCGACGCAACGACGTAAAGCACGCCGATGGCCGCTTCGCCCTTTTGTTCGACGCCGTAATCCACCACCAGAACGCGCTGGATGGAAGGATGGCGGATAAGCTCGTTTTCCACATCCGGCAGCGAAACGCGCACGCCGCGCACCTTGACGTAACCATTGACGCGGCTGGCAAACATGATCTTGCCATCCGGCCGGTAACGGCCCCGGTCTCCGGTGCGGAAGGCGCGCACGGGGTTTCCTTCCGGATCGGCAACCGTCACGAAATCCGTCTGGGTAATCGCGCCATCTTCGAGATAGCCGATAGCGACATTCACGCCGGCCGTATGGATGCGGCCGACGACACCGGCCGGGCAATGGCCACCCTGATCGTTGAGGACGAAATAACGATTGGCGGGCAGCGGGTGGCCATATGGCACAGCCGCCACATCTTCCGCTACGATCTCGTGCCAGATGCTCCAGATCGTCGTTTCAGTCGGCCCGCCGAGCGATATCAGCCGCAGGCCGGGCTTCAATCTGCGAAGCTCTTCGATAATCATCGGCTTGATGTAATCGCCGCCCTGCGCCACGAGCCGCAGCGAGGCAAGCTGGTCGCCACGGCAGCAGGAGAGAAGCATTTCGAGGATGGCCGGCACCGAGCACCAGAGCGTGACGCCATGTTCGGCCACCAGCTCGTTCCAGCGCACCGCATCCTTTTCCTCGCCCGGTTCCGGCAACACCAGGGTCGCGCCGGCGACCAACGCGCCGAAAACATCGAAGACGGACATGTCGTGATGCAGCGGCGTGACGGAGATGAACACGTCGCCATCCGTCACCGCCCATTCCGCAAGCGTGCTGCCAACGACATTGGCCGTGGCGCGGTTGGAAAGCACGACGCATTTCGGTTTGCCCGTCGTGCCGGAGGTATAGAGATAATAGGCAGGCTCCTCGCTTTGGGAGAGCGCCGACACCTCCGCCATGCTAACGGGTGCGCCAGCCGGTGCGGGCGTGGACAGAAGCGCCGCCGGATCGACGGCGTCGAAACCCTGCGGAACGCTCCGGGCGACGATGACGGCCGGGCGGCAATTGGTCAGCAGATAGCGCAGGCGATCTTCCGGCGAGCCGGCATCGACCGGCACCCAGACAGCCCCCATCAGCGCTGCGGCGAGCGTGATGGCCGTATGTTCCGGGCTGCGCGGCAGGCACACGGCCACGACATCGCCCCGGCCGATGCCGCGCGCCCTGAGGCCCGCCATCGCCCCTGCCACCATCTGAGCGAGTTCGCCATAGGCAATACGCCGCTTGCCGCTGACGAGCGCCGTGCGCGACGGGTCGCCCTCGAAAAGATGGCCGGCGATCCGTTCCAGAAATGGCGGGCAGACGAAGTTTCCTTCGTCGCCGTTCAGCCGGTAGTGGGACAGGTCGACAATATCGCGTGCGTTGAAGGAGAAAGCGCCGCTATTGGCGATCCCGGCAATCGCGCGTTCGATGGCGGCGAGAATATCCGCCACCACCGCCGCATCGATCGCCTGCTCGGCATAGTCGATATCGAGGACGAGATCGCCCTGCGGATTCTGCGAAAAGCGGAAATCCAGCGCCACCTGTGGCGTCTGGGTAAGCCCGCCGGTCCATTGCATCGTCGATTTGGATGAAAGCGTCGGCCATGTCAGACCGTTGGTGATCACCACCGGCAAGGCGAGCCCGCCCGGATTGGCATTGAGAAGCACACGATTGAGATCGATACCCGAAAAGGCGAGATGGTTCAGCCCTTCCAGCACATCCGTCTGGAGGCCTGCCGCCCGCTCCGCAAAGCTATTCTTGGCCGCATCCCATTGGACGGCAATGAAGCTGGAGCGGTTGGCGAAGGCGCCTTCCACCTGCGGCGCGACGGGAATGCCGACGACGAGCGCGCCTTCGTTGAGCCAGAGCGAGAGCACATCGAGGATAACGGCCGTCAGCGCCGAATTCTTGAACAGCCGCTCTTTCGCACCGATGCGCGAAAAGGCGGTGAAACGCTGTTTTTCGACAGTCAGGCTCTGGCGGCTGTAACGCGAGGTGGGAATGGTTTCGAGCGGTGCTTTCCACGGCAGTTGCGAAGGCACCTCGGCATCTTTCAACTTTTCAGCCCAATAGGCGGCATCCCCGGCACGGGCCGCCGAGATATCCTCCTTCGGCGTTCCGACCGTAGCGGCGGCTTCCGGCGGCACGACACCATCGAAGAGTTCCGCCGCGAGGCTGGCAATGGCCCGCCCATCAAGGATAAGCGCGTCGAAACGCAGGAAGACCACGACCTTATGCCCCGTCGGCCCTGCATCCGGCGTAAGAAACACCGTGACCTGCCATGGCGAGGCTGCGAGATCGAAATGTGCATGGGAGAAATCCCGTCGCACCGCGCCGATCCTTGCTTCGGCTTGCGGAACAGACATGGCCGAAAGATCGACGAGATCGAGATTGATCTTCGGCTCATCGGAGACCATCTGCACCAGACGTCGCTCGTCGATGCGGGTGCGCAGGCTTTCATGTCTCGCGACCATCGCGGCAAGCCGCGACCGCAGCAGTTCCGGGTCGATATCGCCGCGATATTCGCGAAACTCCTGCATCGCCACGCCGCTCAGCGGCAGATGGGTGCCGCGCCCGAGCAGATAGGCCTGTTGCAGGGGTGAAAGAGGACGCTCCATGGGTTTTCCTTTTGCCTCGGCTGCCGTTTCCGACCGCTGCGCGACCAATCGCTCCACGCTTTCGCAAGCGAGATCTGGGCTTTCCGCGATCTGGCGGAGAAGAGCGGCGTAGGTTTCGAACAAGGCGCGCAGCCAGCGTTCCGGCAGCGCATCGAGCCGCACATCCCAGTTGATCAGCAGACCGCCATCCACCGCCGCCACCTGCGCATCCAGCGCGACCCCCGGCCCCTGCGAGACGGTGTGGACCATCGGACCGAACACCCGCCCGACCCGTTCCGAAAACAGCTCCCCACCCGGAAGATCGACCCCGGCGGTGAAAACCACCGGCGAGGTCTGCAAACCACCGCGCTGGCGGGAGAGATCGCGCATGGCGCTGACGCCCGGATAGGACTGGTGTGCGAGAAGCCCGTTCATCTCATCGAATAGCCTGCCGAGCAGCGCTTCAAGCGTTTCTTCAGGCCTGATGTCGACGCCGAGCACGAGCACGTTGGAAAACTCGCCGACGATCTCATCGACCCCTTGCACCAGCGGCGCGCGCCAGAAACCCGGCACGGAAAGCCGGAATTTTTCCGCCCCCGCCGCCTGCGACAGCGCCAGTGCGAAAACGCCGAGCAGAAGGGTCGACGTCGTCACGGAAAAACGCCGCGCTGTCCGCTCCAGGCTGCTGCGCTCCGCCGCAGAAAGCAGCGTGGCGAGCCGGTCCGTGTGAACGGCGCGCGAGGGGTCATCGGACAGAAACGGCAGCGGCGGAGCGTCCGGAACATCGGCAAGCCGTTGCCGCCACCACAGGCGGTCCCTTTCGCGCAAGCCCCTCAAGTCCGGATCGGACATGAGACGTTCCGCCCAGTCGAAAAACGACGGAGTTACCGGTTCGAAAGTCCGGATTTCGGCTGCGCCTGACGCCGTCTCGTAAAAGCGGGCAAGGTCTTCCATCACGATCCGCACGCTGGCCGGATCGACGGCCAGCATGTCTGTGTCCACATGCAGACGGCAAGGTCCCTCCGGCAACAGGCTGAGCGAGATCGCCGCCGGTGCGGCAATGCGTAAATCGGCCCGGCGATGGCTCCATTCCTCGCGCTTCGCCTCAAGACGGCGTGCAAGCGCCTCCGAATCAAGCGCGGTCATGTCCTCCACATCGAGGCGGAGCGGCCGGCCGGCAGGATCGACGGACTGATGGCCTTCAGCATCGATCCTGAGGCTCAGCATGGGGTGACGCCGGCAGAGCCTTTCCACGGCAACGGCCAGTTTTTCCGCATCCACCGCCTGCCCGTCGAATTCGAGGTAGAGATGCGGCGTAACTTTCCCGAGTATTCCATCCGCCTCGCGGCCGACCCAATAGGCCACCTGCATGGGGGTTAAATTTAGCATGTGAATTTGAACCGGTTGACAAAACATGATTAGCATACTCAAGTATAAACCATCGTCAACCACTCGCACAGGAGGCATCCCATGAAAACGGGAGCACTCAGGACGAATGACGTCGAATCCGACGAAATTACTGAATTTAATAGAGAATTTCTGTTTACTTCCGGCAGCGGGCAATTGCGCGCCAAGGGCATTCGCGAAAAGATAGCGATTCCCGCCCGGGGCGGCGAAGACATTGCCAGCCCGCTGCAGCAGGCACTGGCCGGCGCCTTCGAGCGTGCGCAGCGGGAGGGACAGGAGAACCCCATCGCCATCGGCGCGATCCCCTTCGATGTCAGCGAACCTTCATGCCTGTATATTCCATACAACTATGAATGGAATTCCAAGGGTGCGGAACCGATCGTCGCCGATTCGGCCATGCCCGCCCTTGTCGGCCAGAACAGCCTGCCGGACGAGAGCGGTTTCAAGCACGCCGTCGAACACGCCATCGTCAATTTCCGCCATTCCGAAGTCCGCAAGGCGGTGCTTTCCGTCATGCGTGAACTGACTTTCGCCTCCGAGGTCAATGTCGAAAGATTGCTGGCGAGCCTCGCCAAACAGAACCGCGAAGGTTACCAGTTCCGCATTCCGCTGCCCGATGGCGGCGACCTGATCGGCGTCAGCCCGGAACTTCTGATTCGCAAGCAGGGCGAGAAAATCATCTCGAACCCGCTGGCGGGATCGGCAAAACGCATGGTCGATCCGGCGGCGGACAAGGCCAATGCGGATCGGCTCTCGGCTTCGGAAAAGGACCATTACGAGCATAGCCTCGTCATCGAGGATATCCGCTCGCTGCTTTCGCCGGTCTGCGCGGAACTCGATGTTCCCGAAAAACCCTCCCTCATCAACACGGCGGCACTCTGGCATCTTTCGACCCGCATCGAAGGCCGTCTCGCCGATCCGGAAACCAATGCGCTGCAGCTTGCCTGCCTGCTGCACCCGACGCCAGCCGTCTGCGGCTTCCCCACCGAGCGCGCCCATCGCCTCATCCGCTTCGTCGAGCCTTTCGAGCGCGGCCTCTTCACCGGCATGGTCGGCTGGACGGATTCGCAAGGGAATGGCGAATGGGTGGTGACGATCCGTTGCGGCACCGTGCAGCGGGAAACCGTGCGGCTCTTCGCCGGCGCGGGCATCGTGGAGGCCTCGGAGCCCGAATCCGAATGGGCCGAGGTGCAGACCAAGCTCAAGACCATGCTGAACGCCTGCGGTCTTGCGGCCTAATTTTTCCAGGGACAAACCATGACAATCGAATTCCAACGCTGGCCCGAGGATTTCGTTCGCCGATACCGCGAACGCGGCTACTGGATCGACCGGCCGCTGAGCGGCATTCTCGCCGAACAGGTGGAGCGCCGGCCGGACGCCACAGCGCTGATCTGCGGCGACCGTCGTTTCAGCTATGCCGATCTCGACCGGCAATCCTCCAATCTGGCTGGACATCTCTCCGCCGCAGGCATCGGCAGGGGGGATACGGCGCTGGTGCAATTGCCGAACATAGCCGAGTTCTATCTCGTCTTTTTCGCGCTCGTCAAAATCGGCGCCGCCCCCGTCAACGCGCTTTTCAGCCATCGCCGGCTGGAAATGACCTCCTATGCGGAGCAGATCGCGCCGAAGCTGGTGATCGCCTCGCGCAGCCACGAGCTTTTCGCCGATGACACATTTTTGGAGGCGCTGAAGGCGGCCTCTCCAAAGCTTGCCGTGACCCTGCTGCTCGGCGAAACCGATCCGCAGCGCAGTCTGGAGCAGAAGCTGACAGCCCCGGCCGAAAATCCACCGGCTTACGCCCCTTCGGCGGCCGATGAGGTGGCGCTGTTCCAGCTTTCCGGCGGCAGCACCGGAACGCCGAAACTGATCCCCCGGACGCATAACGACTACGACTACAGCGCCCGGGCCAGCGCGGAGATTTGCGAACTTTCGCCGCAGACCCGTTTCCTCTGCGCCATTCCGGTGGCGCATAATTACCCGATGAGTTCGCCCGGCGCGCTCGGTGTGTTCTACGCCGGCGGTGCGGTGGTCATGGCCGCCAATCCGGAGCCGCTCGCCTGCTTCGATCTGATCGAAAAACACGGCGTCGACATTGTGCCGCTGGTGCCGCCGGCGGTGGCGCTGTGGCTGCAGGCGGCTCCCGCCCATCGCGAACGGCTGAAATCCCTCAAACTCCTGCAAGTCGGGGGCGCAAGCTTCGCCGAAGCGCTCGCCCGCCAGGTGCCGGAGGTGCTGGGCTGCGACCTGCAGCAGGTGTTCGGCATGGCGGAAGGCCTGGTGAACTACACCCGCTTCGGTGACCCCGACCATATCGTCTTCACCACGCAAGGCCGGCCGATCAGCCCGGACGACGAAATCCGCATCGTCGATGAGGACGGCAACGACGTGCCCGAGAGCGAAGCCGGCATGCTGGCGACCCGTGGCCCCTACACGTTCCGGGGCTATTACCGCGCGCCCGAACATAGCGCCCGGGTCTTCGACAAGGACGGCTTCTATTATTCCGGCGATGTCGTGCAGCGCACGCCCGAAGGTTATCTGCGGGTCGTTGGCCGGGTGAAGGACCAGATCAATCGCGGCGGCGAAAAGGTCGCCTCGGAAGAGGTGGAAAACCTGATCCTGCGGCATCCGGACGTCACCCATGCCGCGTTGGTGGCGATGCAGGACGAGCTTCTCGGCGAAAAAAGCTGCGTCTTCGTCGTATCCCGCAATCCCGCGCTCAAGGCGCCGGCCATCCGCCAGCATCTCGCCGGTCTCGGCGTCGCGGATTACAAGCTGCCGGACCGCGTGCGCTTCATCGAGGCCATGCCGCTCACCGCCGTCGGCAAGATCGACAAGAAGCGCCTTCGCGATTTGTTGACAGCCCCCGTCGCCATCAGCGCCTGACACGCAGCGCCAACCGAAAGGGACGCTCAAAAGGGCGTCCCCATTCCAAAGATTACGCGCCGCCCGAGCCGGCGCAGCAAAAAACCGAGGTCATCATGACGATCCCCACCATTTCCGACTATCCGATGCCGGTCGCCGCGAGCTTTCCGGCCAACAAGACAAAATGGCAGCCCGATGCGAAACGCGCCGTGCTTCTCATCCACGACATGCAGCGTTATTTCCTGCGGTTCTACCAGACCGACGGCAAGCTGATGACCACCCTCATCGACAATCTCGCCAAGGTGAAGGCATGGGCCGTTCAGAACGGCGTGCCGGTCATCTATACCGCCCAGCCGCATAACCAGCCGCCGGGCGACCGCGCGCTCCTGAACGACATGTGGGGACCGGGTCTCACCGTCGTCGATCCCGAATTGCAGAAGGTGGTCGACAAGCTCGCGCCGACACCCGACGACGTGGTGCTGACCAAATGGCGCTACAGCGCCTTCCAGCGTTCCGACCTTGCTGAGCGCATGAAAGGCTGGGGCCGAGACCAGATCATCGTCGGCGGCGTTTACGCCCATATCGGCTGCATGATGACGGCGGTGGAAGCCTTCATGAAGGATATTCAGCCCTTCATGATCGGTGACGGCGTCGCCGATTTTTCCGAGGCCGAACACCGCATGGCGCTGCAATATGTGGCGACGCGCTGCGGCGTGGTGATCGACACCGCAAGCCTTGTCGGTGCAGGCGAGGCCACCGGCACCCGCGAATGGCTGAAAGCCCGCGTCCTGCAGATGGTGGAGGATGAAAGCGATATCGACCCCGATGAAAACCTGATCTTCTACGGGCTGGATTCGCTGCAGGTGATGAAGCTTGCCGGCGAATTGAAGGAGCGCGGTGTCACCGTCGGCTTCGATGAGCTTGCCCGTGTGCCGACACTCTCCGCCTGGTGGGCGCTGATCGACGAAAAGCGGCTCGCAGCCTGAGCGGACGGACAAGATGACGCAACAGAGATTTACCGGACGGCGCGTGCTGGTAACGGGCACGGCCCAGGGCATCGGCCGCCGCATCGCCGAACGTTTCATCGAGGAAGGGGCCGAGGTCATCGGCCTCGACCTTCTGGCCGACACAGTGGGGGCCCCCTTCCGCCAGATCGCACTCGACATCACCGATTCGGCGGCAGTGGAGGCGGCCTGCAAGGCGATAGAGAGCGAATGGGGCGGGCTCGATATTCTGGTCAATGCCGCCGGCATCTTGCGGCTCGGCGACAGCGAAAGCCTGACGCCGGCGGACTGGAAAGCCTGCATGGATGTCAACGCCGCCGGGCCGTTCTATATGCTGCGGCAATGGAGCGGCACCTTCAAGCGGCAGCGGCGAGGCGCCATCGTCAATGTCGGCTCCAATGCCGCCGTTGTGCCGCGCATCGGCATGATGGCCTATTGCGCTTCCAAGGCGGCGCTGGTCAGCCTCAGCCATTGCGCCGCCCTCGAGCTTGCGCCTTATGGCGTGCGCTGCAATGTCGTTTCACCTGGCTCCACCGATACGCCGATGCTTGCCGGCATGTTGAGCGATCCTTCCGGCAAGGACCGGCTGGTCGCCGGCCTGCCCGAGCAGTTCAAGCTCGGCATTCCGCTCGGCAAGATCGCGAGGCCGGACGATATCGCCGATACGGTGCTGTTCCTCGCCTCCAATCAGGCAGGCCATGTGACGATGCAGCAGATCGTCGTCGATGGCGGCGCAACGCTTGCGGCCTGAACGGGAGCGGGAGGGCGAAAAGCGTGAGCGGTTTCGCCATCCCGCTCACATCATGATCTAGGCCGCTGGATGAAGGTGACGGACATGGCCATTGCAACGGCGTTTCATCGCAAAGCCGTCTCCGGCGATCCACCGGAGGCCATCTGGCCTTGGCCGGACGACAGCTACGATTGCCATTGCGTCACCCTTCGTTACAGCGCCGATGAGGGTTGCGGCGGCGAGGTCCCTCCCTTGCCGCCGCAGCTTTTACGCGCCCTGCCCAGACGCAAGGCGGAATTCATCGCCGGGCGCAGATGCGCGGCCGAGGCCATCCGCCGCCTCACCGGCCGCTCCACCTTTCCCGGCATGGGTGAGGACCGCGCGCCCCTCTGGCCCGAAGGCGTGATCGGCGCGATTTCCCACAGCCACGAGCGGGCGATTGCCCTTGCCGGCTCTTCCGGGCGGTTCCGCGGCATCGGCATCGATATTGAAAGGCTCCTGACCGAGGAGGAGGCCTGCGATATCGCCACGCAGGCCCTGACGGCGAATGAACGCCACAGCCTCGGCAACGCCATAGACCCCTTCATGACCGGTCTGATTTTTTCGGCCAAGGAAAGCCTGTTCAAGGCGCTTTATCCGACAGTGAAACGGTTTTTCTTTTTCGAGGCGGCGGAATTATCCGGCTTCGACGACAACGGCTCGGCCTCGCTGCGGCTGACCGCCGACATAGGCGGCGAATGGCGCAGAGGAACGGAGATCCCCTTCCGTTTCTGCCGCTTTGACGGCTTTCTCGTCACCCGCATCCTGATCGGGCGCTGACGAAAAAAGCGGCCCCGGCGCAGGGAAAATGACCGTCGATACTGCTCTTTCCGTCATCCGCATGAAATATTGGGACGGTAGGCACCTTGCTGGAATGATTCCAAACAAGCAACGGTGGAGACAGACTATGACCGACATCGATACGAGCAAATTGTCCTGGGACGAGTGGGACGAACTGCAGAACCCGCCGCCGGCCGAAACCGATTTCGACCGCGTTGTCGAAACCGCGATTTCCCGCCGCGGCTTTCTGGGCGGCGTGCTTGCCTTCGGTTCGGCCGCGGCCGCCATGGGCACGCTCGGCAACCTGATGAGCAGCACTTCGGCCGAAGCGCAGGAAGCCGCCATCGGCCGTTTCCCCTTCAAGCCGGTTGCCGCCGCCACCGACAACACCATCCATGTCCCGGAAGGTTATAACTGGAAACCGCTGGCGAAATGGGGCCAGCCGCTGTTCTCCAACGTTCCCGATCTCGACCCCGCCAAGGGCGTCAGCGTTGAAAACTCCGACAAGGTCTTCGGTGAAAACACCGACGGCATGGAACTCTTTGTGGTCGGCAGCCACCAGCTGATCGCCGTCAACCATGAATATGTGAACCCCGAAATCAACCTTCCGCACACTGACAAGGGCAACCCGAAGACGGCCGACGACGTGAAAATCCTGCAGAACATGCAGGGCGTCACCGTCATGGAAGTCGCGGAAGACAAGGACGGCTGGAAGATCGTTCTCGACAGCCCCTTCAACCGCCGTATCCACCACAATACGCCGATGAAGCTTTCCGGCCCGGCCGCCGGTTCCGACCTCGTCAAGACTGCCGCTGACCCGAAGGGCATCGACTGTCTCGGGACCTTCAACAATTGCGGCGCCGGCCGCACGCCCTGGGGCACCTACCTCACCTGCGAAGAAAATTTCAACGGCTATTTCGGCACCACCGACGCCGCCTTCAAGCTGCCTGACGATTACAAGCGTTATGGCATCGTCGCCGAGACCCGTTATGCCTATGAGAAATTCGACGCGCGTTTCGACGTTGCCAAGAACCCCAACGAGCCGCGCCGCGCAGGCTACGTGGTCGAGATCGATCCTTCGGATGCCTCCTCCACCCCGATCAAGCGCACTGCGCTTGGCCGCATCAAGCACGAAAACGCCGCCGTGGTGATCGCCCGTGACGGCCGTGTGGTCGTTTACATGGGTGACGACGAGCGTGGCGAGTTCCTCTATAAATTCGTCTCCAACGGCATTTACGTGCCGGGCGGCGACACCTCGAAGCTGCTCGACGAAGGCACGCTTCACGTCGCCAAATTCGCCGATGACGGCGCCGGCGAGTGGGTGGCTCTCACACCTGAGACCACCGGCATGAAGATCGATGAAATCTGCGTCTTCACCCGTCAGGCCGCTTCCAAGGTGGGCGCGACGACCATGGACCGCCCGGAATGGGTCGCCATCAACCCGGTCGCCATCGAAGCCTATTGCGCGCTGACCAACAACAGCCGCCGCGGCGAAATGAAGGATGGCAAGCTGCGCGCCAATGCCGGCGGCGACGCCATGGCCATCAATGCCGCCAACCCGCGCGAAAAGAACGAATACGGCCAGATCGTGCGCTGGTATCCGGAAAATGACGACCATGCGGACGGCAAGTTCAAGTGGGACCTGTTCTGCATGGCCGGCAACCCTTCAGTTCACAAGGACGCCTTTGCCGGCTCCTCGAACATCAACGAAGGCAACATGTTCAACTCGCCTGATGGCATGATGTTCGACTCGACCGGTCTCCTCTGGATCCAGACCGATGGCGAAGACAGCAATGAAGGCAACTTCGCCGGCCAGGGCAACAACCAGATGCTGGCGGGTGACCCGGCCACCGGCCGTATCGAGCGCTTCCTCACCGCCCCGAAGGGTTCCGAAGTCACCGGCCAGACATGGTCCGGCGACAAGCGCACCCACTTCGTCGGCATCCAGCACCCCGACGCTCCCTTCCCGGATGGCGAAGGCAAGCTGCCGCGCTCGGCCCTCATCGCCATCAAGCGCGATGACAATGTGAAGATCGGCTGATCTCTCGCAAAAGCTCCGGGCCGCGGAAGATCGCGGTCCGGTTCGATAAAAGAAAACGCCGTGCGTTAGGATGCACGGCGTTTTCTTTTGCTTCAATGGAAGGCCGCTTCGAAAGCCGTTCCGGCCTGCCGCAAAACCCATTTCGGCCCGCCCTGTAACACAGGGCGGGCCTAGGCGACCGGCAAGCCGGAAGCTCAAACCTCGCGGAAGCTGCGGTTGGCCTGATCCAGCAGCGGTTTGAGGAAATAGGAAAGCACGCTTCTTTCGCCTGTCGTGATAAAGGCTTCCACCGGCATGCCGGGCATCAAACTGAATTCGCCCAGCCGCTTTATCTGCTCCGGCGAGGTGGCGACGCGCACCACGTAATAGCTGGCGCCTGTTTTTTGATCCACTGTCACGTCAGCCGAAATGCGCTCCACCGTTCCGGTGATTTCCGGCGTCGTTTTTTGATTGAAGGCGGAGAAGCGCAGGTTTGTCGCCTGGCCGTAATAGATCTGGTCGATATCCTGCGGCGCAACCTTGGCCTCCACCACCAGCTTGTCCACCTCCGGCACGATCATCATGATCTGTTCGCCCGGCGCGATGACGCCGCCGACGGTGTGCACGGCCAATTGATGCACCACGCCATCCTGCGGCGCGAGAATATCGACACGTTTCAACTGGTCTTCGGCCGCCACCCGTCGTTCGACATATTCGCCGATGCGGGCGTCCATCTCACGCAGATCGGAACCGACCTCCTCCGACCATTGCTCGTCGATCTGAAGGATTTGCAGCGCGGTTTCGCTTATCTTCGCCTCGACCCCGGCAATGCCCGCCATCAGCCGGCCGATATCGCCGTCAATATCCGTGGCCTGACGCTCCAGCGTGCTGAGGCGGCTTTTTTCCATCAGGCCTCTTTCATGCAGGGAACGAAAGCGGATCAACTCCTCGTCGACCATGCCCTGTTCGCGAAAATTCGCCGCGCGTTCGGCGTCCATGCCGGCGATCTCATCACGAAGCTGCTGCACACGCTGTTCGAGCTGGCGTTTTTTGCTTTCGCGAACAGCCCTGCGGGTTTCGAAAAGACGCTGTTCTGCGTCCAGCATCGCGACGATCTCGGCATCGCCGCTCCGGTCGAGCAAGACCTGCGGGAACACCACCTTGCCGGCCCGGTCGCGCTCGCTCTCCAGCCGCGCCTTACGGGCGATGAATTGATCGAGGCTTTTGACGATGATGGCGAGATTGGCCCGCGTCATCGTCGCATCGATGCGCATGACGACATCCCCGGCCTTCACCCGGTCGCCATCACGCACCATCAATTCGCTGACGACGCCGCCGACCGGATGCTGGACCTTTTTCAGGCTGGTTTCCACCACCAGCGAACCCTGCGCGATGACCGCGCCGACGATCTCGGTGCCAACCGCCCAGCCGCCAAGCAGGCCCGTCAGCGTGAGAAAGCCGAGCCCGCCAACGAGAAGGTGGCTGCGGATCGAGCGTTTGAGTGTCTGCCATTCGTCCATCTTCATGCCTTTCCTGTTTCCACGGCCTGCACGACCTTGAGGGCGCCCGCCGCGCCGCCGACCGGCCGCAGCACCTTGGCGAGAACCTCCTCCTTCGGACCGAAAGCCTGCTGGCGGCCATCGGCGAGCATCAGCACCTTGTCCACGGCCAGAAGCGCGCTTGGGCGGTGGGCGATGATGACGGCTACGCCGCCGCGCTCGCGAATGCCGAGGATCGCCGCCGTCAGCGCATCCTCACCTTCGGAATCCAGGTTGGAATTCGGCTCGTCGAGCACGACGAGGAAAGGGTCGCCATAAAGCGCCCGCGCAAGGGCGATCCTCTGCTTTTGCCCCGCCGATAATTGCCGCCCCGTCTCGCCCACTTCGGTGGAATAACCATCCGGCAGGCTGACGACGAGATCGTGAATGCGCGCCGCGCGCGCCGCCGCGATGATCTTGTCCGAACTTGCCTGCCGGTCGAAGGAGGCGATGTTTTCGGCAATGGTGCCGTCCAGCAATTCGATCGCCTGCGGCATATAACCGATGTGGCGCGCCAGCGCCTCGGCCGGCCATTGCTCCAGCGTCGCACCGTCCAGCCGGACGGAGCCTTTGAGCGGCCGCCACAGGCCGACAAGCAGGCGCGCCAGCGAACTCTTGCCGGAACCGCTCGCCCCGATCACGCCAAGGCCGCTGCCGGCCGAAAGCGTGAAGGCGATATCCTGCAGAACCGGCTCCGCCGTCTCCGGTGGAATGGCGCTGACGCGCTCGACCGACAGCAGCGCCTGCGGCGCGGGCAGGTCCATGCGCATCGCGGCCTCCGGCAGCAACGCCAAAGTTTTTTCAAGCCGGCGGCGGCTTTGCCGGGCGGCGATGAAACCTTTCCAGTTGGCGATGGCGATATCGACCGGCGCAAGCGCCCGCGCGGACAGGATGGAACCGGCAATGATGATGCCGGGCGTCGCCTGCTCGTTGATGACCAGCCAGGCCCCGACGGCCAGAATGCCGGATTGCAGAACCATGCGCAGCACCTTGCTCGCCACGCCGAAGCCGGAAGCGATATCGCTTGCGGAGCGCTGCTCGCGCACATAAGCGCGATTATCCGCCTGCCAGCGATCCCGTAGCGGCGCGCCCATGCCCATGACGGCGATGATATCGGCGTTGCGGCGGGTGGCTTCGATCAACCTGTTGCGCCGGGAAGCATGTTGTGCGGCCTCTTCCACGGGACGCTTGGAGACCAGCTCGGTCATCAGCGTGAACACGGTGAGAATGACGGCGCCGGCAAGCGCCGTGACGCCGAGCCAGAAATGGAATGCGAAGCAGATGGCAATGTAAAAAGGCAGCCAGGGCAGGTCGAACAGCGCGGTCGGCCCGCTTCCCGACAGGAAAGAGCGGATCGTGTCGAGATCGCGAAGCGGCTGCGCCTGACGGCCGCTCACCGGCATGCGCAATTGCAGGCCAATCACCGCATCGTAAACCCGGGAGGACAAAAGCTGATCGAGCCGATCGGCGATGCGCACCAGCAAACGCCCGCGCACCGCATCGAAAAGCCCCTGAAACGCATAAAGCACCACCACGATGGCGAACAGCGCCACCAGTGTCGGCAGGCTGCGGCTCGGCAGGACGCGGTCATAGACCTCCATCATGAACAGCGAGCCGGTGAGATAAAGAATATTGACCAGAGCGCTCATCAGGCCGATGCCGATGAAAGCACCGGCGCAGCCGGCGAAAACGCCCTTGACCTGGCGAACATTATTATTGGCGGAACGATAACGCATTTTACTATCCGTTGAGATCGTGGCGGCGGCAACCGGCGATGACACGCCCGTGACAACCGCCCGCGAACGAGAAAAGGGCGCATCCCGGAGGATGCGCCCTTTGCGGTTCAGGCGAAGCGGAAGTCGTCGATGACGAACTGCTCGGTCTTCACGCCATCGAAGGTGACAGTCGAGCCGTCCTTGAAGGCGATCTCCGCGCCGTTTTCACCGTCGGTGAAGGCGCCGGAGGCGATCAGCGACTGATAGTCGGCAAAGACATCCTTGGAGAGCATGACGACATCCTTGCCGTCTGCGCCGGCCTGGAAGTCCGTCACCACATCCCGGCCGGTGCCGGCCGTAAAGACGAAGGTATCCGCGCCGCTGCCGCCGGTCAGCACATCGTTGCCCGAGCCGCCGGCCAGCACGTCGTTGCCAGACCCGCCGCTCATCTCGTCATTGCCGCCGTCGCCGTAAAGCACGTCGATACCTGCTCCGCCCATCAGCACGTCATTGCCTTCGCCGCCATAGACATCGTCGTGGCCGTCGCCGGCGATAACCCGGTCATTGCCGTCGCCGGCATCCACCATGTCGTTGCCGCCGCCGGCAGACAGCCTGTCATCGCCGGCGCCGCCTTCGATCATATCCTTGCCGCCGGTTGCGATCAGCACGTCATCGCCATCGCCGCCTTCGACAATGTTATATTCGGTATAACCATCCACGGTGACGGTGGTGGCGCCCGTCGATTCACCGCCATTGGCGTCGCGCACGGTATAGGTGAGCGAGACGGTTGCCTGCTCATAATCTTCCAGCTTAGCAAAGGCCGAGGAGGGATCGACCACGAGCTTGCCGTCCACCACGGAGAAGGCTGCCGCCGCCTGCTCCTTCGTCAGGGCAAGACCGGCCACGGCCGTCACCGCAACGCCGACCAGGGTCAGGCGGTCACCTTCGACATCGGTGTCATTGGCCACGAGATCGAAGACGCCGCGATCCTTTTCTCCCACGCTAACCGCATCGGCGACCGTGACCGGCGCGTCGTTGACCGGCTTGATGGTGACGGTGACGATGCTCTCCGTCACCTCGCCCTTGCCGTCGGAAACGACGACGGTGAAGCTGCCGGTTCCGTTGACATTCTCATTGGGCGTATAGGTCCACTCGCCGGTTTCCGCATCGATCCGGGCGGCGCCGTTGACGGCATCGCCCTTCAGGGCGAAGGCGAGCCTGTCGCCGTCGATATCGGCGGCGACGAGCTTGCCGCTGACGGCCTTGTCCTCATCCGTTACGACAGCGGCGGCCGAGACGACGGGCGCATCGTTGACCGGCTTGACCGTGAAGGCGGCCGTCGCTTCGCTGGAGCCGCCGCGGCCATCGGCGATACTGTAGCGGAAGGCCGCCTCACCGTTAAAATCGGCCGCAAGCGTGAAGCGGATGCCGGTTTCCTCCAGCACCGCCATGCCGCCGACCGGCCCCGAGACGCCGGTGACCGTCAGGCCGTCGAGATCGGCGTCGCGGTCGTTGCCGAGCAGAGTGGCAAAGGTGATGAGGACGGACGGCGCGTCCTCGTTCACCGCCGCCAGCCGATCATTCGCTGCCGCCGGGCCGCGATTGACGAGAGCCTTGACGATATCGTCGCGGTTCAAAACCTTGCCATCTGCGAAAGACAGCCTTTCGATGCCGCCATCGGCAAGCTGGTTGCGCAAAGTCAGCTTTTCGCCATCCGCCAGCTCGATTTCCACGGACTGGCCGTATTTGCGCAGCACCGCTTCGCTTCTGGTGATATCGTGCAGCGACAGCCGGTCGATTGCGCCGGAGGCCGAGGCCGTCTCGAGGATCTCGTCGGAACCGTCGCCGCGTCCATAACGATATCTGTCCGAGCCATCGCCGCCGATCAAGAGGTCATTGCCCTTGCCGCCCTCGATGAAATCGTCGCCGAGGCCGCCGGAGATCATATCGTTGCCGGCATCGCCCCACAGTTCGTCATTGCCGGCGCCGCCGGACAACGCGTCATTGCCCGTACCGCCCGAGAGCGCATCGTCACCCTCGCCGCCATCCAGACGGTCGTTGCCGCCAAAACCCTGAAGCTCGTCATTGCCGCCGTGGCCGAGGATGGTCTCGTCGGCGGCTGTGCCGAGGAGCATGTCGTGGCCGGCCGTGCCGGTCAGGGTCTTGCCCGCGTCGAGACCGGATTTAAGATCGACAACGGTGAGATTATCGAAGGTCAGGCCGGCATTGCCCCAGGAATAAAGGCCGAAGGTGCCTGCATCGAGTCCCCGGTCACCGATCGGATAGGCAAACAGCGCCTCGTCATTGAGGAAGGCGGTGATCTTGTCGCCGACGATTTCGGCGCGAAGCTTCATCGCCTGACCCGACTCGTATTTGCCCGGCACCTGCGCCAGAATTTCCTCGATACCGTTCTTCATGCGCACAAGGTTGAAGATGCTGCCGGCGCCATTGCCGGGTTTACGGTCGAGAATGCCGTCGGCATCCAGTTCCAGCTTGTAGTAGTTTTTGCTGTCCTTGTAGCGGAACAGGAAACCGAGGCCGTCCTTGTCCGGTGTCTGGAACGTCGCCTCTATGGCATAATCCGTCCATGCAAGCGCCGCCGGATCGTTGAACAGGGCGTAGGTGCCGAGACGCAGCACGTTGACACCGTCGCCCATCGGGCTCCATCCGCGCTTGTAATAGTCGGGAGCGGTTGCACCGGTCCAGGTCAGTTCACGGCTTGCAAGTTCCGTCGTCTGGAGCAGCTTGCCGTTGGAGATCAACCATTCGGAGGTCTTGCCATCCGCTCCGATACCGCCGAATTCACCCTCGTCGACGATCTTGAAGCGAGCCATCGCCTCGGCCGACGAAAAATCCTCGGCGACGAGGATTTTCGTCCGGTCCACGACCGTGACGTCGATGCGATCCGTCGAAACGGAACCATTGGCAGCCGTAACCTTAAGCAGCAGCTTGTTAACGCCCGTATCGAGAGCGACATCGACCTTCTTGCCGGTTGCGACGACATTGCCCTTGAGGTCCGTCCAGACGAAGCCGGTCAATTGCTCCGGCCCGAAAGAACCCGACGCGTCGAGCGTGACGGACGCCTTGCCGTCGCCATCGACGTCATAGGCTCTCTGGTCGATGCCCGCTTTCGCGGTCGTGACGGCGCGGGTGACGACAATATCGTCAAAGACCGAAGCCCGCTGGCCGCTGGAATAGACGCCGACAGTGCCGCCGGAAAGCGGAGCGTTCGCATCCATGACAGGGCCGCCGAAGACGTTCTTGTCGCCGAGGAAGACGTTGATGGCGCCGCCGACCACAGCAACGGTCAGCGGAATCTCCATATTGTAAGGCGTGCCTTCGTTGACCTCGGCAAGCAGGGTCGCTTTGCCGTCGGCGACCTTGACGAGCTGGCGACGGTTCGTTTCGCCGTCCATGGCGAAACGGTAATAGTTGTTCGCGTCCTTATAGTAGAAGTAGACGCCCATCGCATCGTTATCGAGCTGCGTCAGCGTCGCCTCGAATACGTAGTCGCTCCATGTCGCCGACTGAGCGCCGATATAGACGAGTTTGTTGCCGGTAGCATCGCTCTGGTCGAAAAGTGCTGCCTCGGGGGCGGCAAGACCGGCGGTCGCTGTCGGACGGGAAAACACCGTGCCCTTCAGCAGGAAGCGGCCGGTATTGCCATCGGCAGCGCCGAAATCGGTGGCCCAGCCCTCGGCCTTGCCATCGTTGAAGTTTTCAATGAGCAGGGTGCGGTCGCCGCGCACCAGAACATCGATCTTATCGCTGGTCTTGATACCGTTCACATCCGTGGCGGTCAGCGTCAGCTTGTGCTTGCCGAGAGCGAGATCGGCCACCGCTTCCTTGCCTTCGGCAACGATATCGCCATTCCTGTCGGTCCAGACGAAGCTTTGAATGTCGCCTGCCCGCAGGGATTTCGCGCCGGACAGGGCTACACTGGCGGAAGACGCGCCGGCAACGGCATCGGCGAGGATATCGTCGCCGGCCTCGGCCATGGCGCGCGCCTTGCCCTTGCCGACGTAGACATTCTCGAACACTTCCTGATGGCCGCGATAATAACCGGTGAGACCGTCGCGGTCGAGTTCCGGCTTGGTGCGGTAACCGTCGAGATAGTCGTCGAAGGCGGTGAAATAGGTTTCGGTGGTGATGCGGTTATTGTCCGGATCGATGGTGATCAGGCGCATTGCGCCGTTGCCGCCATTATTGCCGCGGGATTCGATGCCGTTGCCGGTGATTTCACGCGACACGCCGTTCTGGTAGTTGACCAGGAACTGGAAGACGGGCTCACCATACTGGTTGTAGGTGATGTCGGTTTCCGCGCCGTCGCCGAAAATATGGCCGGAGAAGGTCATGACGATGTTTGGATAACGCGACAGCAGGGCGCGCGCGACATATTCGCCGTCATTCGCGCCGCGCTGATCGGTGCGCATGCCATAGTCGTAACCCGCGCCTTCGTCGTAAAGCGGCAGGGCCAGATTGTCCTGACGCGTCGCATAGCTCGTCAGCGAATGGGTGGCGAGCATGACGCGGTGATCGGGGAATTTCTCGATGACATCGCCTGCCCAGCGGATCACGTCGTCGCGCGGGCCGAATTCGAGCGAGATGGACAGCCATTTGGTGCCATCAGGCGCGGTAAAGGTGCTGTAGGTGTTGCGCGCGGCGGCCTGTTCCTGATCGTAGGCGCCGCCGAAGACACCGGGATTGGTCGCGGCCTGCTTTTCCGCCGAGAAGCGCCGGTCCAGTTCGACCGAGCTATGGTCGGCGGCAGTTCCGCCATTCGCCTGATCGTGGTTGCCGGGCAGCAGCGCGTAAGGCACCTTGCCGTCGAGCTTGCGCAGCGCCGGTTCGGCTATGTCCCATTCGGTGGGTTTATTATTCTGGGTAATATCACCGACATGGCTCATGAAGACGATTTTGTGGCTATCGCGATTGTCGACCAGCCATTGCGTCATCTGGCCGAACAGGTGCTTGATGCCGTCATTGGAGGTATAGTCCTGCGTGTCGGGGAAGACGGCAATGGTATAGGCGTTCGGACCGGCGACGCGCACGCGGAAATCATCCGTGATGCTCTTGCCGGCGCTGTCGGTGGCCGTCACGCGGATATCGGAATGGCCGAGAGCCGCAAAATCGAGCACCAGCTTGTTGCCGTCCTTCAGCACCGCGCTGACCGTCTCGTTCTTGCTGTTCTGGACGGTGAAGGTGAGCTTTTCACCGGAGAAATGCTTCGACAGGTCAATCGTCGCATTGGCCGCATCCGGCGTCACCATCATGTCCTTGATGGCGGAGGTCTTGACGACAGCGACCGGATCGACGGCGGGTTTTTCACCGATGGCGAGAATGCCGGCCTGGGCCGGAGTCTTGAATTCAAGTGTTGTGCCGCTGCCGGTAACTTTGCCGGAACCCATGACCGGCGCGGCCGAACCCTGGGCAAAGCCGACTTCGAGGACACCGACCTTTTCGGCCTCGGACTTCATCTCGACCGGCAAAATGCCGGAGGCCTTGGCCTCGCCGAGATAGGACATTTCCTCGCTTGTCAAAACCTGTTTGAGGAACAGGAAATTGCTGAGATAGCCGGGCGAGGTCTCGCCGTCCTCATCGGAGAAGATCAGGAAGCCCTTGGAAATGTCGATGGCGAAGCGGCCAGCGCTGGATGCGGCAATCTTCTGGTCGGCGATAAATTCGCCGTTAATGTACTTCTTCATCGAAACCGCGCCGCTGGCGTCCGTTTCAATGGTCAGACCGATACGGTTCCAGGCGTCCAGCTTGGCCGTGCCGCGATAATCGCTGCTGATGCCGAGGCCATAGCTGTCACCGCTTGCCTTGCCGAAAATATCGCCGTCGCTGAGGTTGGTAAGGTCGGTCTGCAGCAGGGGCATCCAGCCGGTGGAATCGTTTTTCGGGAAATAAACGTCGTAGACGAGGCTGTAGGAGGTCGCCATGCCGGTACCGTTCGGCGAAACGAGAATGCCCTGATTTTGCGACAGGCGTGGAATGGTCAGCAGCCAGTCGGAAGAGGTTTCGATGGGATTGGCGATCGAGTTTTGGGTGGTCGTCATCTCTTTGGCCTTTTTAACGTGAAACGGGGTGGCCGAAGGGGCCATGGGCGGCACGATTAGAGGCCGGGACTAACGCCCCGATGACGAATTCCTAACAAATCGTAAACGCGCCATAGCGATTTCCGATGTCGCCCATCGGTTTTGTCACGGGGTTAATGAAGTTCTCCCGCTAACGTCATGGAATTGTCAGCATTTTCGCCGATAGTCCAATCGCACCGGCGCCTTTCATGTCGGCCGGCGGCAGAACAGGATCCCATGTCGACCACGCAGCTGAAGGCCTTCCACATCGTCGCGCAATCGGGCGGCTTTTCTCAGGCCGCGCGGGACATGGCGATCAGCCAATCGACCCTTTCGGCTCATGTGCGGGAGCTGGAAGCCATCAGCGGCGTCAACCTTCTGGAACGAAAACCGCGCGGGGTAAGCCTCAGCCCGCAGGGCGAGCGCCTGTTCGAAATTACCGCGCGCCTGTTTCAGGCGGAGAACGAGGCCAAGGCCTTCCTGCGCGGCGATACTGGTTTTGCCGGCGGACATTTGCGGGTCGCCGCAGACGGTCCCGTCCTGCCACTGCCGATCCTTTCGCGACTGAAGGCCGAGCGGCCGCAGCTCACCTTCTCCCTTTCGGTCGATAATTCAGCGCGGGTAGTGGAACAGATCATCGACTATCGCGCCGACGTCGCCATCACCGCCCGCGCACCGGACGATCCGCGTCTTTATGGCGTCAAATTTCTTAGCATGCGGCTTGGCCTGTGCGTGCCCACCACCCACCCGCTAGCGGAACGTGAGGGTGTCTTCATGGCCGAACTGGAAGGCTTATCCTTCGTCATGCGCGAGCGGGGATCCCGCACCCGCGAAATCTTCGAAAAGAACCTTGCCGATCATGGCATTTCCATCCAGCCGGTGATCGAGATTTCCTCCCGCGAGGGCGTGCGCGAGGCCATCGCCAACGGGGTCGGATGCGGCGTGGTCGCCGATCTGGAATTCGGCCATGATGCGCGCCTTTCCTTCGTGTCGCTGCGCGACGCCAGTGAACTCATCGACGAATATGCGATCTGCCTTGCCGAAAGGCGGCATCTGCCGCTGGTGCGCCGGTTCATCGAAGAAGCCGGCCGGGCCTGATTGCGGCCCGACGAAGGCCCCCGTCGCCGCAATAGTCAGAACACGTTCCGGTGCACATCCGTCATCGCGCGCCGCAGGTCGTCGACGGCAGAGGCCGTCGGCCCCGGCTGGTCGTTGAGTGCCGGCGGCATTTTCCAGCCGGGGTCTATGCCTTCCATATTGGGCAATTCATGGGCGATGCCTTTATGGCAATCGATGCAGGTGGCCTTGCCCGTCAGCAGATATTTGGAATGGATATCGGCGGCGCGCTGTGTCTGTTTGGTAAAATCCATGGCGGCGGAGGAATGGCAGTTACGGCATTCCAGGCTGTCATTGGCCTTCAGGCGCGACCATTCGTGCTGGGCAAGTTCCAGCCGCTTGTCGAGGAACTTCTTGCGCGTATCGATGGTGCCGAAAATCTTGCCCCAGACCTCCTTCGAAGCCTGCATCTTGCGGGCGATCTTGTCCGTCCACTCATGCGGCACATGGCAGTCCGGACAGGAGGCGCGCACGCCGGAACGGTTGGAAAAATGCACCGTCCGCGTCAGTTCCTCATAAACATTCGCGCGCATCTCATGGCAGGAAATGCAGAAGGCTTCCTTGTTGGTCATTTCGAGCGCGGTGTTGAAGGCGCCCCAGAACATGACCCCGCCGACGAAACCACCAAGGGTTAGGAAGGCAAGGCTCAGCGTGCCGGCCGGCGTGGTCAGAACCGCCCATATCCAGGCGAGAAGTTTTTTCACACGGGCGATCATCATTCGCTACCCGCCGGTTTGACGCCCATCTCGCTCATGTCCTGAAAGGTGTTGGGCACGAGCGGCCGTGTGTCGGCCTGCGGCACATGGCAGGCGGTGCAGAAATAGCGGCGCGGTGAAACATCCGCCAGCATCTGGCCTTCGCGCGTCATGTAATGGGTGACGCTGATCATCGGCGCGCCGGAATCCTGCGTGAATTCGCGCTTATGACAGGAGAGACAGCGGTTGGCATTGACCGAAAGCTGATAACCGTCGATCGAATGCGGGATGACCGGCGGCTGCTCCGGATAGGCGCGCATGCGCCTGAAATCGTCGATCACCCATTTCGGCAGGGGTTTCGCAGGTTCGGTCTGCATGGCATCGCCGCGCGGGCCGGACAATTCCGGCACCATCTGCGCAACGGCCCCCGTCGCCACCGTCGCAACAACGAAAGCGGCGATCATCCATCCGTGTTTCCTGATCATGCGACCGGCTCTATCTTGACTGCGCATTTCTTGAAATCCGTCTGCTTGGAGATGGGATCGGTTGCGTCGAGCGTCACCTTGTTGATGAGCTGGCTGGCATCGAACCAGGGAACGAAGATGACGCCGGGCGGCATGCGGTTGCGGCCGCGTGTTTCCACGCGGGAGCGTATTTCGCCACGGCGCGAAACGATGCGGATTTCCGCGCCCTGATTGAGCCCGCGCTTGCGCGCATCGTCGGCATTCATGAAACAGCGGGCGCCCGGGAAAGCCTTGTAGAGTTCCGGCACGCGCATGGTCATGGAGCCGGAATGCCAGTGCTCCAGCACACGGCCCGTCACCAGCCAGGTATCGAATTCCGCATCCGGGGATTCCGCCGGCGGCTCGTAGGGCACAGCGATGATGACCGCCTTGCCGTCCTTGTTGCCGTAGAATTTCACGCCCTCGCCCGGTTTGACATAGGGGTCGTAACCTTCGCGGTAACGCCACAGCGTTTCCTTGCCGTCCACCACCGGCCAGCGCATGCCGCGCACCTCGTGATAGGCATCGTAGGGCGCCAGATCGTGGCCGTGGCCGCGCCCGAAGGCGGCATATTCCTCGAAGAGACCCTTTTGCAGATAGAAGCCGAAGTGTTTTGCTTCCTGGTTTTCGTATTCGCCGTTGATCTCGCTTAACGGGAACTTGCCGACATCGCTGTCCTTGAAGAGCACCTCGTACAGCGTCTTGCCGCGATAGGCGGGATTGGCGTCCAGTATCTCCGCCGGCCACACCTCATCCGTGGTGAAGCGCTTGGAGAACTCCACCAGCTGCCAGAGGTCGGAACGCGCCTCGCCCGAGGCCTCGACAAGCTGGTGCCAGACATGGGTACGCCGCTCGGCATTGCCATAGGCCCCCTCCTTCTCCACCCACATGGCGGCGGGCAGGATGAGGTCGGCGCTCATGGCCGTGATGGTCGGATAGGCATCCGAAACAACGATGAAGTTTTCCGGGTTGCGATAGCCCTGATAGGTCTCGTTCTTGGTGTTGGGACCGGCCTGAACGTTGTTGTTGACCTGCACCCAGTAGAAATTCAGCTTGCCGTCATGCAGCATGCGGTCCTGCTGCACGGCGTGGTAACCCGGCTTTTCCGGGATGATGCCGTGCGGGATGCGCCAGATTTCCTCGGCATGTTTGCGGTGTTCCGGGTTGGTCACCGTCATATCGGCCGGCAGGCGATGGGCGAAGGTGCCCACCTCGCGCGCCGTGCCGCAGGCCGAAGGCTGGCCGGTGAGCGAGAATGGGCTGTTGCCCGGCTCGGAAATCTTTCCGGTCAAAAGATGGATGTTGTAGACCATCTGGTTGGCCCAGACGCCGCGTACATGTTGGTTGAAACCCATGGTCCACAGCGACATGACCTTGCGGTTCGGGTCCGCATAAAGCTCGGCCAGCTCCTCCAGGAAGCCGGCTTCCACACCGGTCATGGCGGCGGCCTTTTCCAGCGTGTATTCGGAGACGAATTCCTTGAAGGTCTCGAAATCGATCGCTTCGGTCTTGGTCGGATCGGCGGAATTGGCGGCATTCACCTCCACCGGATTGTCGGGCCGCAGGCCATAACCGATATCGGTGACACCGCGCACGAATTTCGTGTGGTTCTTCACGAAGTCTTCGTTGACGCGCCCGGTCTTGATGATGTGGTTGGCAATGTAATTGAGGATGACGAGATCCGTACCCGGCTTGAAGACCATCGGAATATCGGCAAGGTCCATGCTGCGATGGGTGAAGGTCGAAAGCACCGCCACCTTCACATGGTCGAAGCCCAGACGCCGGTCGGCAATGCGCGTCCACAGGATCGGATGCATCTCCGCCATGTTCGAACCCCAGAGCACGAAGGCATCGGCATGTTCGAAATCATCGTAACAGCCCATCGGCTCGTCCATGCCAAAGGTGCGCATGAAGGCGTAAGCGGCGGACGCCATGCAGTGGCGGGCATTGGGATCGAGATTGTTGGAGCGGAAGCCGGCGCGCATCAGCTTGGTCGCCGCATAGCCCTCGAAGATCGTCCACTGGCCCGAGCCGAACATGCCCACGGCCGTCGGTCCCTTCTCCTTCAGCACCCGCTTGCACTGCTGCGCCATCACGTCGAAGGCCTCATCCCAGCTCACCGGCTCGAACTCGCCGTCCTTGGCGTAGACGCCGCCTTTTTTGCGCAGAAGCGGGGTTTGCAGGCGGTCCTTGCCATACATGATCTTGGACAGGAAATAGCCCTTGATGCAGTTGAGGCCGCGATTGACCTCCGCCTGCATGTCGCCATGGGTGGCGACGACCTTGCCTTCCTTGACGCCGACCATGACGCCGCAGCCCGTGCCGCAGAAACGACAGGGCGCCTTGGACCACTTGATCTGCAATGCGGAAACCCCGCCCGGCACCGGCTGGGCGGCGGCCGGCAGCGCAATGCCCGCCGTTGCCGCCGCAATGCCGGCGGCATGGGCCTTCAATAGATCACGCCGCGTCAGTTCGCTGCTCATCGCCGCTTGTCTCCTCTGTGTCGACGTGTTCGAAAACCATGTTGGCGGCAATCACACCGTCGAGTGTCGAAATATAAGTGAGCGTATCGCCCAGCATGCCGGTGCTCGTGCCGTCTATGACGATGACGATCTTGCCGTTGCCCTCGCCATGAACCTCGACATTGTCGAGCGTTGAAAGCGTTGCCAGCACGGCGTCCCGCATCTGCGGCATCACCGCCACCACGGCGCTTGAAACATGATACCGGCCTGTATTTTCAGGCATATTGCATCTCCGTGGCTCTCTCTTTGATCTCGATCACACTGGCGGGACAGACGGACACGCAGGCCCCGCAACCGGTGCAGGCATCTTCCAGCAGTTCCGGAACGAAGGGGCCGCCACGGCGGGGCCGAAACCGGATAGCCTCGGTCGGGCAGGCATCGCGGCAGGCCTGACAATCGATATTGCCGAAGGCGAGACACCGCTCACCGATCGCCATGACATGATCGAAGCGCTGCGCCGCGGGGGCGGCAAAGACCGGTTCGGGACAGGCCTCCGCGCATTTGCCGCAGAAGGTGCATTCCCCGACGGAGAAATCCACCGAAGGCAAACCGTCCGCCATGACAATGATGCCGGTGGGACAGGCCTCGACGCATTTTGCGCAACCGCTGCACGCGGCGAGGTCACTCAACGCGACCCCGGGGGGACAGATGCGTGGTCTATTTTTTTGTCCGCCGCGCAGGAAATCGCGCCGGCTGAGAGAGACTTCCATCATCATCTCGCCCTCAATGGCCGGGCGGCCCCGGCGGGCCGTAAATGATCTGGAACATCCAGACGATAAAGCCATAGGCTCCGACAAATCCGACCGCCAGAATGGGCCAGATTCCGAAGGCCAGAACGGCGAAGGTCACAAGTTCCTTCGTGCGGCTCGGCTTTTCATCTGCGTGTTGAGGCGCGACTATTTTAGGCATATTCGCGTTTCCCTATTCGGTTGGAGTGATAATCGACCAAAAAGAAAATATGTTCAACCATTTGATTTTATTGATTATTTATCAAAACTAACATTCATCAATATCCCTCCTCTAAGCCACTGATTTCACAGTGTGCTTTTGCCGAAAAAATAAACAAATTCGCTGGAACAGTGATGTCGTCGCGGCTGGACAAGGTCTCTCTCATCCGCATGCGCCCGCCTCATCGATGCCAGGCGCGCGCATGAAAGGCAGGAAACCCTGCAACCAGACCCCGAAGCTCGCCGCCCACAAAACGGAGCTGAGGCCATGGTGATAGGGTGATAATGTTGCGGCAAAATCGAATTCCGGCAGGATGCGGACCAGACCGGCCATCACCATCAGAAGGGCGGCCACATGCGCCTGCCATGGCAGATGCGTCAGATTGCGGCCCGTATGCCGCAGCCCGGCAATGATGAAGACGGCCATGATGGCGCATCCCAGCGCCCCGACCGACAGCAGATGCAGCCCCGCGGCGGGCGTGACGGGAAAACCGAGCCGTGTCGCGCCGAGCGCCAGAAAACCCGCGCCCGCAAAGGCGTTGCCGAGGCCAAGCAACAGCACTTCGGTCTTGAAGACGGCGCGCCCGATGAACCATTCGGCCAGCCGGTCGAAAAAGGCGGCACCGGCCGCAAGCGAAAGCCAGGCGCAGACATCGCTCTGCGGAAAGAAAAGCTTCGCCGCCATGTAAAGCGTCACCATGGCGCCTGCCATATGCTGGCGGCCGGGATGCGGCCGGTAAGGCGTGGTCTCGCCACCCGGATCGAGCGCCAGATTGATGACGACCACATTGATACGCGCGGCGGAAAGTGAAAACAGCACGGTGAAAATGCACAGCGCCGCTTCCAGAAAGCGGGATGCAAGTTCGAGATCGCCGCTCCACCAGGCATAACGCACACCCGCTTCAGCCGCCGTAAACAGAAGAAGCCAGATAAGGAACGCCAGGTGCTTCGCCGTGCGCCGCGCCAGCATCGCCCTGCCGATGAGAACGCAGAGCGCGAGCAGAAAGGCGAGATCGAAAAAACCTGCAAACAGGCTCCCTGCCTCCATCCCGAGAAAGCCGATAAGGCGGCCCGGCAGCCAGAGACCGGCGAGATGAAGCAGCGTTCGTCCCTGCGCCGGCTTCGTATCCGTCCATTCCGGCACCGCCGAGCCAAGGAAACCGACAAGCGCCATGCCATAGGTGCCGAAGATCATTTCATGGGCGTGCCATTGCGATGCAGGCACCGCATCGGCAAAAGGCAGGGCATAACCACCGATGACGATCCACAGGAAGGGCCAGCCTGCGCCGTGCAGGGCGGCCAGAGGGAAAAACAGCCGCAGGGCTTCGGAAAGGATGGGGGGTTGCTTCATCGCACCCGCTCCTTTGCCGAAAACAGTTCGGCGAAGGCCGGGCTCTCGGACAGGCGTTCCGCTTCGTCGAAAACCGCACGCGCCATGCGCCGGCCCGGCGAACCTGCGGGCTTATGCGCGGCAATGACTCGGCCATCGACGCCGGAGAGCACGATCAGCCTGTCGGCCACCAGCAACGCTTCATGAAGATCATGGGTGACGAGAAGGGTGGAAAAACCGCGCCGGCGGGCGGCGCTCACCAGAAGCTCCTGCAAATGACGGCGCAGGCCGACATCGACGGCGCTGAAGGGCTCATCCAGAAACAGCATGTCCGGTTCCACGGCGAGCGCCCGCGCCACGCCGGCGCGCTGGCGCATGCCGCCGGAGAGTTCCACCGGATATTTGCCGAAATCAGCCACCTCCAGACCGACCTCCAGCGCAAAAAGGCCCGCCCTTTCGCGCCGCTCCCGTTTCGGCATGCCGGCCGCCGCAAGGCCGTAGGCAATATTGTCGATCAATGTCATCCACGGCAAAAGCCTCGGCTCCTGAAACACCAGACCCTGCCGGCGATAATGGCGGTGCACGCGGCCGCGAACAGGATCGATGATACCGGCTGCGATCTGTAAAATCGTTGTCTTGCCGCTGCCGGAGGGGCCGAGCAGCGCCACGGTTTCCCCCGGCGCTATGCCGAGATCGAAATTCTCGAACAGGCTGCGGCCGAGAAAGGCGTGGCCGACATGTTCGAAACGCAGGATGGAACGGTCGCTCATCGTTTGACACCCCATGGCAGCCCGGCAGCGCGCCAGCGTTCCAGCGCCTCCCGCAGCAGATGCAGCACGCCGTAATCGGTCAGCAGCGCCAGCGCGACGGTGATGGTGAGCCAGGCGCTGACCTGTGCGATGTCGAACAGCGCGCGTGCGGTGGCCAGTTCGCCGCCAATGCCGCCGGAATTCGAAAGGAGCTCGGCCATGACGGTTACTTTCCACGCGCTTCCGGCCGTCGTCGTCCAGGCCGGGAAGAGGTAGGAGAGCACATGCGGCATGGTGACGGTGCGCAGCCGGTAAAACCATGGAGCGCCGAAGGCCTGCGCCATCACCTCCAGCTGACGGTCCCGCTTGGCGACACCTTCCAGCGCACCGGCAAAGGACACGGGAGCCGAGGCGATGATGACGGTCATGACAGCCGTGCCGCCGGACGAACCGAACCAGATGAGCGCCAGCACGATCCAGCCGATGGGCGGCACGCCGAGCAGAACGGTGACAACAGGCTTCATCAACCGCATGGCCGCAAAGGAATAACCCGCCAGCACGCCCGCCACCGTGCCGATGCCGGCGGCGATGACAAAGCCGGTCAGGGCCCTGACGGCGCTCTGTGACAGGATGGCGAAGAAATCCGGCCGCGCCGCCAGAAGCCCCATTGCCGCGAAGGTCTCACCCGGCGAAGGCAGGATGAAGGAGCCATAAATCTCATGCCCGGCCTGCCAGGCGGCGAGAAAACAGAAAATGCCTGAAAGCCCGGCCCAGCCCGCCCACAGATAGCGACCCATCCAGCCAAGACTTTCGAGAATGCGGTTCATGCCTGCTACACCAGATAAAACCCGTCATCCGGCCGCCGGCCGCCGATGATTGCCGGGTCGGCCTTGGCAAGCTCATCGTAAAACGCCTCGAGATCGGCGCGCGCAGCGCTCGCCTTCAGGGCGCACAGATGACTTGTCGGAAAGGAGGCGGCGATGATTTCCGGCGTGAAACCCAAGGCATCGGCGGCCGCATCGGCCGCCATCTTTGGATCGGCCGCGGCGCTGGCAAGCGCCGTCTCCATGGCGCCCTGCAAAGCCTCGATGCCGGCCCTGCCGAGTTTTTGCTGGACCGCCGATGTCAAGGCGAGGCCAGCCTGCGGAATTTCAGCCTTGCCGGCCACCTTCGCCCATTCCCGCTGAATATCGATGGTGCGATGGACGGTCATGAAAAACGATTTCGCCTTGATGAGCACGGCGGTCGCGGCCGGCTCGCTCAGCAGGGCGGCATCCACCCGTCCCGTCAGCAGCAATTGTACGGCTTCCGGCGGCGAAGCGGCATATTCCAGCTTGATGTCGCCGGGTTTCAGGCCGTTTTCGGCAACAAGGCGGCGCAGCACGAAATCGGGCATGTCGTTCTTGAACGGCAAAGCGAGGGTCTTGCCGGAAAGGCTTTGCAGGGAGTTCAACGTCCCGTCTTTCGAAACGATATAGAGCAGGCCCGTGGTCAGCACGTTCAACAGCCCGAGGCCGAGACCGCGATTGTGGAGATTGGCGACGCCGTAGCTCGGCATCACCACCGCCCCCATGGAGCCGGAGGCGACGGCGGCGCGCATTTCATCCGGCGTTTTCCAGGCTTTGAAGACCGCTCCGGGTGCGACATCCTTCAGGAATCCGCCCTTTACCGCATGGGCCAGCACGGCGGAGGGCGCGGCCGGAGGGCCATAAAAGGTGAGCGGCGCTTCCGCCTTCGCAACATGCGGTGCGGCAAGTGTCGCGACCGCGAGCCCGGAAAAGGCCGAAAGAGCCTGACGACGGGTGAGATGGGCCATGGTCCTGATCCTTTCGCGCCGGAAGCGCCATAATGCACCTGACGCTCGCTCAGACCGTTTTCCGGTCCCGGCGCGTCACCACCCCGGAAATGACATTTTGCAAGCGCCCGCTCTTTGCGCAGGATCAAACAGAGCCGAAAACAGGGATTATTCACCCTTCTTGAGTGAGAGCGCGTCCCGCAGGAGCCGCGAGCCCTCCTGAGCGGCGGCAGCGATATCGAGAAACATCAGGCTTGCGGTTTCAACCACGCCTTGATCCACCATGTCGTCTTCTGCGAAATCGCAGAGCATCTCGGTCAGGAGCGCGATCTTGCGCCGCTCCTCGCGGGCGGCGGCCAGAAGCTTGACGATATTGCGCTGGCGCTCGAAATCCTCGAGTTCGCGCAGCGCCTCGTGCACCCTGTCGCGGCAGCCGCAATCAAGCGCACTCTGCAAGACAATGTCGCGCACCAGATGGATTGCCGCCGCGATATCCGCTCCGCCCGGCGCCGCTGCGGGCAGCATTTGCTCACTTTGCCCGTTCGTCGTCATGCATTCACCCCATACGCTGTGTTGCGGGCGCGGGCGATCCAGGCCGCCCCTTCCTGCCCGTGGTGAAAACCATTGGAAAAGGGCACGTCCGGATAGATTTGCCCGAGACGTGCAAGACCGTCCTCCGCCTCCCGCCTGCCGGCCAGAACATCGTCATGGATTTGCGCCACCGCAACCATGTCGCAGTCCTGCGGCGACAGCCGGAAGCGGGAAATGCCGGCGGCGGCCAGATCCTGCAATTCGCCAAGCAGCGACTGGCAGGTATGCGACACGGTCTGCACGCCGTTCAGCGCCAGAAACGACTGCCGGTCGAGCGTGCGTACCGGCAATCCATCCGGATCGTCCCCGCAGACGAACTGGCAATTATCCTTGATATTGCCCTTGGCGCGGGCATGGGCGCAGCGCGCCGAAATGGCGAGCGGCAGGCGGCCGAAGGCGAAGATTTCGAAGTCCACATCAGGTGTCTCCGCCACGATGCGCTCCACCGAGGTCATCGGCAGTTCCGGCGGCAGGCATATGGCGCTCGCGCCGCGAGACGACAGCAACCGCGCGGTCGCGGCATTATAGACATTCACCATCGGGCCGACGACATGCGGCGTGCCGTGCAACATGCCGAGCGCGGAAAGATCGTTCGCCTCGACCGGATAGGGACTATCGGCGATCAGGCCGCGCAGGTGGCGGCTTTCCCGCTCCAGCGTCACCAGCGAAAGCGTCGAGAGGATCACCTGTTTTCCCGCACTCTCCAGCCGCTCGATCACGTCGGCGAGATGCGGCTCGGTGAAATGAAACCGTTTGGAGCAGACGGTTTCACCGAGATAGACATGGCTGACGGGCGCTTCATCGGCGATGCGGAAATAGAAATCGCGCCATTTCTCGCCCTGCCAGAGATAGAGGACCGGGCCGAGCGCCAATGTGGTTTTTGCGGGTTTTGCCATCGCCGTCATCTCCAGCGTTTCTCATAAGCACCGACGGTGGTACGCTGGCCTTCGCTCAAGAGCCGGAGGCGGGAAAGCAGCCTGCCGCGCTCCTCAGCACCGGCGGCAAGCGCCCGGTGCAGGGTGGAAACCACTTCCGCCACATAGGCCTTGCCGCGCTGGCGGCCCTCGATCTTCAGCGCGCTGACGCCCGCCTCGCGCAAGGCATCGATCTGGTCCATTACATCAAGCGACACCGGATCTTCGAAGGCATAGGACCTGTCATCCGCGATCTCGAAACGGCCCTTGCACAGCGTCGGGTAACCCGCCGCCTCGCCGGCGGGAAAACGGTTGATGGTATAATCGCCAAGTTCCGACACCAGCTCCTGCCCGTCCTGCCGGTAGCGGACATGGCTTGCCGGTGAGCAGACGCCGTTCATGTTGGGTGACTTGCCTGTGGCGTAGGAGGATAGCGAGCAGCGCCCCTCCGCCATGACGCAGAGACCGCCGAACACGAAGATTTCGATCTCGCAGCGGATTTGCCGCGCCAGCCGGGCGATGTCGGGGATAGTCAGGGTGCGCGGCAGCACCACGCGTTTCGCGCCGAAGGCATCGACGAGGAAATTCACCGCGTCCGCATTGGAGGCGGAGGCCTGCACCGAGACGTGGATGCGCTGCTGCGGATGATGTTCCGCCACATGCGCCATCAGGCCGAAATCGGCAAGGATAAGCGCGTCCGCTCCCGCCTTCACGGCATCGGCCGCACCGCGATACCAGATATCCTCATGCCCGGCGCGCATGAAGGTGTTGAGCGCCACGAAGGTCTGGACGCCGTGCTTTTTCGCGTAAACGATGGCCTCGGCGAGTTCCTCGCGGGAAAAATTGAGGCCGGGGAAATTGCGGGCATTGGTTTCATCCCGAAACCCGCAATAGACGGCATCGGCACCGGCATCCACGGCCTCGCGGAAGGCGGCGGGCGTTCCCGCGGGACAGATCAGTTCCATGCCTCACCTCCCCGTGTTTCGGATAGAACATGGCCGCGCAGGCGGTTCGCAAGGCCCGTTACCATTGGCGCGAAAGGTCCGGCAAATGCACCGAGATCGCGCGGCAGATCGATGCCGCTATCATCGAGCGCATTGCGCAGCGCCAGCATCGCCTCCATATCGCCAGTGACGCTCAGATCGCGCGAGAAGAACAGCGCATCGGCATCCTGCCGCCCCTCCATCAACGCAAGCAGCATGAAAAGCGGTCCCTCGACCGCCGCGTCCGTCTTGGGCAGGCGGGCCTTGCGGCTGACGGTGATGACGGGACCTGCCGGCTCGACCATGAAGGCGAAGGGGAGATCGACGGGCAGAAAGGCGTAGCGCTTGCCACGATGTTCGCCGAGCCGGACGAACATATCCGGGTGCCGTTTCATGATCTGCGCCAGCATCGCCGCCGTCGCTCGCCGCACCACGGCAATGGGCAGAAAATTCATGGGGCGAGCGATGGCGGCGGGAAAAGGTCTCATGAAAGGTCCTGTCGGCTCAGTTGCGGGCGGCAACCTAACCGCAGCGCGCGGGTGGCGGTTTGAGCGAACGCAAAGACAGGGAAATTTTCGGGTGCGCCTTCACAAAAGCCGCTATAAATCATTCACTTGCCAAGCGAAGGAGGCCGCCCGTGTCCGATTTAAGGGTCAAACGGATTTACGAACCCGCCAGCGACGATGACGGCGCGCGCATTCTGGTGGACAGGCTCTGGCCACGCGGCATGAGCAAGGAAAACGCAAAGCTTTCCCTGTGGATGAAGGAAATCGCGCCCAGCAACGAATTGCGCAAGAACTTCTCCCATATGCCGTCTCGCTTTGAGGAATTCACCCGGCATTATCATGAGGAGCTTTCCGCCAATCCCGATGCCGTAGCGCACATGAAGGAGCTGATGGCGAAGGGCCGGGTCACGCTGCTTTATGCCGCCCACGATACCGAACACAACCACGCCCTGGTTCTCGCCGACTATCTTCGTTCGCACTGAGCCGCATTTGCGGCAGCGCAAGGACATGCCGCACTGGCGCCTGCAAACAGGCGGCATGAGAGACGAAGAAACAGAAACGAGACCCATCCGCACCGCCGATCTGCACGGTTTCATCCGGCTGCTGGAAGAGCGTGGGCAGCTGCGGCGAATCCGCCAGCCGGTATCGCTGGTGCACGAAATCACCGAAATCCACCGCCGCGTGCTCGCCGATGGCGGACCCGCGCTGCTGTTCGAGCGACCTGTCGACCATGAGGGCAAGGTGCGGGAGATACCGCTGCTTGCCAATCTGTTCGGCACGCGGCAGCGCATCGAATGGGGGTTGGGGCTGGAGACCGGCGGCCTGCCCGCACTTGGACGAAAGCTCGCCGAATTGCGCGAGCCGCAGCCGCCGAAATCCATGGCCGAGGCATGGGGTAAGCTACCTCTTCTGAGAGCAGCACTTTCCATGCGGCCACGAAACGTCTCGCGCGCGCCGGTGCAGGAAAAGGTACTGACGGGTGATGCGGTCGATCTTGCCTGCCTGCCGGTGCAATGGTGCTGGCCGGGCGAGCCGGCCCCGCTCATCACCTGGCCGCTGGTTATCACCCGTTCGCCTGACGATCCCGACGATATCAATGTCGGCATCTACCGCATGCAGCTATTGGGGCCGGACAGGGTGATCATGCGCTGGCTGGCGCATCGCGGCGGCGCGCATCACCACCGGTTGTGGCGGGCGCGCGGGCTGGATATGCCCGTTACCGTCGCCATTGGGGCCGATCCTGCCACCATTCTCGCCGCCGTGATGCCGCTTCCCGACCATATCAGCGAGCTTGGCTTCTCCGGCCTGCTGCGCGGCTCGAAAAGCCGCATCGCAAAAGCTTTAACCGTGCCGATGCCGGTGCCGGCCAATGCCGAAATCGTGCTGGAGGGCACCGTTTCGGCAACGGAAACGGCACTCGAAGGCCCCTATGGCGACCATACCGGCTATTATAATTCGGTCGAATCCTTCCCGGTCATGACGCTCTCGGCAATCACCATGCGCCGCGATCCGATCTATCTTTCCACCTATACCGGCCGGCCACCGGATGAGCCTTCGGTTCTCGGCGAAGCCATGCTCGAGATTTTTCTGCCACTCGTGAAAAAGCAGTTTGCGGAAATCGTCGATCTGTGGATGCCGCCGGAGGCGTGTTCCTACCGCGTTATGGTCGCATCCATCGACAAGCGTTACCCGGGACAGGCAAAGCGGGTGATGATGGGCCTTTGGTCAATGCTGCCGCAGTTCAACTATGTGAAGCTCATCATTCTGGTCGATCCCGACATTGATGTGCGCAACTGGGCGGATGTCATCTGGGCGCTTTCCACCCGCTTCGATGCTTCGCGCGATACGACGATCATCGACGATACGCCAATCGATTATCTCGACTTCGCCTCTCCTAAAGCCGGTCTCGGCGGCAAGATGGGGCTGGACGCCACCCGCAAGCTACCGCCGGAGACGGAGCGCGAATGGGGCCGCGTGCTGTCCATGACGCCTGACGTGATCGCGAAAGTCGATCTGATGTGGCGCGATCTCGGCCTTGGAGAACAGCCATGACCCCATGCCGCGTCGTGGTCGGCGTCACCGGCGCTTCGGGCGCCGGCATCGCCCTGCGTATTATCGAGCGCCTTGCCGGGATGAAAAGCGTCAAAATCCATCTCGTCCTGTCGCAATCCGCCAGACGCACCGTGTTGCATGAGAAAGGGGCGCAAGCCATGGGGCGGATGTTTTCGCTCGCCGGCGTCAATCATTCCATCGACGATATCGGCGCGGCGATTGCAAGCGGCTCTTTCCCGACGGCCGGCATGATCGTCGCCCCCTGCTCCATGCGGACGCTCGCGGCCATTGCAACCGGGCTTTCGGACAATCTCCTTACCCGGGCCGCCGATGTGCATCTGAAGGAGCGCCGGAAACTTGTGCTGATGACACGCGAGACGCCGCTGCATCTCATCCATCTGCGCAACATGTGCACAGTGACGGAGGCTGGCGCCATCGTCATGCCGCCGGTGCCGGCCTTTTACAACAGACCGCAAAGCGTCGACGATATTGTCGACCAGCTCGCCGCCCGCGCCATCGATCAGCTCGGCATCGCTTCCGCGCCGCAGGCGCCAATATGGCAACCGCATATGGTGAAGGCGCCCTAAGCGATCAGAGATGGGCCATGGGGTCCGCGCCGAAGACCATGGCATGGCCGCCGGCCAGCAGCCACCACACCGTCAACCCCGTCAGCGCTGCCGCAAGCAGCATCGGCCCATCCACGGCTATGCGGGTTTTGCCTGTGAGAGCCGCCGCGAAGGGAATCGTAGCGCTTCCGGCAGCCGCCAAGTTCCACGCATTCCCCAGCCTTTTCCGGGCGCGTTTCTCGGTCATGGCCATTCCGCCGAGTGAGAACAGTGCAAAGCCGCCGAACAGGATGACGGAGCGCAGGTCGCCATTCGGCACGACATGCCCCAACGACCAGAACAGAAAGCCGACGAGTACCGGGTGCCGCGTGATGCGCACGATTGCCCCGGGCTCTTGCCCCTGCCGTACGGAAATGGAGAGCGGATTGACGCTGAAAAGGCCGGCCAGCACGAAAAACAGGCCAATCGGCGCTACCAGAAAGGTGACATGCGCCTGCCAGGGCGCGACATCCCAGAGCGGAATGTAATCGACCGATAGCGCGGCATAAAATACCCAGCCCAGCGTCAGAAGCGAGACGACGGAATAAGTCCCGAAATAGGCGGGCCTGCCGATGGCCGCGATCAGCCGGCCGCGCACGGCAGGTACGGCGGGAATGGAATGCAGCGCCACGAAAAGCGAAAGAGCGGCGACAAGTTCAAGCATGCGACTGTCTTCTCACTGGTTCAGGAACAGCACCGAAGCAATGGCCACGGAGGCAAGCACGGCGGAAACCGCGCCCATGCGCTGCAGCACTCCCATACGGTACAACAGCACCGCAAAGCCAATGATAACGGGGGTTGCGACAATCAGCCCGACCTGTGCGTCGTTCATGGGAAGCTCCATTTTCCAGAGTTGCGCTTTGTCAGGACAATAGGACTTTGCGCACTCCCTTCTTTGACCGACCGCAAAGAAGCGGGGTTTGAGGACGCCTAAGCGTGGCTTGCTGTTTTACAATTGCGGACAAGACCATGGCGATAAATACGGAAGAGGAAAGCGGAAACCTGCTCCTGTGGATTCTGGTCTGGAGCGAACTTGCCGCCTTCGGTGCTTTGACCGGCGCATTCATCATCGCCTTCGCCCTCAATCCCGAGGCCTTCACTGCCGCGCGTCAGCATCTGCAGCCGCAGCTTGCCGGCCTCAACACTTTGATTTTGCTGGCGAGCGGTTGGCAGGCGGCCGTAGCGGCCAGCCATCACACCGCGCTCCCGGGCAAGCGACGGGCGCTTGTCCTTGCCGGCCTGCTGGGTTTCGCTTTCGTCGGCGTAAAACTCTATGAATATTCCACCGAAATCGCCTTCGCCTCCGATCCCGCCTATGGCGCGTTCTTCGAGCTTTATTTCCTTCTCACCGGCTTCCACCTGCTGCATGTCGTCTTCGTGGCCGTGCTGCTGTTTCTCGTCGCAGTCTTCCCGAAAAACGAGAACGTCACGCTGGTGACGACGCTGTGGCATGTGATCGATCTCGTCTGGATCGTCATTTTCCCCGTTATTTATCTGGTTTGACATCATGATCCACCGCACCTCCCGCCAGCTTGCAAGCAGTTTTGCAGCACTCGCCATTCTCGTCCTCGCCGGTACGGCCGTCGTGACATCTTGGAAGGCAGCACTTCTGCCGCCGGTCGCCGCCGCCTGCCTGATGCTGCTTTTCGCGCTCCTGAAATCCAGACGCGTCATCGACGATTTTCTCGGCTTTCGCGAAGAGCGTGGCCTGCTGCGCACAGCACTTCTGGCATGGCCGGCCATCTTTGCCGCCGCAGCCCTGTTGCGGGCGTTCCTGCAGGGCATTTTGTCGCTCTGAAGAGACGGACCACACCACCTCTCCACTTGTTTGCCAAATGGCAAAGAACGCCGGCGGCCAACGACTAGAAGGGGGTGAGACCCGAAGCCTGCTGGCAAATCCCGGCATGAGGGTTCGATCAAGCCAGTCCGCATAAGCGGTCTTCCGGATGGAAAGGACCATTGGCATGGCAGAACGCCTGACCAAAACAGGAGCGCGAAACGTCTTTTACGGCGGCTCCATCTTCTTCTTCGCCATATTCGTCGGGCTGACCGCCCATAGCCATTATTACATGCGCACCACCTCGACGGATGAAAGCACGCTGACGGAAAGCGTCGCGCGCGGCAAGCATGTGTGGGAGAAAAACTCCTGCATCAACTGTCACACGCTGCTCGGCGAAGGCGCGTATTTCGCGCCCGAACTCGGCAATGTCTGGAAGCGCTATGGCGGCGTGGAAGACAAGGAGACGGCGCGCGATTCCATCAAGGCGTGGATGGCCGCCCAGCCCACCGGCATCGAGGGCCGGCGCCAGATGCCGCAGTTCAATCTCACCGAACAGGAACTCGATGACCTCGTCGACTTCCTCGAATGGACGAGCCGGATCAAGACGCAGAACTGGCCGCCGAACGATGCGGGTTGAGGTTGACGGCAAGGAGATGACGAGATGAAATACCAGACGCAAAAAGTCGCCATGCTGTATTTTTACGGCGCAATCGGGCTGTTCGTGGCGCAGATCCTGTTCGGCGTCGTCGCCGCCACGATCTACGTGCTGCCCAACACGCTTTCCGAGCTTCTGCCCTTTAACATCGTGCGCATGATCCACACCAATGCGCTGGTCGTGTGGCTGTTGATGGGCTTCATGGGCTCGACCTTCTATCTTCTGCCGGAAGAGACGGAAACGGAGCTTTACAGCCCCAAACTCGCCATCGCGCAGTTCTGGATCTTCCTTGTGGCCGCCGCCGTCGCCGTGGTCGGCTATATGTTCCGCATCCATGAAGGCCGCGAATTCCTCGAACAGCCTTTCGCCATCAAGGTCGGCATCGTGCTTGTCGTTTTGATGTTCCTGTTCAACATCACCATGACGGCGCTGAAGGGCCGCAAGACCACGGTTATCAACATCCTGCTCTTCGGCCTCTGGGGTCTGGCGATCTTCTTCCTGTTTGCCTTCTATAACCCCATGAACCTCGCGCTCGACAAGATGTACTGGTGGTACGTCATCCATCTTTGGGTGGAAGGCGTGTGGGAACTGATCATGGCCTCGATCCTCGCCTTCCTGATGATCAAGCTCAACGGCATCGACCGCGAAGTGGTGGAAAAATGGCTCTATGTCATCGTCGGCCTTGCGCTTTTCTCGGGCATCCTCGGCACCGGCCATCATTATTACTGGATCGGCGCACCGGGTTACTGGCAGTGGATCGGCTCGCTGTTCTCGACGCTGGAAGTGGCCCCCTTCTTCACCATGGTCATTTTCACCTTCGTCATGACCTGGAAGGCCGGCCGCAAGCATGAGAACCGCGCGGCATTGCTCTGGTCGATCGGCTGCTCGGTCATGGCCTTCTTCGGCGCCGGCGTCTGGGGTTTCCTGCACACGCTGTCTTCGGTGAACTATTACAGCCACGGCACGCAGCTCACCGCCGCCCACGGCCACCTCGCCTTCTTCGGCGCCTATGTGATGCTGAACCTTGCCATGATGGCCTATGCCGTGCCGGAAATGAAGAAACGCGCGCCCTACAACCAGTGGCTTTCGATGACGAGCTTCTGGGTGATGTGCACGGCCATGTCGGTCATGACCTTCGCGCTGACCTTTGCCGGCGTGGTGCAGATCCAGCTTCAGCGGGTCATGGGCGAAAGCTTCATGGATGTGCAGGACCAGCTGGCGATCTTCTACTGGATCCGCCTCGGCTCCGGTTTCGCAGTTCTCATTTCGGCAATCATGTTCATCTGGGCAGCCCTAGTGCCGGGCAAGCAGAAACAGGGTGACGTCGCCCGCCTCGTGCAGCCCGCCGAATGAGAAACGGACCGGCTCTCCTTTTCCCCCGGAGAGCCGGTCCTTACCATCAACCATGGAGATGACCATGAATACGATTTTCCGCCCCGCGCCGCAGCCTTTGCCGGACACGCCGTTCTACACCCCGCTCGGCAATGAATGCGCGCTGTTCGAAAGCGCCTGGGTGCGGCAATTGCCGCTTCTGCTGAAAGGCCCGACAGGTTGCGGCAAGACCCGTTTCGTCAGCCATATGGCGGCGAAACTCGGCCTGCCGCTTTCCACCGTTTCATGCCACGACGATCTTGCCGCCGCCGACCTGACCGGTCGTTACCTGCTGAAAGGCGGCGAAACCGTGTGGATGGACGGCCCGCTGACGCGATCCGTGCGCCAGGGCGGCATATGTTACCTCGATGAGATTGTGGAAGCGCGCAAGGATGTGGCCGTCGTGCTGCATCCGCTCACCGACGACCGCCGTATCCTGCCGCTGGAACGCACCGGCGAAGTGCTGGAAGCGCCCTCCGGCTTCATGCTTGTCGTGTCCTATAACCCCGGCTACCAGAACCTTTTAAAGAGCCTGAAACCCAGCACCCGCCAGCGCTTCGTCGCCATTGAATTCGACTTTCTGCCCAAGGAGCAGGAAATCGCCGTCGTTTCGCATGAAAGCGGGCTGGATGCGCGCGATGTCGAGCCGCTCGTCGAGCTCGCCCACCGGCTGCGCGGCCTGAAAGGCCACGATCTGGAAGAGGGCGTTTCCACCCGCCTGCTCGTTTATTGCGCCAGCCTCATCGATACCGGCCTTCCCGCCCGCCAGGCCGTGCGCGCGGCGATGATCGAACCGCTGACCGACGAGCCGGATGTGAAGGCCGCGCTGCATCAAGTGGCGGATGCGATCATCCGATAGGCAGTGAGGATAAACCATGCTGGACTTTCTGGAACTGGAAGAAACCGTCGGCCGCGCCTGGCACAGACTGATCGGCGAAACCGGCACATGGCTGCGCTTCCCGGATCATGCCGTGAAACTGGAGGATATGCAGGCCGTACTGGCCATCTGTTTCCGCGGTTTTGGCGGTGAACATGCGGTGCAGATCGCCCCGGCCCGCGCCCGCACCTCCACGCACCGGCTGAGGCTGCGCCAGCGCATGGGTCTTGGCGAGGAAAAATTGACCCAGCCCGGACGTGATCATGCCACGCTGATGCTACCGCCCGTACTCGATCTGTTTCCCGACCGCTGCCTCAACCGCGATCTCTATCTCTGGCTCGCCGCCGCCATGGCGATGATGCCGCTTGAACTAGTCATGGCCGCCGACCCGCTTCGCAACGATCTTGCCCGGCTCGACCGCGCCACAGAACTGGCAAAAGCCGTCATCCATGCCTTCCCCGGAATGAAGACCCGTTATCGCCGGCTTTGCGCCGCCATGCTCGCGGTGCGGCAGAAACGTCCGCTGCCGCAGGCGGAGCAACAGGTGGAACAACGGGTGCTTTCCATGCTCGCCGATGCGGCAGGGATCGAGGGCCTTGCGCCACCCGCCGGCTTTCCGGCCAAGGCGCCGCCGCGCTACCTGCCGATGTTGCCGGTGCCGCTGTGGCCGGACACGCTGCTGCGCGAAACATCCGAGGCCAGGCAGAGCGAAGACCAGCCGGCAGCGGGCGCCGCGCCGCAGGGCGCGGAAGCCGCCCGCCATATCGCCGTGCGCGAAAAGACCGAGAACCGCCAGACCGAACGCAGCCCCTTCATCCTCAACCGTTTCGAAAAAATCCTCGCCATGGCCGAGATGGTCAATGTCGACCGTCCGGGTGACGATAGCGACGATGCCGACGGCAGCGCGGCGGACGAGCTTGACGATATGACGCTGGGTGAAAGAAAGGGGCGGCCTTCCGCCCGCTTCCGCTTCGATCTCGACCTGCCGCCTGAAGCACTGAACCATACCCCGCTGACAGCGGAGCTGACCTATCCCGAATGGGATTATCGCAGCGGTATCTATCTCGCCGATCATTGCCGGGTCATCGCCGGTCCGGCGAAAGACGCCGAGACGGCACCGGAACCCGACCCGGACACCAGAAGCCTCATCCGCCGGGTCAGGCGGCAATTCGAGGTGCTGCGGCCACGCCACGAGATGCTGCGCGCCCAGCTTGACGGCAATGATCTCGATCTTGACGCCGTGGTTCGCGCCAGAAGCGATATCGCCGCCGGAGGACAGGGCAGCGACCGCATTCATATGGCAAGCCGCCCGCAGGCGCATGATCTTGCCGTAACGATCCTCGTCGATGTGTCGCTATCGACCGATGCCTGGTTCGACAACCGCCGGGTTCTCGATGTGGAGAAGGAAGCCCTGCTGGTGCTTGCCCACGGGCTTTCCGCCTGCGGCGACAGTCACGCCATCCTGACCTTCACCTCCCGCCGCCGCTCCTGGGTGCGGGTGGAAACGGTGAAGGATTTCGATGAGCCGATGGGCCACGCTGTCGAGCGGCGCATCGCGGCGCTGAAGCCCGGCTTCTACACCCGCATCGGCCCCGCCATCCGCCACGCCAGCGCCAAGCTGCATGAGAGGCCGGAGCGCCGCAAGCTGCTTCTGCTGCTGACGGACGGGAAGCCGAACGATGTCGATCACTATGAGGGCCGCTTCGCCATCGAGGACAGCCGCCGCGCGGTTTCCGAGGCGCGGCGCTCGGGCGTCAGTGTCTTCGGAGTGACCGTCGACAGCAAGGCGCAATCCTATATTCCGGCCATGTTCGGCCAAAACGGTTATGCCATCGTCAGCAGGATCGCCAAGCTGCCATCGGCGCTGCCGGCGATCTATCGCAGCCTTGCCGGCTGATTGTCGCGCAGACGGACCTGACGAATCTCAGGTTTGTTTGCGCGGCGACAATGTCTCCCAACAGCACGGCGGATAGGTTTTTCCAGTCCGCCGGCCGGCCGCACCGCCGGACATCATTCCTTCCGCGGCCGTGGAGCCAGCCTATGTCCGAAGCCCAAACAGCAACCAATATCGATGTGCGCATCATTCCGCATCGCGAACGCCATCCGCGCATTTTCGGCGCGCTCGGCGCATTGGCTCGAGGGCAATCGCTGCAGATCACCAGCGATCACGATCCCCGTCCATTGCTTTACCAGCTCGCCACCAATTTCCCCGGTGAATTCGGCTGGGAATATCTCGAACAGGGCCCGGACGTCTGGCGTCTCGATATCGGCCGGCTTGAAGAACAGGCCGAAGGTTCCGAGGACGATATGTCCGGCTGCGAATGCTGCTGCGGTTCCGAGCATTGACCTCAGCGCCAGCGGCATGGTGAAAAGACCTCTGGCGGCCGGCCCCTGCCGCCGCCAGCCGACAGATGAGGTGATGCAATGACGGAAACGATCAGGGAACTCGATGTCCGGCCGCTTTTGCTGAGCGGCGGCGAGCCCTTTCCGGCCATCATGGAAGCCGTGGCCGGGCTTGCTCCGGGTGAGGCGCTGCGATTATACGCCACCTTCCGGCCCGTCCCGCTGTTCAAGGTGATGGCCGAGCGCGGTTTCGACCATCAGGTTAGGGAAATCGGCGGCGGCGACTGGGAAGTGCTGTTTACGCCGCAATCCAGTGAAGCCGAGCAGATTTCCGTTTCGCCGGCGCTTGCGGGCAATGCCGAGGAGCCGCAGATATGGCCCGACCCGATCATCTATCTCGATCTCAGCGACGAGACGACCGAAGGCCAGGCGACCCGTACGCTTACAGCACTCGACCGTCTTCCGCCGGGCGCCGTGATCTTCGTGCTGATGCCGCAGGAGCCGACCTTTCTTTACCCGGAGCTTCTGGCCCGGGGGCACCAATGGGCCGGCAATTTCGACGAGGCGCGCACGGCGTTTCGTATATTTATCCGCGCCGGTGCGGGCGCACATTAAACCATCGGGTATCCCAGATAACGAAACGCCCCGGAAATTGCTTCCGGGGCGTTTCGTTTTGGCGGTGTGGCAATGAAAGCCTTCTAGGCTTTCAACGGTTTGCGCTCGCGCATCAGGATCGGTCCATATTCAACGCAGAAGAGACCGAAGCCCACGATCCAGAGGATCGCCGAGCAGGCATAAAGATGCATCATCGCACCGGGGAAGAACTCGGCTGCCGGTCTCAGCAGCGCACAAGCGATCAGCGCCACATAAGCGGCGATGGTGACCCTGCTGGCCGCGAGCTTGCGTCCGGTATGGCCAAGGCTCGCTCTCGTCATCACCGCAAGCATCATGCAGGCGATGACGCCGACGGTGAAGACATGCAGGACGGAACGCGTGTCCATGACGTCAAGAGCCGCCAGCGCTATGGTAATGAAACCGACGGGAATGAAGGCATAGGCCACATGCAGCACCACCAGCACCTGCTCCGGCCATGTCGTCCAGCCGCGCCAGCGGATAAGACGCACGGCATGCATGAAAGCCGCCAGAAGCGCCGTTGGCACGGCCACGATGCTCTCGGGCTCTATTGTCCAGACGGCCAGCGCCGCGATACCGGCAGGATGGCTGCGGTGTCGAAACCGTTATAGGGGACTGGAAAATCCGTGCGGCCGAAACGGTTCAGCCAGTTGCGGGTAAAACTCGGCACGATGCGGCCACCGACGATGATGACAAGAACCGTATAGGCCGAGACCGCAAGGCGGGTCGCGATCTGGCTATGATCGCCGCCAATCGCCGCAACGTGGAATACGATGTTGGCGACGGAAAGCGCCAGTAGTCCGCACAGCACCTTCAGATCCTTCCATTTGCTCCCGGCAATGACCTCGCGCGCGCAGATCGCCAGAAGTGCCGGCAGAAAAAGCCCGTCGACGGCTGCGGCGGTGACCACGCCCACCTTATCCGGCACAAGCAGCAAAAGCCGGCCCGCGCACCAGAGCGCAAACAGCCAGACCAGCGGTTTGCCCGACACCGGCAGCCGCCCCGTCCAGTTCGGCACGGCCGTTAGAAGAAAGCCCGCCAGCACTGCCGAAGCGAAACCGAACAGCATCTCATGGGCATGCCAGTTCGGCGCGCCGTAATCCCCGCCAAGGTCGATGAAGCCGGAAAGGGCTGCGATCCACAACACCATCGCCACGATGGCCCAGAAAGCGCCGCCGAGGAAAAACGGCCGGAAGCCGTAAGAAAAGATAACCGGGCCGGTGCGCGCCAGCCCTCTTGGAATGCCGCCCTTTGGCCGGCTGCGCCCTTCGGTGAGAACGGTTTCGCTGCCACTCATTATAATGCTCCTTGCTTGGTCTTGACATATGTCTAGACCCAAGCCCGTCTGGCTTCTTTGCGAACAGGCAAAGAGGCGGCGCGACACTTCCTCACCGGCCTTCAGCCGCCTGCCAAAATGTCGCAGGGTGCCGAAAGCGAAGTTTGCTCCATCTCAAATTGTATTTCCGCCCCTCCGCTACAAATGCTGTGACAGAGCGAAACATGCTCTGCCCCAAGAGGGATAGGAGAAAAATGATGACGGAAACTTTCCACATCACACGGCGTAATATTCTCGCAGGCGCAGCATTTGCAGGGGCTATAGCTCCCGTCATCATGCCATCGGCAGCGAGCGCGGCAGAGGAAAAGAAGGCCGTAGCCAAGCCATTGACGAGCGCGGAGATTGCAGTGCTTCCTCGCGTAAAGGTTGATCTCGTCAAGCCGCCCTTCGTGCATGCCCACACGCAGAAAGCCGAAGGCGGACCGAAGATCGTCGAGTTCACGCTGACGATCAAAGAGCAGAAGATGGTTCTCGACGACAAGGGCACCGAGGTCCACGCCATGACCTTCAACGGCTCGGTTCCCGGCCCCTTGATGGTGGTGCATCAGGACGACTATGTCGAACTGACCCTCATCAACCCCGATAGCAACGAGCTGCAGCACAATATCGATTTCCACTCGGCCACCGGCGCGCTCGGCGGCGGCGGGCTCACCATCGTCAACCCCGGTGAAAAGGCGATCCTGCGCTTCAAGGCCACCAAGGCCGGCGTCTTCGTCTATCACTGCGCACCTCCCGGCATGGTGCCGTGGCACGTTACCTCGGGCATGAATGGCGCGATCATGGTGCTGCCGCGCGAGGGCCTGACGGACGGCCACGGCAAGGAGCTTGTTTATGATAAGGTCTATTATGTCGGCGAGCAGGACTTCTACATTCCCCGCGACGAGAACGGCAATTTCAAGAAATATGAAAGCGCCGGCGACGCCATGGCCGACACGCTGGAGGTGATGCGCAAGCTGACGCCGAGCCACATCGTCTTCAACGGCGCAGTCGGCGCCCTGACGGGGGAACACGCCCTTCAGGCGGCCGTTGGCGAGAAGGTGCTGATCGTCCATTCGCAGGCGAACCGTGATACCCGTCCGCACCTCATCGGTGGCCATGGCGATTATGTCTGGGCGACGGGCAAGTTCCGCAACCCGCCGGATCTCGACCAGGAAACCTGGTTCATCCCCGGCGGCACGGCGGGCGCGGCCTTCTATACCTTCGAACAGCCCGGCATCTATGCCTATGTCAACCACAACCTCATCGAAGCCTTCGAACTGGGCGCGGCCGCGCACTTCAAGGTGACGGGTGAGTGGAACAACAACCTGATGCAGGCGGTGCTCGCCCCCTCGAGCATCTGACACAAACGGGAGCGCGCCGCCGCCAGCGGTCGCGGCGCGCTCCCCCTTCTGCTATGCGGCCTGAAAGCAGGTCCGAACTTTGGCGTCTTCTTGACGCAGGCAGGTTCCCATGGGCATTCCCGGCAACAGCCATTTCCCAAATGCCGTCTCGCTTCTTTTGCCGCTCTCGCTTGCCGCGCTGCTGGCGACGGCCATCGGTTTTCAGTCCGGGATCATCCGCAGCGGCGCCGATCCACGCGCCGCCATGACGGCACCGCAGGTCGTCACTGTGCCCGCCGGACATTTCACCTACCGGGCAGAGGGCGAATATTTCCGCAATGGTTATGCCGTCGATGGCCCGATGGTCGACGTGACGATGCGGCAAAATCTGACGATCATGAAATATCAGGTATCGAGCGCGGATTATGCGCGCTGCGTGGCGGAAGGCAGCTGCCAGCAACCCGAACCCGGCTTTGCCGCCCCCGTCGGCGGCGCGATACCGGCAACCGGCATCAGCCAGGATGACGCCCGCGCCTATGCGGCGTGGCTGAGCGAACGGACAGGCACTGTCTGGCGCCTGCCAAGCGATGCTGAACTGGCCTTCGCCGCCGGCTCGCTTTTCCCGGATGAGACGCTCGGTGTGGCTGCGGATAGTGAAAACCCCGCTTTGCGCTGGCTGGCGGACTATGAGCGGCAGACCAGCCGCAAGGCCTCGGGCAACCCCGTTCCGCAATCCTATGGCAGCTTCGGCGAAAACGAATATGGCCTTGCCGATTTCGGCGGCAATGTATGGGAATGGACCTCCAGCTGCAGCCACCGTGTGACGCTCGGCAAGGATGGTGAGGCGATCGATAGCGTCGCCTCCTGCGGCATTCCCGTCACTTCGGGAAAACACCGGGCGGCGATGAGCGCCTTCGTCAAAAACCCGAAAAGCGGCGGCTGCGCCGTTGGCGTGCCGCCGGACAATCTCGGCTTCCGGCTGGTGAGGGATACGCGCTGGTATGCGCCGCTTCTCGAAAAGCTTGGCGCAACCACTCTGTTTTCTTGATAATCGTCAATAAAAACAATCGGTTGATTCATATCATTTGATCTTCTTCGGCCCGTGATAGTGCTGTATTGTGAGGATACAGAAGAGGCCGACACCCGGGGTGCCCATTGCGGGAACCAGGGCGGCGGCCAATCACCGGAGAGGGTGCAAGTGAAGATTGACCGAAGCGTCATCCGGTCGCTGGCCTTGTTTGCCAAGATGGCCGACGATGAGCTGGACGGACTGCTGACCCACGCCACATCCCGGCTGGTGCCGCCGGGCGAAGCCATTTTCGAGCAGGGCCAGCCGGCCACGCATTTCTTCCTGCTCATTCACGGCCGCCTGAAGGTGACGCAGGTGACCCATGACGGCCAGCAGATCATCGTGCGCGTGGTGCATCCCGGCGATCTCTTCGGTTTTGCCCGGGCGCTGCAAAGGTCGGATTATCCCGGCACCGCCACGACGGCTGCCGAAAGCGTCATACTCTCCTGGCAGACGGACCTCTGGCCGCAATTCGTCGAGCAGAACCCGCATCTCGCCGTCTCCGCCATGCAGACCATCGGCCAGCGCCTCGAGGAAGCCCATACGCGCATCCGCGAAATGTCGACGCAGGAAGTGGAGCGCCGGGTGGCCCACGCCGTGCTGCGCCTCTCCCAACAGGCGGGCCGCAAGGAGCTGGACGGTATCCGCATCGACTTTCCGATCTCGCGTCAGGATATCGCCGAAATGACCGGCACGACACTGCACACCGTTTCCCGCATCCTCAGCAGTTGGGAGAGCAAGGGGCTGGTGCAGGGCGGGCGGCAGAAGCTTCTGGTCTGCAATCTGCCAGGCCTTGCTCAGCTGGCGGAGGGCGAAGCGAGCCAAGTCTAGCGCGCAGGCGCCTGACCTTCGCCAGGAGCTTTACTTCCACCGTGTAACCGCGCTGCTCTCACTCAGCCGGCTTCGAAGCGGCGCTTTCGATATAGGAGATGAGATTGTCCAGATCTTCCGGCTTGCTGATGCCCGCCAGCGCCATCTTGTTGCCGGGTATTTTCTTTTTGGGCGCGCTCAGGAAATCCCGCAATTCTTCCGGTGTCCAGACGAGACCGTCCTCGCCCGCTTTTTTCATCGCAGCCGAATAACTATAGTCAGGCACGCCGCCTGCCGCGCGGCCAATGATGCCGTTAAGCTGCGGGCCGACCCTGTTTTTCGCGCCCTCGCCTATGGCGTGGCAGGCGGAACAGCGTTTGAACACCGCCTCTCCCTTGGCAACATCGCCCTCCGAAAGAGCGGGAACGGTGCTTGCGGTCAGCATAGCCGCCGCGATGATGAGTGTCTTACGCATCGTGTCATCCTTGTCTTGCCGCTTGAGTGTGGCCCGTCTGCAAATGCGGACGGGCCAACAGTTCTCTCTTCAGGTCGTGCCCCAGGCGGGCGTGCCCTTCTTGTAGGGAACGCGGTCTTCGAAACCGCCGGGAATCTCGTCGTAAACGAGAACTTCCGTGGCGCCGATCTTCGAGGTGAAGAAACCAAGCAGTGTCAACTGTTTGACCAGCGTGAAGGCGTGCGGCTTTGCCGGCGTCTGTTCCGCCTTGGCCTGCTTGTCCAGTGCGGCAAGCAGCGCCTGCCGCTGTTCTGCCGTCAGCTCCAGAAAGGCCTTTTTGTGTTCGGCCTGACTGCGCTTCTCGATATCGGAAATCGCCGAAAGGAAGAGCGTCCGCTGTTCGTCGGTATAACAATCGGCCGCATAGACGGCCATGAATGCTCCCACTTCAGCATCCTTCGCACCCGGCGTGGAGGTGCGGGGAATGATGGTTTCCGCCACCTCGTCCAGAAAGCGGATTTCCTCCGGGGTGAAGACATGGGTAGCGCCGGCGGGCTTGGTGGCGTTTTCGGCAGCCGTGAGGACATCCACGCCGATCAGCGGAAGGCCGGTGGCAATGGCTATCAGTTTCAGCAGTTCGCGTCTGTTCATCACAGGTTCCCCTTCTTGCGTTCGGAAACGGCAAAATCGGCGGCACGCGCCGTCAGCGCCATGTAGGTCAAAGACGGGTTGACGCAGGAGGCCGAGGTCATGCAGGCACCGTCAGTGACAAAGACATTCTGTGCATCCCAGACCTGGTTGTTGCCGTTGAGGACGGAGGTTTTCGGGTCGCGCCCCATGCGGGCCGTTCCCATTTCGTGAATACCCATGCCGGGGGCGTAACTGCCCCGCGAGGGCTTGACGTTCTTGATGCCGACCGCCTCGAACATTTCGACGGCGTCATTGACCATGTCTTCGCGCATGTCGAGTTCGTTCTGCTTCATCTCGACATTCATGGAGAGGACCGGCAGGCCCCATTTGTCCTTCTTGTCATGATCCAGCTTCACGCGGTTGTCGTGATAGGGAAGCATTTCGCCGAAGGCGGTCATGCCGATGGTCCAGCCGCCCGGCTCGGTCAGGGCCTCCTTGTAATCGGCGCCGATATTGAGTTCGGCGATCTCCCGCTCCCAGCGCGAACGGCTGGCGGAGCCCTGATAACCGAAACCGCGCAGATATTTTCGCTTGTCATCGCCGGTATTGCGGAAACGCGGAATGTAGAAGCCCGCCGGACGGCGGCCCTTGAAATAGAAGTCCTCGAAACCTTCCACCTGGCCTGTCGCGCCCATGCGGAAATGGTGGTCCATCACGTTATGGCCGAGTTCGCCCGAACTGCTGCCGAGGCCGCCTTCCCAGACATCGGTGGCGGAATTCATCAGCACCCATGTCGAGTTCAGCGTCGAGGCGTTGAGGAAGATGATATCGGCGGTGTATTCGTAGGTCAGGTTGGTTTCAGCATCGATGATCTCGACACCGCGCGCCTTCTTCTTGTCCTTGTCGTACAAGATTTCCTTGACGATGGAGAAAGGCCTGAGCGTCAGATTGCCGGTGGCGACCGCCGCAGGCAGGGTCGAGGCCTGCGTGCTGAAATAGCCGCCGAAGGGACAGCCCAGCCGACACTTGTTGCGGAACTGACAGCGCGTGCGCTCCTGATCGGGAAGTTCCTGGGTAATGTTGGCGCAGCGCGAATTGATGAGGTGGCGCGTGCCCTTGAACGCCTTTTTCAGCCGGCTTGCGACATCCTGCTCCACGAAATTGAGCGGAATGGGCGGCAGGAATTCACCGTCGGGGAGAATATCCAGCCCCTCGCGGCTGCCGGAAATGCCGGCAAAGCGTTCGACATAGTCATACCAGGGGGAGACGTCTTCATAGCGGATCGGCCAGTCGACGGCGATGCCGTCTTTCGCATTGGCCTCGAAATCGGTCTGCGACCAGCGATAGGTCTGGCGGCCCCAGAGCAGCGAGCGACCACCGACATGGTAACCACGGAACCAGTCGAAACGTTTTTCCTCGACATAGGGCGTTTCCTGCTCATCGGCCCACATGCCGAGCGTTGCCTCCTCCAGCAGGTAGTCGCGGCTGAGAACGGGGTATTTCGCCTTCATCTCCTGCGTGGCGCGGTTGCGATGGGGATAATCCCAGGCTTCCTTGTCGGCGTTCTGATAGTCGGTGACGTGCTCGATATTGCGGCCGCGCTCCAGCATCAGGACCTTCAGGCCCTTTTGCGTGAGTTCCTTTGCGGCCCAGCCTCCACTGATGCCCGAGCCGACAACAATCGCATCATAATGATTGTTTGCCATGATAACTCCTCCGATGTGAGCTTGGAAAAAACGACAGGGCAAAGCGCTTCCCGTCGCGACGCGGCGGAAACTGGTCATGCGTCTGTCGAACCTCATGCTCCCCGCCGAAACCGGCCGCCGGGGAGCGGTTCTGGTTTTACTGGCAGTGTTTACTGAATGGTCGGCAGGCGTTCGTTGAGGAACACGTTGCCCTTGGTCACGACAGCTTCGGCATCGAGCGGAAGGTCATGCTCAAGGATGAACCATTTTGCGCCGGCCTGTTTGGCTGCCGGCAGGATCGTTTTCCAGTCGAGAACACCGGTGCCGAGTGTGGCAAAACCGCGCTCATTTTCCGCCGTGCCCGCAGGCGCGTTGTCCTTGGCGTGGATGGCAAAAACCTTGCCCTTCAAAGTACCGAGGAATTCGGCCGGATCATTGCCGCTGCGCGCCACCCAGGCGACATCGACTTCGGCCTGCAGCTTCGGGCCTGCCGCGTCGAGCAGCAGTTCGAGCGCCGTCTTGCCGTCGAATTTGACCATCTCGAAATCATGATTGTGATAGGCCATGGAGAGGCCCGCCGCGGAAAGCTTGTCCGCGTAACCGCCAAGCTCCTTGCCGAAGGCGGTCCAGCCGGCGGCGTCCTTCGGGCGGTCTTCGGGCTTCAGGAACGGCACGGTCACGACCGGGTTGCCGACAGCCTTCTGCTCGGTGATGACCGCATCGAGATTGCCGCGCAGCTTGTCGATCGGCACATGCGAGGAAATGACCTTGATCTTGTGCTTTTCCAGCAATGTGTTCAGTTCGCCGGCGCTGACCTTCTGCATGTCCACCGTTTCCACGGCGGAAACGCCGGCGCGGTTGAGAATGGCAAGCTGTTCCTCCAGCGTTCCGGAATTGCGCAGCGTGTACATCTGCGCGGCGATCGGCAGCACCTTGCTGTCATCGGCAAAAACCGGATTTGCGAAACCGGCCGCCAGTCCGACGACGAATGCCATGCCAGCGAATTTTGACTTGAACGTTTTCAAACGCGTAACTCCCTTTCCGTTTGATCAATATGACGACACGTGTGCCCACGCCTTTCCCAGCCGTCTGGCCGGGTCATGCCGGGCACCGCCTCCTGTGCCCTGCGTCGTCCGTCCCCGATATTGGGTGAGCTAGATGTCGATCCCGACCCAGGACGAGGTCCGACTGGACCGGACGGCCGCATCGATGAATGCGAGACCCGCAAGGCCGTCCTCTATGCCGGGATAAATCACATCCCCGGCGGCCGTTTTTCCCTCCCTCTTTGCGATGATTGCATCTGCGGCTTCGCGGTAGATCGTCGCAAAACCCTCGAGATATCCTTCCGGGTGCCCTGACGGCACACGGCTGACACGGTTGGCGGCATCGCCTGCACCCGCGCCATTGCGGGTGATCAGACGCTTCGGCTCGCCGTAAGGTGTGAACCACAACTCGTCCGGGACGCGATGGTGCCATTCAAGCCCACCCTTGTCGCCGTAGACCCGCAGCGACAGGGCGTTTTCGTTGCCGACGGCGATCTGGCTCGCCCAGAGCATGCCTTTTGCGCCGCTTGCATAACGAAGCAGAATATTGGCGCTGTCATCCAGCTGCCGGCCCGGAACGAAAGACGTCAGATCGGCATAAAGGCTGCTTGGGATTTCACCCGTCACAAAGGCGGCGGCGTTGAAAGCGTGCGTGCCGATATCGCCGATTGCCCCGCCCGCGCCGGAACGGTTGGGGTCCGTGCGCCATTCAGCGCCCTTTGCGCCGGTCTTTTCAACGGCCTCGGTCAGCCAGTCCTGCGCATATTCGGCCTGAACGTGGCGCAACTTGCCGATGTCGCCACTCGCCACCATTTCCCGCATCTGCCGCAGCATCGCGTAGCCGGTGTAATTATGCGTCAGGACGAACAGGCTGTCGGATGCCCTGACGATCTCGGCCAGCGCCTTCGCTTCCTCCAGCGTCGCGGTAACCGGCTTGTCGCAGATGACGTGGATGCCGGCTTCGAGAAAGGCCTTGGACGGGGCGAAATGCAGGTGGTTCGGGGTGACGATGGCGACCGCCTCGATACCGTCCTCGCGCCCAGCCTCGGCCGCCGCCATGTCCTCGAACGAGGCATAGGAACGCTCCGGTGCAATGCCGAGCAGGGTCGCCGAAGCGGCTGCACGTGCGGGATCGGAAGAAAGCGCACCGGCCACCAGTTCGTAACGGTCATCCAGCCGGGCCGCGATGCGATGCACCGCCCCGATGAAGGCGCCCTGACCGCCGCCAACCATACCGAGGCGGATGCGGCGACTATCGAATTTTGCTGTCGTGGAGGACATGATGTTCCTTTCAGAGACCGAGAAGGCGGCGGTTGGCGGCATCATCGACACCGCTTTTGGCGAAATCGTCGAAGGCCCGCTCGGTCACGCGGATGATATGGTTTTCAATGAAGCCCGCACCCTCACGAGCGCCGTCTTCCGGATGCTTCAGCGCGCATTCCCACTCCAGCACCGCCCAGCCATCGAAGTCATATTGGGTGAGCTTGGAAAACACCGCGCCGAAATCGACATGCCCGTCGCCGAGCGAGCGGAAACGGCCCGGCCGGTCGACCCAGCCTTGATAGCCGCCATAAACGCCTGAGCGACCAGTCGGATTGAACTCGGCATCCTTGACGTGAAAGGCGCGGATACGCTCGTGGTAGATGTCGATGAAATCGAGATAATCCATCGCCTGAAGGACGAAGTGGGAGGGATCGTAGAGGATGTTGGCGCGCGGGTGATTGCCGGTGGCTTCAAGAAAGCGCTCGAAGGTGACGCCGTCATGCAGATCCTCACCCGGATGCAGCTCATAGCAGAGATCGACGCCATTCTCCTCGAAGGCATCGAGAATGGGGGTCCAGCGTTTGCCCAGCTCCGCAAATGCCATTTCAACAAGACCCGCCGGGCGCTGCGGCCAGGGGTAAACGAAGGGCCAGGCGAGTGCGCCGGAGAAGGTGGCGTGGCTTTTGAGGCCGAGATGCTGCGAGGCTTTCGCCGCATATTTCAGCTGGTTGACCGCCCATTCCTGCCGCGCCCTGGGTTTGCCGCGCAGTTCGGCGGGTGCAAAACCGTCGAACATTTCGTCATAGGCCGGGTGAACGGCGACGAGCTGGCCCTGAATATGGGTCGAAAGCTCGGTGATCTCGATACCCATTTGCGCCAGACGACCCTTGATATCGTCGCAATAGGTCCTGGATGCAGCGGCTTTCTCAAGATCGAAGAGCCTGGGATCGGTCGGCACCTGAATGCCCCTGTAACCGAGGGAAGCCGCCCATTGGCCGAGATTGTCGAGCGTGTCGAAGGGGGCTTTGTCCCCGACAAATTGCGCGAGAAAAATCGCCGGGCCTTTGATCGTCTTCATGTCCTTACACTCCTTGCATTCACAGTCTGGCCGCTACCGATGCGGCGGGCGGCAGGGCGCGACCGAGCCGCGCACCACCAGTTCCGTATCCAGCACGATGGTCTCGGCCGTGCGTTTACCGTTCAGCCGGTCCACCATCAGCGCCATGGCCCTGCGGCCCATTTCCTGGCGGGGCTGGCGCACCGTCGTCAGCGGCGGCTCGAAAGCATTGGCGAAAATGATATCGTCGAAGCCGATGACGGAGACATCGGCCGGAACCGAAACGCCACGCGCCCGCAACTCGCTGATCGCGCCAATCGCCATCTGGTCGCTCGAGGCGAAGATCGCGGTGAAGGCAATACCGCCTTCAAGAAGGCTGCCAATCGCCTGACGGCCGGCCTCGATGCTGTAATCGCCCGTCACCACAAGTTCGTCGGCATAAGCGATGCCCGCTTCGGCAAGTGCCGCGCGATAACCATCGAAACGCTCCTGCGCCAGACTTTCCGGAACCGGGCCGGCCAGATGCACAATCCTTTGATGTCCCGCCTCGATGAGGTGGCGCATGGCGTTTTTGGAGGCGGCGCGGTTGTCCACCTTGACGGTCGGCAACGCGAGGCCGGGCACCGTTTCCGACGCGATGACGATCGGCGGCAACGCGTCGCCCTGATCGAGAAGCTCGGCGGGAAACTGGCCGGTCATCAGGATCAGGCCGTCGGCATGTTTCTGGCGTACCATGTCTATATGGGTCGCCACACGGTTCTCGTCGTTGCGGGCATCGCCCATCAGCACCTTGAAGCCCGCTTCGCCCGCCGCTTCCTCAACGCCCTTGTAGATTTCGAGATAAAACGGGTTGCCGATATCGCGAACGAGAAGGATGACGGTGTTGTTGGATTGGCGGCGGAAGCTTGCCGCCTGCGCATTGGGAACGAAGTTGGCCTGCCGGACGGCGTCGAAAACCTTCTTTCTGGTTTCCGGGCGAACCTTGTCGGGTTGCTGCAACGCCCGCGATACGGTCGCGATGGAAACGCCCGCGAGAGCTGCAACTTCCCTGATATTCGAACCTTGGTCTTTGCTCATCTGTCACACACGCAACTGCTTTTGGCGGCCATAAAGCAGCATCAGCGCTAGCAACGTGACACCGAATATGATCTGCCGTGCCCATACATCGAGGTTGAGCGTTATCAGTACGCTTTGCAGAATGGTGAGCGCAACTGCCCCGGCCATGGTTCCGACATATCCGCCCGCGCCGCCGGCAAGCGAGGTGCCGCCGATGACGACCGCGATAATCGACGGAAGCACATATTGGTCGCCGACGGAGATGAAGGACGTGCCGGTGTAACCGATCACGCAGACGCCGGTCAGCCCGGCAAACAGGCCGGAAAGGCCGTAAAGCAGCGTGCGGATCAAAGAGACGGGCAATCCGGTGAGCGTCGCCGCCCGCTCGTTGGAGCCGATGGCATAGATAGCGAAACCGAAGGCGGTGCGGCGCAGCACGAACAGCATGATTGCGGCAATGCCAAGCCAGACGAAAAGCACGCCGGGGATGCCGAAGATGAGCGGACGGTTGATGAAGCCCGCCAGCAGGGGTGCTGCCGCGCCTGACGGAACGCCCTGCGAATAGACAACCAGCCCGCCCTGGATCACCGCCGTCATGCCGAGCGTCATGACCAGCGGCGGAATGCGCACAAAGGTGATGCCGAGACCGTTGATGAGGCCGATCAGGAAGGGAATGCCGCCCGCAACGAGAATGGCGAGCGGAATGCCGGCATTCTGGCCGTTCATCATATTGCCGGCAAGGACGGCGCCGAGCGAGATCATCGCGCCGACGGAAAGGTCGATGCCTTCGCGCCCGCCGAGGATGACGAGGTTCTGGCCCGCCGCGACGATGCCGAGAATGGCTGCAATCGTCAGCAGCCGCACGATCTGCGACCCTTGCGCGAAGCCGGGCGACAGCAATTCGCCGATCAGCAGCAGGAAGACCGATGCGCCAATCGCGATGGTCAGGGGATCGGTAAGGAGGGTTTTGAGTTGCAAGCCGGGATTGGTCATATCAACGCCTCGTCACCAGAACGCCGCCGGCCAGCGCCGTCAGCACGATCAAACCCTGCACCAGTGTCTGGTACTCGAAGGGCAGGCCCGCAAAGAAAATCACATTGCCGATCATGCCGAGCACCAGCGCGCCGGCAATCGACCCTGTCGAGCTGCCGAAACCGCCCGAAAGTGCGGTGCCGCCCAGAACCACGGCAGAGATGGAGGAGAGCGCCAGACTTGCGCCCAGCAGAGGGTCGCCCGAGGCCGTCTCCCCCGTCAGGCACAGCGCCGCCAGCGCCGAGAACAGGCCGGAGATCATATATGCGCCGATACGGATGCCCGAAAGGCGCAGCCCCGTCTGGAAGGCCCCGGTGCGATTACCGCCCACCCCGAGAAGGTGGGTGTGGAAGGGAATGCGCGACACGATGAGGGTGAAGGCGATGCCCCCAATCAGCACCCACAGCACGAAGGGCAAGCCGATGAAGCTGCCGGAATAGGTCTGCCAATAGGCTTCCGGCACCGGAAGACCCGCCTGTGGCAGCACCCAGATCGCCAGCCCGGCAAAGATGATACCGGTTGCGAAGGTGGTGACGATCGGCTGAAAGCGCAGGCCGGATATGAAGAGGCCATTGACCAGTCCGCAGAGCAGCCCGACAGCCACACCCGCCGCCATGCCAGCGAAGACGGCACCCGTCGTGCCGCCAAGTGCTGCGATGACGCTGACGGTGACGACATTGGCAAGCGCCACGATGCTGCCGACCGACAGATCGATATCGCCCGCCAGAATGACATAGGTCTGGCCGATGGCGACCAGGATCAGGGGCAGAAACGTCGTCAGGTTCGATTGCAGCACGGAGGGCTGAACGAAGGAAGGCTGCAGAAACGTGTTCACGGCGATGAGAAGCGCCAGTACGACGAGGGTGATGACCCATGGCTGCCTGCGCAGAAAACCGGAGGCGCTCATGCGGCATCTCCATAGGCGGCGCGGGTCATGTTTACGGATGTCATGTCGGCTCCGGTCAGTTCCGCAGAAATGCGTCCACCGTTGAACACAAGAATGCGGTCGGCATATTCGAGGATTTCCGCATCCTCCGAGGAATAAAGAAGGATGGTCGCGCCGGCATCGGCCTGTTGCCGCATCAGGGCGAAGAGATCGGCCTTCGCGCCGAGATCGATGCCCTTGGTCGGATCGTCGAGCAGCAGCAGTTTCGGCGCGGTGGCGAGCCAGCGGGAGATGAAGATTTTCTGCTGGTTGCCGCCCGAAAGCGTGCCTATCGGCATATCCAGGCCGGCGAACTTCGTCTTCATATCGTCCGCGACCTTCTGCACGCGCGGCTTCAGCGTCGCGGGACGGACCAGCCGCATCTTCTCGCGCACCATCAGCGCCGCGACGAGATTTTCGAAGATCGACCGACCCTGAAGGGAAGCGTCACGGCCACGGTCGCCAGAGACATAGGCAAAACCACTGTGAACCGCCTGCGAAGGCTTGCCGATGGTGATTTCACGACCCTCAAACCGGATTTGGCCGGCAGCAAATGGGTTCGCGCCGAAGAGGCCTTTCAGCAGGGCCGATTGGCCCTGCCCCTGCAAACCAGCCAGACCGACGATTTCGCCCGAATAGGCTTCCAGAGAGACACCGCGAACGCCCTCACCCGCCACATCCGCCAGCTTCAGGCTCGGCGCAGCAGCCGAACACCCGTTCTGACGGGCAGGAGCGGCCCGAACATCGCCGACCATGTCGTGCACGACGGCTTCGCGGGTGGTCGCTGCAGTATCGAGTTCGGAAATCGTCGCGCCGTTCCGCATGACCGTGATGCGGTCGCAGACGGCAAAAACCTCATCGAGACGATGGGAAATCATGATGGTGGAGACACCTTCGGCTTTCTTGGCCCGGAGTATCTCGAAAAAGCGCTGGGACTGGCGACCATCGAGCGCCGCCGTCGCCTCGTCCATGATCATCAGGCTGGCATTCTGGGCGAAGACCTTGAGGATTTCGACGAGCTGGCGCTGATCGGGCGGCAGATTGCCGACGATAGCATCCGGCTCCAGCCCTTCGCCAGCCACGCCGTCAAACAGCGCGATCAGTCTCGCCGCTTCGGCCTTCAGCGCCTTGCCGTCGACAAAGATACCACGTTTCGGCTCGCGGCCGAGAAAGATATTATCGGCGACCGAAAGCTGCGGAACGAGGCTGAGTTCCTGATAAAACAGCGCAATACCGGCATTTTCGGCGTCCCGCGGGCTTTTGAAGCGCACTTCCGCACCGTTGAACCGGATCGTGCCGCTGGTCGGCGCGACCGCGCCCGCAACGATCTTGCAAAGCGTGCTCTTGCCGCAGCCATTGGCGCCCAGCAGCGCGTGAATTTCACCGCGACCAACCGTCAGCCTGCCGTCGGAAAGCGCGCGCACGGCGCCAAAATTCTTCGTTATGCCGGCCGCTTCCAAAGCGTTCGCCATCGCATGTCCCCGAATAATGCTTGTCACAGGCGGCCGGCCAAGGCCCGGTCCGCACTCGAAATTCTGGTTCGGGCCGGCGTTCGCCGACCCGAAACGGCTCTTACTTGAAGAACTCGCCGGCCTGTTCCGGCGTCACGGTTGCCGTGACGGACCAGTAGCCCGGCTTGCCATCGGCAGCCTTGATGTTGTCGGCAAGGTTGTCATTGCTGACGAAGGGGATCGGAATATAGATCGCGTTACCATAGGTGCCGCCGAAAATGCCGTCCTTGAATTCCTTGCCCTGCAGCTTCAGGACAGCGACGTTGAGCGCGCTGGCCATGACGCCCGGAGGATTGACCGAAGCGCCGGAATTGAACTTTTCCTTTTCCCAGCGGGTCATGAAGTCCTTGCGGATTTCACCGGTCGCGGCAATGTCCTTGGTCTTGCCGGCGGCTTCGATGGCGCGCCATGCGCCGTCCGCCATGCCGTCCTGCACCCACACACCGCTGATATCGGGATAGGTGGCAAGCAGGTTCTGCATGGCCTGCTGGCCCTGCGCCTGATCCCAGCTCGCATTGGCTTCGTTCAGCACCTTGATATCAGGATATTTCTTGAACACTTCGCGATAACCGGCGACGCGGGCTTCGTTGGCGGGGTTGCCGGCGATGCCATTGATGGCGACGACGCTTCCCTTGCCCTTCAGCGCATCCGCAAGCCATTGCGCGGATTGCGCCGCCCATGCCTTCTGGTCGATGCCGACATAGAGCGCATCCTTCGAGGACACTTCGGCGTCGGTTGCGATGACGAGAATATTGCGCGCCTTGGCCTGCGCGAAGATCGGATCGAAGGCCGTCGGGCTGCCGGGATTGATGAGGATCGCATCGACGCCCTGGTTCATGAAATTGCGGATATGGCCGATCTGCCCCTGCACATCGACGTTGCCGCTCTGAACGACAACCTCAACCTTGACGCCCTTTTCGCCCCACGCTTTGGCGGCAGCCTGAGCCTCTTCGATCATCTGCGTGCGCCATTCGCTGCCGACGAAAGAATTGGAAAGACCGATCTTGAAGCTCTGCTCCTGGGCATGCGCCGACGTGCCCGCCGCCAGCACCATCGCGGCAGCAGCCATCAAATGTCTAAACATGAAATTTGCTCCTCCAAGCACGGTTTTTAACAAATGAAACCGTTTACATCTGCGAATGTAACCGTTTTCATAAATGAGTCAATCCCGAGAATGATTTTTATCCAAGGGCGTGGAACGGCGGCGGATGAGCAGTTCCGACCTGCGGAAAAGGCTTGAAAAATCGAGACATGGGCCGGGACAAGCGCGGCGCGGAGCTTCGGAAAGCGTCCTTGGCCGGCAGATCATGTCGGTTTTCATTTCACTGTGGACAATGGGAGGATTCCCGCTTCAAATCGCCTCGAGTCAGCCATCAGGAGAACGACCAATGGAAATATTGCGCGCAGGAACACGGGCATCGGCGAAAGGCCCCGAGGCATGGTTCACGGGGCAGGTGCGCATCGATCCCCTCTTCAACCCCTTTGATGCCGAGCGGGTTCAGGGCGCTCAGGTCACCTTCGAACCCGGCGCCCGCACCGCCTGGCACACCCATCCCCTCGGCCAGACCCTGATTGTGGTTTCCGGCTTTGGCCGGGCGCAGCGCGAAGGCGGCCCGGTGGAGGAAATCCGTCCCGGCGATACCGTCTGGTTCGCACCGGGAGAAAGGCACTGGCACGGGGCCGCACCCGATGTCGCCATGACCCATATTGCACTCCAGGAGGTCAAGGACGGCAAGGTGGTGGACTGGATGGAACAGGTGACGGATGACCAATATCGCGGCTGACGCGGCCGCGCCGACGTGGCGGGCCGCTTTCCGCAGGCCCGCCGGAGAATAAAATCGCGTCCCCGGCCAAAAGCGCCACTCTTTGCAGCCGGTGGACGTTTTTCGCCGGCAAAAATAGCTATAAGATGCAACCGCAATTCATTCGAGGAACGCATCGTTGTCACGTTATGCCCCCCGCATCCAGCATCTGAACTGGAACCTGCTGCGGACCTTTCTGGTCATTGTCGAGGAAGGCAGCATCACGCGGGCGGCCAACCGGCTTTTCGTGCGCCAGCCCTCGGTAACCGCCGCGCTGCAAAAGCTTGAGGAAACGCTGGGGTGCCAGTTGATCCAGCGCGACAGCCGCCGTTTCGTGCTGACGGTTCAGGGCGAAATGCTTCGTCAGGAATGTGCTGAAATTTTCCTGCGGGTCGAGCGTATCGGCGAAAAACTGTCGACCGAGGCGGATGACCTCACGGGTCAGGTGCGTGTCCTCATTGTCACCAATCTCGTGCTTCCACAGCTCGATCAGGCGCTGCGCCAGTTGCGGCGGCGTCATCCATCAGTCACCATCCGCATCGATGTCGCCAATACGCAGGATATCGTTCGCGCCATCGGCCAGAAACAGGCCCCATTCGGCATTTGCCTGCTGCCGAAACCGCTCGCTGGAATGGACTGCAAATTCCTGCTCAGGGAAACATTCGGCATTTATTGCGGTGCTTCCCATCCCTTTTACGGTCGTGGCGACATCACCATGGAGGAATTGCGGCAGGAAGCCTTCGTGGCCTTCACCTGCAGCCAGGAAGGCGGCGCGCTGGAACCGATGATCGCCCTTCGCGACGGCGTGGGGCTCGGCAAATGGACGGTCGGCTCCAGCCCGCATATGGAAGAAGTCCGGCGAATGATCATCGCCGGCATCGGCGTGGGAATCCTGCCGCTGGATGCGGCGCGCGGCTTTGAGGAAGACGAGCTTTGGCAGATCCCGCTGCTTCAGGATTCGCTCGGAGCCGACGCCTATTTCCTCCGCAACCCCGATATGGACCTCGGCGGCGCCGAGCGGGCATTCCTGACTATTTTCGAAAACGAGCTTTTCGATGCCCAGGCGGCGGCTGCCCTTGTGGAAACGGGGAGTGAATAGGAAAACGGCGAAAAGCGGTCGCACTTTTCGCCGTTCCCTCTAAATCCAGCCAAAGCGGACCCCGGCACTGCCGGCCGGGAATACGCTAAAACAGAGTGTTGGAGCCTTTTCGCGCTTCGCAGAAAAGCGAAAGCGCTCCAGCTTCAGTCCGCGCGGTTCGCGCGCTCCAGAACGGCCTGAACCAGCACGTTAACACCGGGTTCGATGTCGGCGATCGTGACGTTTTCCGCCTCGTTATGGGAAAGACCGCCCTCGCACGGCGTGAAGATCATCGCCGTCGGCAGATATTCGGCGACATGCATGGCGTCATGCCCGGCCTCGGTAAGGAGGTCCATCGAGGAATAACCGAAAGCATAGGTGGCATTGCGGATGAGTTCGATGCAGCGGGCGTCGAAGTGCATGCCGCCATAGGCCCAGCCTTCCTTGACGACGATTCTGCAGCGCGAGCGCTCTTCCAGCTCGGGAAGCCTCGCCTTGAAGGCTTCGAACATGGTGCTGACAACGGCATCGTCGGGGTGGCGCATGTCGCAGGTCATTTCCACGAAATTCGGCAGCGCACCGAGGAGATTGGGTTCCGCCCTGATGCGCATCGTCGTGGACTTGCCGCCGGTCTCGTGATTGGCCCAGCCGATCTCATTGATCGCCAGCGTCACCTCAGCGGCACCCACCAGCGCATTCTTGCGCGCCGGCATCGGCGTCGGGCCGACATGGCCGGTCTCGCCGTGCACTTCCACCACGAAACCGCGCACGCCGAAAGCGCCGGTGACGATGCCGAGTTGTTTGGCCGCTGCCTCCAATCGCGGCCCCTGTTCGATATGCAGCTCGAACAGACTGTCGAAAGCCTCCGCCGAAATCGCGTCTTTACCCTTGAAGCCGATGCGCTCCAACTCGCCGCCAAGCGTAAAGCCATCGCGATCCCTGCGGGAATAGGCGAATTCCGCCGCCTTGGCGCCGGTAAAAACTGCCGAGCCGATCATCGGCGGCTCGAAACGCGCGCCCTCCTCATTGGTCCAGTTCACAAGGGTGATCGGCCGGCGTGTGGCAGTCGCATGGTCGTTCAGCGTGCGCACGAGTTCCAGCCCGGCCAGCACACCAAGAATACCGTCGAAGCGGCCGCCATGAACCTGCGTGTCGAGATGGCTGCCGACCAGCACGGGCTTCGCATCCGCATCGGTTCCTGCCCGTTCGGCGAAGATATTGCCCACCGCGTCGATCCTGACCGTCAGGCCCGCCTCCTCGCACCAGTGAATGAACTGGTGCCGCATCGCCGCATCCTCGTCGGAAAGCGCCAGCCGCTTCAGGCCGCCCTTTTCGGTCGCGCCGATTTCGGCGGAACGCATCAGCGTCGCCCAAAGGCGTGACATGTCCGGCCGGATATTGCTCAATCTCTTCATTTCGGTCCCCTGTTATGGTCTCGCGGCAGCAATGCCCCGGCGTAGCCGGCAGCCCGCAGACGACCTCTTTTCAGTCCGTGGAATGACAAAGGGGATAAGACCAAACCGGAAAATTCAAAAATAGATAGATTCGATACTTAGAATAAGAGCGGCGGTCTTTGCGGCCGAAAAAGAAATTTCAGCCGGTCAAAAGACAGGCAGGGACTGCGCAGCCGAGCGGCAAAGAAAAACAGCGCCTGCGATATTGCCATGATTTTATTATCTATTTCAAAATCCATAGACGGCGCCGAGATGCCCGAAAATGCCCAGGATTTGGTCTATAGCGCGGCCCTATGGAAGAAATCTGCATTATCTATTTGTCGGGAGCCTCCCGCTTTCCCATCATTGCGCAAAACAGGGGAACATCGCAGCATGTCGGACTGACGGAGAGAACCGAAAACGGTTGCTCCGCCGGAAATGGCTATCGTCATCTCATGCCTTCGGCGTGGGGCCGCTCCGCTTCGTCGTTTCCCCGTTTTCCTTCACAGCAACATAAAGGGGAATGTTCATGCAAGGGGAAACCGCACTCGTGGGCTCCGTCGAGAAACAGCCGGTTGGCGTTCGGCGGATCGCCGTCGCAAGCGTCATCGGCACCACCGTCGAATGGTACGATCTTTTCGTCTTCGCCACCGCTTCGGCGCTGGTCTTCAACAAGGTCTTCTTTCCGAGTTTCGATGCGCTCGTCGGCACGCTTCTGGCCTTCGGCACCTTCGCCTCGGCCTATCTCGCCCGCATCGTCGGGGCAGCGCTTTTCGGCCATTTCGGCGACAGGATCGGCCGCAAGTCGATGCTGCTCGTCTCGCTGGTCATGATGGGGGTGGCAACCTTCGCCATCGGCCTTCTGCCGAATTACGAACAGATCGGTGTCTGGGCACCCATCCTGCTTCTGGCGCTGCGCGTCGTGCAGGGTCTCGCGCTCGGCGGCGAATGGGGCGGCGCGGTGCTGATGGCGGTGGAACATGCGCCGCAGAACCGGCGCGGCCTTTATGGCTCCTGGGTGCAGATCGGCGTTCCGGCCGGCACATTGATCGCCAACCTCGCTTTCCTTGCCATCGGTTTCACCATGGCGCCCGAGGACCTGATTTCCTGGGGCTGGCGCATTCCGTTCCTCGTCAGCATTCTTCTGGTCGCCGTTGGCGCCTATGTTCGGCTCAACACCGCCGAAACGCCGTCCTTCGCCAAGGTGAAGACGGAAGAGGCGACCGTGCGCGTGCCCTTCTTCGAACTGCTTTCCAAATCCTGGAAAACGGTTCTTCTCGGCGGCATCGCCACCATGTCCACCGGATCGTCCTTCAACCTCATCGTCGCCTTCGGCCTGAGCTATGGCACGCAGGCGCTCAACATCTCCCGCAACGAGATGCTGGTGATCGTATTGATTTCCTGCATGGCGTGTATTTTCCTTTTGCCGCTCTTCGGCCTGCTTTCCGACAAGGTCGGCCGCCGGCCGGTCATTCTCGGCGGCATTCTGGCCGAAGCGCTCGTCGCTTTCCCGATGTTCTGGTTGATGGATACCGCCACCTTTGCCGGCGCACTTGCGGGCTACCTGCTGATGATGACGGCCTTTGCCGCCAATTACGGCCCGATCGCCACCTTCCTCGCCGAACTTTTCGGCACCAAAGTCCGCTATTCCGGCCTGTCCATCGCCTATATGCTCTCAGGGGTTCTGGGCAGCGCGCTTACTCCCGTCATCACCACCTGGCTGCTTTCCGCCACCGGCAGCGGCGCATCCGTCGCCTGGTACATGATCGGCTCCGCCCTGCTCTCGGCCGTCGCCCTGCTGGCGCTGACCGAGACCGTGAAACGCGATCTGGCCAAGACCAACTGATCCATATTGCCATATCACAGACGCCGGCCCCCGCGCCGGCGTCTTTCTTTTGGAGACACCCATGGAAAGTCCCGACACAATCAACGAGGCGCTCGAACTGCTCCGGAGCGTCGAGACAGCGACGATCGGCCATTTCAGATCGGATGGATTTATGGATCCGGCGATGCAATGCGTGATCGACGGCGTTCGCATCGCCGGTCGCGCATTGACCGTCAGCCTGCCGGGAGACGACGGAACGGCGCTTCCGCATGCCCTTTCCCGCGCCATGCCCGGCGATATCCTCGTCATCGAGCGACTGAGCGACGACCGGCACGCCTGCTGGGGCGCGGTCATGACCGCCGCAGCGCTCGCGCGCGGTGTCACTGCAGTCATCCTCGATGGTTATGTCACCGATATCGGCTCGATCCGCAGCGCCGGCTTGCCGGTCTGGTGCCGGGGACGCTCGCCCATCACCACCAAGCTCGGAGGACGGGGAAGTGTCGCGGGGCCGGTCGTCTGCGGCGGGGTCAGGGTTCAGAACGGCGATATCGTGCTGGCCGACGAAAACGGTGTCTGCATCCTGCCCCCGGGCGAGGCATTGGCAATAGCACGGCAGGCTCTCGCCATTCAGGAAAAGGAGCCCGGCATCGTCGCAAGGCTCGAAAAGGGGGAAGATATCGTGGCAGTTTATGGACTTTCACCGCTGGAGCAGTCCACGTAAAACCGGCCCGCAATCTTGCGCCCCAAGAAATGCGTGTGGGCGCGTCAGCCGATCCGGCCGACGCGCCCTTTTTTATGCCCGCCTGCCCTCAGAGGACAGCAAGGCACTCGATTTCGATATCGAAAGGTAAGGACCAGGGTTTGATGGTTGCCGAGGTGCGCGCCGGAAAACCGGCTGCGAAATATTCGCGGTATATGTCGTTCACTGTTCCCATCAATGCTGCATCGGTGACATACACGGTGGTCTTGATCACATCTTCGAAGGTGGCACCCGCTACGGCCAGTGTCACCCGCAGGGCTTCCAGCGAGGCCCGTGTCTGGGCGGCGATATCGCCCCTGACGATGTCGCCCGTCTCAAGATCGACGGGCGGCATGCCGCAGGTGGCGACGATGTTGCCGGAGCGGACAAGCGCCGAGGTCGGTGCGCCCAGCCGGCGGATCGCCTCTGAAACCACCGGCACTTCAAGGATTTCGCGTTTGGCCATGTCTGTCATCCTTTTCCGTTCAGCGTCGCAGCTTCATAAACCAGGGTGGCCGCCGCAAGATCGGCGAGCGCGGTTCCGACAGCCTTATAGAGCGTGATCTCATCATCGCTACTGCGCGCAAACCGGTTTGCACTGCAAAGTCCGGCAAGCGTTGACCTGACGCTCTCCTCCGAAAACAGGCCCGCTTCGATCGGCTGAACGAGATCGCCCGCTTCGTGCAGCGCTTCCTCCGTATCGATAAAGACCGAGGCACGGCCTATGGCTTCGTCATCCGCCTCGCGCATGCCGGGCGTGAAGCCGCCGATGAGATCGACATGCGTGCCGGGGCGCAGCCACGCGCCACGGATGAGCGGGGTGGTGGCGAGCGTCGCGGCGCTGACGATATCGGCCTCGGCAACCGCCCTTTCCAGATCATCGACCACCGTGGCCGCAAGTCCCGACGCCTCGATGCTTTGCGCCAGCCGCTCGGCATTGCCACGATCGATATCCCAGACGGCCACCTGCTCGAGCGGTCTGATGGCCCGATAGGCGTCGGGAATGAGGCTCGCGACACGGCCGGCGCCCAGCACCAGAAGCCGGCTGGCATCCTTGCGCGCAAGATAATCCGCTGCAAGCGCCGACGCCGCAACAGTCCGGCGGCCGGTAATGACATTACCGTCCAGCGTGGCCAGCTGAATGCCTGTCTGCGCATCGTAAAGCATATAGGTCGAGGTCAATCCCGGCAGGTTTCTGCCGGCGTTTCCGGGAAAGACGGTGACGATCTTGATCCCAAGATAACCTGTGGACTGCCGTGTTCCGTGCCAGGCGGGCATCAATAGCAGTGTCGCGGCGGCTTCATTTGGCACATCGATCGTGTGGTGGTGCCGCACAGGCATCTCGCAGCCTTCCGCAAAGGCGGCGGCAAGGGCCTTGATAAGCCCGTCAAACGGCAAAAACCCGGCTGTTTCCTGTGAATTGATCGTGAGCATATGCGCCTCCCTTCAGATTTCTGGCGGAGGTCAAAATGGCGCAAGCGGCTGCACTTTATAACGCCGAATCTCGCTATGATAAAAATAGGCTGGAGCATCGCCACAGCAGGCATGTTGGGCTACAGAAGCCGTCGCCGCAGCAGGGCTTCCAGCCATTCCGCAAACACCTGCAGCCGCCGCGACAGATGCTGTCGATGGGGATAAAGCAACGTCATCGGCATCGGCTCGGCCCGATGGGCCGGCATGACCTCGATGAGTTCGCCGCTCTCCAGATGCGGCCTGACGTCGTAAGCCGGTATCTGGATCAGGCCGAGACCGGCAAGACAACAGGCGATATAGGCCTCGGCATTGTTGACGGTGACGCGGCCGCGCATGGAAAGCGAATGCAGCGTCTCGCCTTCGACCCATTCCCAGTTTTCCACCCGCCCGCTGGAGGGCGACGCGTAATTGATCGCCCAGTGGCAGGAAAGATCGTGGGGCGTTTTCGGCGTTCCATGACGTGCCAGATAGGAGGGGCTTGCGACATTGATCAGCGGCAGCTTGCCTATCGGCCGCGCGATCAGGCCGGAATCGCTGAGCGGTCCGACGCGCAGCACGCAATCGATATTGTCTTCTACCAGATCGACGGCGCGGTCGGTAACGCCGAGAGCTACGTCGATCTGCGGATAAAGGTCGAGAAATTCCGGCAGCGCCGGTGCGATGACCAGCCGCCCGATCCGGCCCGGCACGTCGATCCGCAACCGGCCCGAAGGCTGCGCCGCCGTCTGCCGGAAGAGATTTTCCGCATCTTCGACATCGGCGATCAGCCGCTGGCAGCGCTCGTAAAAGGCCGAACCATCCTCGGTTGGCGAGACCTTGCGCGTCGTGCGGTTCAGCAACCGCGCACCGACACGCCCTTCCAGTTCCTGCACCGCCGCCGAAACCGAAGAGCGCGGTATGCCGAGCGTATCGGCGGCCCGCGTGAAACTCGCGCAGTCAACGACGCGTGTGAAGATGCGGAACAGGTCGATACGGTCCAACCGGAAACACCATATTGTGCGGCTTTTCTGACAAGTAATGTCAGAATAAGCGCCTTTATCGCGCAAAGCTAGACGATATCCTGCTGCAACGAAAGCGGCCACCAGCGTGGCCGAGCACGGCAAAAGGAGGCCGACCCATGACAGACCATTCCCTCAAGGGCAAAACCGTCATCATCGCCGGCGGCGCGAAAAATCTCGGTGGATTGATTGCCCGCGATTTTGCCGGTCAGGGCGCCCGCGCCATCGCCATCCATTACAACAGCGCCGCAACCAGGGCCGACGCCGAGGCAACCGTGGCCGCAGTGAAGGCGGCCGGCGCTGAGGCCGTCGCCCTTCAGGCCGATCTCACCACGGCAGGTGCGGTCGAAAAGCTGTTTGCCGATACAGTCGCCGCCATCGGCCGCCCGGATATTGCCATCAACACCGTCGGCAAGGTGCTGAAAAAGCCGATCCTCGACACGTCGGAAGCCGAATATGACGAAATGACTGCCGTTAACGCCAAGTCGGCCTTCTTTTTCCTCCAGCAGGCCGGACGCCACGTCAGCGATAACGGCAAGATCTGCACCCTCGTGACATCGCTCCTGGGCGCCTTCACGCCGTTTTACGCCAGCTATGCCGGCACCAAGGCCCCGGTGGAACACTTCACCCGTGCGGCCGCCAAGGAGTTTGGCGAACGCGGCATATCCGTGACGGCAATCGGCCCCGGACCGATGGACACGCCATTCTTCTACGGTCAGGAAACGCCGGAGGCGCAGGCCTATCACAAGAGCGCCGCCGCTCTTTCCGGCTTCTCGAAAACCGGTCTCACCGATATCGAGGACATCGTTCCCTATATCCGCTTCCTTGTCACCGACGGCTGGTGGATGACGGGCCAGACCATTCTCGTCAATGGCGGTTACACCACGAAATAGTCGCCGTCGGACGGCACACCGGATCAGGCCGGCGGCTGGATGCCGCCTGGCATGAGACGGGTCCCGGAACCGCAGTACCAAAAAATATCGAACATCATCTGGCCTGAATTACACGCACCGGTGTAAAACCCTGTCATCCTGTTGATGGAAGCCGGGGGTGTCGGATGAATTCAGAGCGTCGTGGAGTTCTCGCATTTCTGGGCGGCCTCGTGCTGGCAAGGCCGTCTCTCAGCGCGGCATCGAGCCAGCCCCCAGCCTTTGCCGCATCCCGCTCCAGTTACAAGCCACGACATGTCCTTTGTTTTCTCGGCGCGGAAAATGGCCTGGCGGCGCTTCAGAAGAGCGCAAGCGCCGCAGTCGATGATTTTGCGCCGGATTTCAGCCTGGATGAAGACTATTCACAGGATGAGCCGGACGACCGGATGGAACGCTCGTTCAATGTCTGCTGGGATCGCGTCGACCCCGATGCATACGAGCCAGAGGATGAGGCAGCCGTCGCCGCGCACGGCTCGGTTCTTTATGTGCTCGGCCCGTCCATGGATGCCGAAACGGCCGTGAAGACATCCGCAAAGGCCCTCAGATTCGTACAGCACATGCTCGATCACGGCGCTGTCGCCGTGAAGGGTGAAAGTGCGGGCGTCGCCCATGGCGCAAGGCGCTGGAAGCAGCTTTACGAGCAGTCGCGTGGCGAAGCGGCCGCTAATGACGGGATGGCGCTTGCCAGAACCTGCCGTCTGGCTTTCGCACGCCGCCCCATAGGAGACGATGCCGAAGGCATGACGAGCATCGGGTTTCACCTGATCGGCTTGCCCGATGTGCGGGTTCGCTTCATCAAAAAAGACGAAGACCAGCCATCGACGAACGCCGAACAGTTAAAGATCGCCGCATTGATGGATGATGTCGCCGAGCAAATGGCGCGTGAAGGCGTTGAAGCCGCCCTGAAGGACCGTCGCGCCACCCTCACCGACGACGAACGGTATGAGGAAGACGAATATAAATTCAATCCTTTCGGCGTCGTGAGCATTGACGGCTTCAAGCTTTGACGTTCCCGCGCAGCGGCAGCTATGGGGCGGGGGCCGGGTCGCTCTCGCCGGCCACCAGAAGCATGGGCCACACGCAATGGCGGGCCTGATCGGGGTAAAAGGGCGCATAGGCCGGCATGGTCGATAACAGCGTCTGGGCCACCGTCACGCCAAGATCATGCAGGGACATGCGGAAACTGGTCAGCCGCGGTTCCAGAAACTGGCCACGCGGGCCATCGCGGAAGCCGATGACGGCGAGATCGCGCCCCGGTTTCAGCCCCACTTCCGCAAGCCGGCGATAAAGCCCGACCGCCATCAATTCGTAGATCAGCACAATCGCCGTTGGCCGGGGCCGCATCTGCAGCCATTCGCTGGCGGCGTGATAACCGCCCTGCTCGCTCGATTTCGCGCGGATGACCAGCGAGGAATCGTAGGCGATGCCATTGTCTTCCAGCGCGCGCCTGTATCCTTCCAGAAAAACATAACCGAGATTGATATCGCTGTCGGGCACCGCAACCGCAATCGAACGATGACCGGCAGCCGCAAGGCGGTCGACCGCATTTTTCGCGACTCCCTCGAAATCGAGGTCGATCCAGGCGTGAGTGTCGCTGGAAGCGGTCCGTCCGAGCGCCACGAAAGGCAGCCGGGTCTGCTTCAGGAAGTCCACACGTTTGTCGATCCGCCGCGTCGCGGAAATGATCATCGCATCCACCATGCGGCGCGCCACCATGCGCTTCAGATATTCATCCGGATCCTCTTCCCCCGGACAGGGCAGAACGATGAGATCGAGATTATGTCCGGAAAACACGCTTTGCAGACCGTCCGTCACACCGAGGAAGAAGTTGTCGGAGTTCTCCACGGTCTGCGCGTCGCTGCCGGTCATCAGGCCGATGACATTGGTGGTTCCCTGCCTGAGGCTGCGGCCGGACTGGTTGGCGACATAACCCAGCTTTTCCGCCGCTTCCAGAACACGCCGCCGCGTTTCTTCGTTCACATCCGGCTTGCCGTTCAGGGCACGGGAAACAGTGCCTATCGATATCTCCAGATAATCGGCAAGCTGACGAATTCCTTTCATGCACTCCCCTCCCAGGCCCGGCGCGCAATCGACGCGCCCCTTAACGGTCTTGACATATCTAACATCATCGGCATAGTCTCGTAAACGTTTACGACACTCTGCGCAAAGAGGAGTTTGCGAAAGAGTCCGGGGAGATGAGATGACTTTCAATGCCGTTTTATGCGGGTGCGGAGCCATGGCCAAAGGCTGGCTGCGCGCCATTCAGTCCACGCCGGAAATCGCCGGCGCGATCAGGATCGCCGGTCTGGTCGATCTGAACGAGAACACGGCCCGCGCGCTTGCCGAAGAATTCGCCCTTACCGACGCGGTCATCGGCACGGATCTGCGCGAGGTTCTCGCTAAAACGAAAGCCGACATCCTTTTTGATATCGTCATCCCGCAGGCGCGCTTCGCCGTGGTTGAGGCCGGTCTCGAGGCCGGGTGCCATGTGCTCAGCGAAAAGCCGCTTGCCGGCTCGATGGAGGAAGCCGGCACGCTGGTTGAACTGGCAAAAAAAGCCGGAAAAATTCATGCCGTGGTGCAAAACCGGCGATTTGTGGCGGGAATCCGGCGGCTGCGCCGCGCGCTGGAAGACGGCGTCATCGGCGATTTGACGGCCATCCATTGCGATTTCTTCCTTGGGCCGCATTTCGGCGGCTTCCGCGAGGAGATGAAGAACGTCCTGCTTCTCGACATGGCGATCCATACCTTCGATGCGGCCCGTTTCGTCGCCAATGAAAAACCCCTCTCCGTCTTCTGCGTGGAAAAGAACCCGGCCGGCTCATGGTATGCCCATGGCGCAAGCGCCAACGCCATTTTCGAGTTCTCGAATGATGTCGTTTTCACCTATCGCGGTTCATGGTGCGCCGAAGGGGAGCGGACTAGCTGGGAAGCGCGCTGGCGGCTGATCGGCTCCAAGGGCATGATCCTCTGGGACGGGGAAGACAATTTCTCCGCCTCGGTGGCCGGCGACGAACAGGGGCTTCTGCGTGGCTTTAGGACCGTAAACGTTTCCGAAGCCATTTCCGAGAAGGACACGCGCGGCCATGCCAGCGTCATTCTCTCGTTCCTTCAGTCCATCCGCACGGGTGAGATGCCGGAAACGGCCTCCTTCGACAACATCAACAGCCTTGCCATGGTGATCGGCGCGATTGAAAGCGCCCGCCTCGGCCAGCGTGTTTCCATTGCAGCATAAGGACTGAAGACGTGAGCAATCCGGCAACATCCATCCGCATCGGCACCATGGTCAGCGCCACCAAGGGACAGGCGGCCGAACGCATCGGCCAGATCACCGATCTCGGCTTTGAAAGCTTCGAGCCGTTCTTCTGGCAGACCACCAACGGTCAGGACCTTGCCGAACTCGGCAAGCGCTGCCGCGAGGCGATCGGTGAGCGCGATATCACCATCAGCACGCTCGGCATGTTCGGCAATCCGCTGGAAGAAACCGACATCGACCTTGAGACATTGCAGGGCTGGAAAGACTGCATCGACAATGCCCACCATTTCGGCGCGACCTGCGTTGCGGGGTTTACCGGCCGGCTGCGCGGCAGGCCGCTGCCGGAAAGCCTTCCCCGATACAGGCAAATCTGGAGCGAGCTTGCAAAACGCGCCGCCGACAAGGGCGTGAAGATCGCCTTTGAAAACTGCGCCATGGACGGCAACTGGCAGACCGGCGACTGGAACATCGCGCACAATCCCGACGCATGGGAACTGATCTTCAACGAAACGCCGGACGAGCATATCGGCATCGAATGGGAACCCTGCCATCAGATGGTCTATCTGATCGATCCGCTGCCGCAGATCCGCAAATGGGCGGACAAGATTTTTCATGTGCACGGCAAGGACGCGACCATCCGCTGGGATGTCATTCGCGAGCACGGCATTTTCGGCAAGGAAAAATTCGTCTTCATGCGCACACCGGGTTTCGGCGACAGCAACTGGACGGACATTATTTCCGAACTGCGCCTCGCCAGCTGGTCCGGCTCCATCGACATCGAAGGCTGGCATGACCCCGTCTATCGCGACGCGCTGGAAATGACGGGCCAGGTGCATGGTCTCAACTATCTGAAGAAATGCCGCGGCGGCGATTTCGTCGTCGATCCGACATAACGGAAACCTTTTGGGAGAAGGTTTACGAAAATTGCAGAGACGATAACCAAGAGGAGGAGATTATGGGTATCGCGAAATGCATGATGGCCGGCGCATTTCTGCTGGCGGGCGTGTCCGCCGGCGCTATTGCGGCGCAGGCAGAAGATGTGACGTTGACCCTCTGGTCGCTGGATCGCGATATCCAGCCCGCGCCGAACCTTATCAAAGAGTTCAACGCGCTCAACAACGGCATCAAGATCGAATACCGGCAATTGCAGTTCGATGATGTGGTAAGCGAATCCATGCGCGCCTATTCCACCGGCAATGCGCCCGACATCATCGCCATAGACAACCCTAACCACGCCATGTTCGCCGCACGCGGCGCCTTTCTCGATGTGACCGATATGATCGCCAAGTCGGATGTCATCAAGACGGAGAATTATTTTCCGGGACCGCTGAAATCGGTGATGTGGGACGGCAAATATTTCGGCGTGCCGAAGGCGACGAATACGATTGCGCTTTATTACAACAAGGACCTGTTCAAGGCCGCAGGGCTCGATGCAGCAAAAGCGCCGCAGACCTGGGACGAGCTGGTGGAAGCGGCCCGCAAGCTGACCGACCCCTCGAAGAATATTTACGGCATCAGCTTCAGCGCCAAGGCGAATGAGGAAGGCACCTTCCAGTTCCTGCCCTGGGCGCAGATGGCAGGCGCGACCTACAAAAACATCAATACCGAGGGTGCCGTCAAAGCACTCGAAACGTGGAAGCTAATGCTGGATGAAAAGCTGGCATCGCCGGATACGCTGACGCGCAGCCAGTGGGACTCCACCGCCACCTTCAACGCCGGCAACGCCGCCATGGTCATTTCCGGCCCATGGGAAATCGACCGCATGCTGAAGGACGCCAAGTTCGACTGGGGTGTTGCTTTGCTGCCGGTGCCCACGCCCGACGCCCCCCGGTCTTCGGCCATGGGTGACTATAACTGGGCGATCTTCTCCAAGACGAAACATCCGGAAGAGGCCTTCAAGGCAATCGAGTTCTTCGCCTCTAAGGACAAGGACATGTTCAAGAACTTCGGCCAGTTGCCGGCGCGCTCGGATATTCCGGTTCCGCCGACCGGCAATGCGTTGAAGGATGAGGCGCTGAAGACCTTCGTGGAACAGCTGAAATATGCGCAGCCGCGCGGCCCCTCGCCCGAATGGCCTAAGATTTCCAAGGCGATTCAGGATGCCATTCAGGGTGCGCTTTCGGGACAGATGACGCCGAAAGCTGCGCTTGATCAGGCCGCTGAAAAGATAAAGCTGGTCGAAGGCTGATCCGGGCGGGCGGCCGGGTTTCTCCGGCCTCCACCCAAGGGGTTCCTCCCGGTGGGGCTGCCTGCCGCGACAAGCGGCGGCGGCCCCGACTGGAGCTTGCGAGGATGTTTCATGAAAAAACTGTTTTCCAGCCTCAGTGACGGTCGCGGTTTCGATATCGTCCTTGTCGCCTTTCCTTTGGGCTTCCTGTTCCTCATGGCTGGGCTGCCGCTCATCTACAACATCGTCATGAGCTTTCAGGAAGTCGACATGTTCAGTCTGGGCACCTTCGTGCGCCCCTTCGTCGGCTTCAAGAATTACATCGATCTGTTCCGGCAGCCGGAAACATTGCCGATCCTTTTCAACACCGTCACCTTTGTCGTGGCCTCGATTGCCGGGCAATTCGCCATCGGCTTCGGCCTGGCGCTGTTCTTCTGGGTCAATTTCCCCGGTGCAACCTGGCTGCGCGGCCTTTTTCTCGTGTCCTGGGTCATGCCTGGCCTCGTGGTGGGCGCAATCTGGAACTGGATCCTCTCCGGCGATTTCGGCGTGTTGAATTTCTTCCTGCGGGAAAGCGGCCTGATATCGGGCAATATCTTCTGGCGCTCCGATGCGAATTTTTCGCTCTGGGCCGTTGTCATCGCCAATATCTGGCTCGGCACCTCCTTCAACATGATCCTGCTTTCGGTCGGTCTCGCCTCCATCCCCGGCGATCTCTATGAGGCCGCGGAACTGGACGGCGCCAATGCCTGGCAGCGCTTCTACACCATCACCCTGCCGATGATGCGCTCCACCATCGGTGCGATCGTTTCGCTCGGGCTGATCTTCACGCTGCAGCAATTCGATCTTTTCGCCGCCATCACCGATGGCGGACCGAACAACAGCTCCAACGTGGCGCAATATTGGGCCTGGGACCTGTCCTTCCGGCAATATGATTTCGGCAAGGGCGCCACGATCTCCGTCATCATGATCGTTTTCGTCATGCTGGCCTCCATCGTTTATGTGCGCTCCACACGGCATGAGGTGCGCGGATGAACATCACGACCCGCAACCGTCTGATGCTGGCCATCGCCATCCTGCTCGCCATCATCTACCTTTTCCCGCTTTACTGGATGTATCTGACCTCGCTTAAAAGCGGCTCGGAAATGTTCGCCAATCCGCCCGCCTTCTGGCCCACGGACCCGCAGTGGCAGACCTATGCCTATGTCTGGAACAGCCGCAACATGGGCCGATACCTTTGGAATTCGGTGCTGATCGCTTCGAGCGCGGTGCTGCTGATCACCATTCTCGGCGTCGGCTGCGCCTATGTGCTGGCGCGCTATCGCAATGTCTGGGTGGATATCGGCCTGTTCCTCATCCTCATGCTGCAGGTTCTGCCGGCATCGCTGATGATCACGCCGATCTTCGTCGGTTTCTCGCAATTCGGGCTTCTGGATTATCCGCGCCTGTCGGTCATCCTCGCCATTGCGGCGAAAAGCATGCCCTTCTTCGTGGTGCTTGTGCGCGCCACTTTCATGGCCGTGCCGCAGGAACTGGAAGAGGCGGCGCTGGTGGACGGTAATTCCCGGGTCGGCGCCTTCTTCAACATCGTGCTGCCGCTTGCCAGAAACGGCATTCTCGTCAGCGCCATCCTCATCTTCATGCAGGCCTTCGGCGAGTTCGTCTATTCGAAATCGATGATCCAGGCGGCCGAATTGCAGCCGGCGAGCGTCGGCCTCAATTCCTTCATGGGCCCCAATACCAGCGAATGGAACAACATCATGGCCTATGCGACCATGTATGTGACGCCCATTCTTGCCCTCTTCATTCTCTTGCAGCGCCGCATCGTATCCGGCCTGACATCGGGAGCGCTCAAATGACCCTTCAGATCGAACTTTCCGGCGTCAACAAATATTACGGCGCCTTTCATGCGTTGAAGAACATCAACCTTTCCATCGAGAAGGGCACCTTCGTCGCGCTTGTCGGTCCGTCGGGCTGCGGCAAATCCACGCTTCTGCGCTCGCTTGCCGGGCTGGAAACCATATCGGCCGGCGACATGCGCATTGCCGGCACGCTCATGAACGGCGTGCCGCCGCGCAAGCGCGATGTGGCCATGGTGTTCCAGTCCTATGCGCTCTACCCGCATATGACCGTGGAGGAAAATCTCACCTATTCGCTGCGAATGCGCGGCGTCGCCAAGGCCGAGGCCCGCAAGGCGGCGGAAGAAGTTGCGGCCACAACAGGTCTTTCAAAGCTGATGAAGCGTTATCCGCGCGAACTCTCCGGCGGCCAGCGCCAGCGCGTGGCCATGAGCCGGGCGATCATCCGCAATCCGCAGGCCTTCCTGTTCGATGAGCCGCTTTCCAATCTCGATGCGGCGCTACGCGTCCACATGCGCAAGGAAATCCGCGCGCTGCACGATCGCCTGCATGCAACTTCGGTCTATGTCACCCACGACCAGATCGAAGCGTGACCATGGCCGATCACGTCGTCGTCATGCGCGATGGCGTGATCGAGCAGCAGGGCACACCGCTGGAACTATACGACCGCCCGGTCAATCGTTTCGTTGCGGGCTTCATCGGCTCGCCGGCCATGAATTTCATTCCGGCGACCGTCAGCCCGGATGGCGCGTCGCTTCAGCTCAGCTTCGGCGAAGGCGAATCGCAGCAATCGATCGGGAATCCGGCCTCCCTGCCGCCCGGCAAAGATGTGATCGTCGGCATCAGGCCGGAACATATCCGGCCGGCCGCAGCAGGCGGGGCGGCATTGACGCTGCCGGTTTCCGCCGTGGAAACGACCGGCTCGGCCACCTTCCTCACCACGGGAACCTCCACCGAACTGGTCATCGCGGTGCAGGGACGCAGCGCAGTCAAAGCCGGTGAAACGATCGGCCTCGACATCGACCCTTCCGATATGCATTTGTTCGATGCGGAAACAGGCGTCGGCCTCCTGACCCGCTGAGCGGCGGTTTTGCCGGCTGTTTCCTCCCCGACAAACACGAAGCGTGGAGTCGAATGACCATAAACGGGAAAACAGCATTCCTTATCGGCGCGGCTATCCTCGCCGGTGTCGTCATCGTCCAGCTCAAGGATGTCCACATCGCCATCGGGGAACGCGCCATGGGAGACTATGACGGTTCGAGCAACCCGGAAGCGGCCTCCCGCACCGAGCGGGAAGCAAAAGAGGCAGCCGCGCGTGCCGAGGCCGCGGCAAGCGCGCTGGAACCGCAAAACTGACCAGACAGTCTTCCGCCTTTCAATGCGCGGCGTCGATCATGGCAATCCAGCCTGCGGCCCGGCGGGCAGCATCCGCAAGCACCGGTTTCGGCGCCTTGTACCATTCGTTCTCCGGCAATTCGCGTTTCAGGCGAACGAAGCCGATGGCGTCATCCAGCGTCGGAAACTCCATTGGCAGCGTGAGATGCAGGAAAAGCGCAACGACGGCGACGGAACGCGAACGTCCGCCCCGGCAATTGATGAGCACGTTGCCACGCTCCCGCCGGGGATAGGAGGGCTTGTCGGGCAATATCTGCTCCAGCGCCGCTCGCAGGATATAATGGGCCGCAACCATCTGGGTATCGGGATTTCCGCTCCCGTCGATCAGGCCGATCTTGTAGTAGCGGATTTCGCCCGGCCCATAGACGCTGCCTTCATGATCGGAAACGACCTGTGACTGCTCCACGAAATTGAAATCCAGATTGACGGCGCAATTGACGACGGTGGTAATGCCGTTTTGGCGTAGAAGATTGAGGTCGCTCGCCCCCTCCTTGCCGGAAATGAAGAGATCGACGCCGTAAAGCGGATGCTGCTCATAGATGCGGCTGAGCTTCGGCAGCTCGCCTGTTTCCTGCTCTCGGAATGGGGTCGGTTGCGATTGCGGCATGTCATGTCTCCATCGGCGTTATACGGCCGCCGTCATCTATTGCGTCTTCAGGCCTTCGCGGCCGACTGGTTCAGTCGGATCGCCGCATTGGCGATGCGGCTTTCGGATATGGATCGCGCCACCCGCTGCAATGTCGAATAGCTGGCCCCCTTACCCGTGGCGATATAGCCCGGGCAAAGGAAATCGGCGGAACCTTCCGCCACCTTTCCGAGGGTCAGCGGCTCATAGGTTCCGCCGGCGTTTTTGAGAATGAGAATGGCGGCGGCCACATCCCACGCATTGACGCCGAAACCGGCGGCCGCATCCGTCCAGCCGGCCGCGACATGGGCAATACTGAGCGCAGCGCTGCCGGGCCGGCGCAATGTCGAAAAGGTCTCGGCAAGAGTGCCGAAATTGGCGAGCGCCGCTTCCCGCCCATCCAGCCGGAAATCGCGCGAGACGGGATAGCCGGTGATGAGCGTCGCCCGCGTCTCATCTGCAACGCTGCGGGAATGCAGCCTTTCGCCATCAAGATAGGAGGTTTTGAGATCGGCGGAGAACATCTGGTCCGCCACGGGATCGTAAACCACGCCGGCGACGGCTTCTCCGCCTATGACGGCAGCAATGGACACGCACCAGAAAGCAAGGCCGCGGGCGAAATTTGCCGTGCCGTCGATGGGGTCGACATACCATTGCACCTCACCGCTACCGATCTGGCCGCCCTCCTCGCCCATGATCGCCGAATTGGGCTCCCGTTCGAGAATGACGGCGCGGATGGCAGCCTCGGCGCGCTTGTCATGGATGGTCACGATATCGTGGAGATCGACCTTGTAGTCCACCGCCATATCCGACCGAAACGCCGCCAGCAGCGGATCGCGCACGGCACGCACCGCTGTTTCAGCGATCTTCATCAACCGCACAGAGCGGGAAAACGCATCCTCGTCTCCAGGTTTCCGTTCGCTCAATGAGGTCTGCATCGGCATGTCCAGTCCGTTCGTTCGCAAAAAGGAGGAGGCGGCGCGGCACGGGCCGCGCCAGCCGGGGTTATTTCGTATAGTTGACGCGCCAGAAATCCTGCCATTCCTCGCGGCGGTCGAAATCATCGAGACCGGTGGCGGAATCGTAGCCCATCAGCCGGTCGGCGACCTTCATCAGCCCCGAAGGCTCGTCATCCGGCATCTTGATGTCGGTATTGGTCGGCAGCTTGCCGTCCTTCATCTGCGGGGCGATGCCCTCTTCCGTCAGGACGTAATGGATAAAGAGCTTGGCCGTGTTCGGGCTTCTGGTCTTGGAGGCCATCAGGCCGAGCTTGATATAGGTCCAGCCGACCCAGGGATCGAGATCGGTGCAGAGGCCGAGCTTGTAGCCCTTGTCGGCATTGTCGCGAAATTTGGCCGAACTCAGCAGGCCGAAGAAGGGCTGCTTCTGGCCGGGGGCGCCCACCGCCTCCGCCACCGGGTCGTCGCCATCCGTGGCGAGCGGACCATTCGCGGCCAGCGCCTTGATCCAGGCGGCTGCCGCGCCCTTTTCCTCCATCTGCTTGCCGGAATGGGCCTTGTAGGCTGCCGCCACCTTTTCATTGCCGTGGGCTTCAAGCTGGTTGAACCAGTCCGTATAGGTGCTCTTGCTGAGCGGATCGACCATGGCGACCTTGCCTTTCCATTTCGGCTCGGTCAGTTCCCAGATATTCGTCACCGGGCATTTGTCATAGACTTCGGTATTATAGGCCCAGACATTGGCATTGGTGGAAATGGCCAGCGGGTTTTGAAACTGCGCCGGGATTTTCGAGGCCATGTCGCCCGGCAGATAATTCTCGACGAAACCTGCCGGCAGAAGCTGGGCGAGCGCCGAAGGCGCATCGGTGATCAGCACCACATCGCCCTGCACATTGTTCGACTGGCTTTCGCGGATAATCATCTCCAGCTGGCTATTGGCGGAAACCTTCACTCCCGTCGCCTTCAGCCCGTATTTGGCGCTGAATTTATCGGCCATCTCAACGATCTTGCCGGTGCTGTCATAGATGTTGATCGGCTTCTCCTGCTTCGCAGCCGCAAGAACAGCCTCGAGATCGAAAGTCTCTTCAGCCGCCGCGGTCAGTACGGAAACGCCCATAATCGCTGCAGCTGCGACCATGGCCGAAGCGGTCCTCAAATTGGTTCTTCGCATCGTTTCCCCTCCCAAGGAAAAGACAGGCGGGCTCGCACCCGCCTTCCGTTTATTTTTTGTAGTTCACACGCCAGAAATCCTGCCAGCCTTCGCGCTTGTCGAGATCGTCGGCCGCCGTTGCGGCGTCGAAAGCCATCAGCTCATCGAGATGATTGGCGACCTTCGAGGGCTCATCCGCCGGCAGGGCTATTTTCATATTGCCGGAGAGCTTGCCGTCAGCGGTCTGCGGCGCGATGCCTTCTTCCGTCATCAGGTAATGCAGGAAAAGCTTCGCCGCATTCGGGCTTTTTGTTTGCCCGGCAATCAGCCCGAAACCGGGATAAAGAAAGCCGGAAAAGGGCTTTACGCCGCTGCAAAGACCGAGCTTCAGCCCCTTGGCCTCGTTGTCACGATACTTCGCTACCGAAGTGATGACGAAGAAGGGATCGGCCTGCCCCGGCGCACCGGCCGCATCCGCCACCGAACTCGAATCCGTCAGCAGCGGTGCATTTTCGGCAAAGGCTTTCACCCAGGCCGCCGTTGCGCTTTTTTCGCCCGTCTCCAGCTTCTTGCCGTAAAGGTCCTCATAGGCCCTGGCGACATCGGCATCGTGATGGGTTTCGATCTGGTTGAACCAATCGGCATAAAGCGGCTTGTCGAAGAGATCGAGCATGGCGAGCTTGCCCTTCCACTTTGGCTCCGTCAGCTGCCAGATGTTGGTGACCGGGCATGTGTCGTATTTCTCGGTATTGTAGGTCCAGACATGCGGGTCCGAGACGACCACGAGCGGATCGCGCAGCTTTTGCGGAATATCGCCTTCGAGATCCGGCGGCGTCCAGCTGGTGGCGATGCCTTCCGGCAGAAGCTCGCCCATGGCGGAGGCGACATCGGTTGCCACGCTGACATCGCCGACGACATTGCCCGCCCGATGTTCGCGGATCATCAACTCGACCTGCGTTGCCTCGTTCACCTTCTTGCCGCTCGCCTGCACGCCGTATTTGGCGGTGAAGGCCTGTGCCGTATCGACGATCTTGCCGGTCACCGCATAAACCGTGATCGGCTTTTCCTTCTTCGCGGCGTCGATGAGCGCATCGAGATTGAAGGCATCCTGCGCATGGGCGGCCCCGCTGAGCGCCAGCGAAAAGCCGAGGCAAAGTGCGGAGGCGGTCCTCCGCCACCTGCGCTCATTGCCATTCTTGTTCTGAGTAGTGATCGTCACCAGATGGTCCCCCCGTTATTTTTTGTAGTTCACACGCCAGAAGTCCTGCCAGGTTTCACGCGCGTCCCAGTCGTCAAGGCTGGTCGCCATGCTGTAGGGCAGAATGTCATCGAGAACGGCGCCGATACCCGACGGCTCATCCGCAGGCAGGCTCACCTCTTTGTTGGTCGACATCTTGCCGTCGATCGCCTGCGGCGCGATGCCTTCGGCGGTCATGATGTAATGAATGAAGAGCTTCGCCGCGTTCGGGCTGTTCGTGCCCTTGGTGATCAGCCCGACACCCGGATAGAGCCAGCCGACCCAGGGTTTCAGCTCCTTGCAGAGGCCGAGTTTCATGCCCTTCTCGGCATTGTCGCGGAACTTCGCCGAGCTGATGAGGCCCATGAAGGGCTCCTTCTGGCCGGGAGCGCCTACGGCTTCGGCGGCGGCCGCATCGGCGTCGGTCAGCAGCGGAGCGTTGGCGGCAAGCGCCTTCACCCAGGCCGCAGTCGCGCTCTTTTCCCCGGTTTCGAGGTTCTTGCCGTAAAGCGCCTTATAGGCCGCCTTCACCTCGCCGTCGCCGTGGCTGGCCATCTGGTTGAACCAGTCGACATAGGAGGCCTTGCCCAGCGGATCCTGCATCGCCACCTTGCCCTTCCACTTCGGGTCGGTCAGTTCCCAGATGTTGGAAACGGGGCATTTGTCGAAAAGCTCACTGTTATAGGCCCAGACATTGGCGCTGGTGACGACGGTAAGCGGGTCCTGATATTCCGGGGGAATATTGCCGGCCATATCCGGCGGCAGCCAGCTTTCGACGAAACCGAGCGGAATAAGCTGCGCCATCGCCGCAGGCGCGTCGCTGATGATCGAGACATCGCCCTGAATATTGTTGGCGCGCGCCTCGCGGATGATCATCTCCAGCTGGGCCGAGGCCTTCACCTTCGCGCCCTCTGCGCCGACACCATATTTTGCCGCGAAGTTCTTCGCCATTTCGACGATCTTTCCCGTGCTGTCATAGACGGTGATCGGCTTTTCCTTTTTCGCCGCCTCGATCAGGGCATTGAGGTCGAAAGGTTCTCCCGCCTTCGCCGCGCCGCCAAGCGTTGCGGCGATCGCCGTTGCGCATAACAGCTGGCTCAGGCCCGTCATTGTCCGCTTCATACTGCTTCTCCTTCAGCCGTCTCGGCGGCGTTTTCAGTTGTAGGTGCTGTTGCGCAGAACGGCGTCCGCCTCGGTGATGCGCTGACCCCTCACGTCAAAGGCGTGCAGGGCCTCGGGCGGCACGTGGAAAAACACGCGGTCGCCGCTGTCGGTACGCGGCAGGGAATGGGTGGTCAGGAACAACGTGTGGTTCTCGCTTCTGAGTTCGAGAATCCAGCTGCCGCCGGTCGGCAGCACGCCGGTCACCGTCATCTCGCCGGAGAAGCTGCCCTGCGGCACATCCTCGGGCTTCATCGCATAACCCATCGCCTCCGGCCTCATGCCGATCGAGGCGATGCCGCGCAGTTGCGGATAACGCGTTGCGAAATAGGCTTCCGCCCTGTCGGCTATATCCGACACGCCGGGCTGGCCGAAGGTCAAGATGTTGATCGGCGGGCTTCCTACGAATTCGGCGACGAAACGATTGGCCGGACGGTCATAGATATCGTTCGGCGTGCCCATCTGCTGCAGCGTGCCTTCGTTCATGACGGCGATGGTGGTGGCAAGCGTCATGGCTTCCCACTGGTCATGCGTCACGAAGACGATGGTGGTCTTGAACTCCTTGTGCAGCCGCTTCAGCTCGGCGCGCATTTCCAGCCGCAGCCGGGCATCCAGATTGGAGAGCGGCTCATCGAGAAGCAGAACGCCCGGATTGACCGCAAGCATGCGGGCGAGCGCCACGCGCTGCTGCTGGCCGCCGGAAAGCTGCGACGGATAGCGGTCGCGATATTTGGCGATATCGAGCGCCTGCATGACGCGCTCCACCCGCGCTTCGCGCTCCGCTTTCGGCAGCTTGCGCAGGCGCAGGCCGAAATCCGTGTTGCGCTCGATGGTCAGATGCGGCCACAAAGCGTAGCTCTGGAAGACCAGACCCATTTCACGCTTTTCCGGCGGCACGAAGATGCCTTCGGTAACGGAATCGATCACCCGGTCGCCGACGCGGATTTCCCCGCCGGAGAGGTTTTCAAGGCCGGCGATCATCCGCAGCGTCGTGGTCTTGCCGCAGCCGGAAGGGCCGAGCAGACACATGAACTCGCCGTCGCGAATTTCGAGATCGAGATCGGAAACCGCATTTGCGGAATTCACACCGTAGTTTTTCTGCGCACCGCGCAGGTTGATGGTAGGCATCAGCTTCCAAGTCCTTCTGCAAGATTTGTGCGGGTCAGCTTCTGGGCCAACAGCGTGCCGAAATAAGCGATGGCGGCGATGATCAGCACCACGGCGTTGGCGGCCTGCGTGTAGTGGTAGTCGACCAGCCGCAGTGAATAGGTGGTCAGAACATCCGTGCTCGGCACGGCGAGGATCACGAAGAGGCTTAAGCCCTTGATGCCCGAAATGAAGGGCAGGAGAACCCCGGTCACCAGCGATCCCTTCTGGATCGGAATGACGATGGAGATCATGCGGCGGAACCAGCCCGCACCGGCGATCTGGGCCGCCTCTTCGGGATCCTTTCCAAGTTGCGTCATGGCCGAAATGCCGGCGCGCGAGGCATAGGGCATCTGGTCGGCAATCAACGCGAGGATGAGGATCGTCACCGTGCCATAAAGCGCCGGCATCGGCCCGCGCGGAACGGCAAAGAGCGACAGATAGGCGGCGGCAAAAGCGATGCCGGGCACGAGATAAGGCAGGAACGTCACCTGTCGCAGATAGACCGACAGGGCCCGCACCGGTGTGCGGATGACGACATAACCGACAAGCAGGCCGAGAATACCCGATGTGAGCGAGGCAAGACCGACGATCATCATCGTGTTTTTCGCGGCTGCCCACAGATCGGGGCTCAGGAGCACGCCGGTCTGCAAAGCCACGGTGTTGAGATTGCTGCCGATCCAGTAATCGAGGGTGAAGTTGTCGAACGTGAAGCGGGCTGGCATTTTCATGACGGTCGAAAGCGCCAGGGTCAGAAGCGGCAAGCCGACACTGAGGATGAAGATGGCGGCCGCAAAGCCGGTTGCCGGAAGCCGCATCTTGCCGAGGCGGCTCTGCCGGTTCATCGAACCCTTCGAACCGATGGTCACGAAACGGCGGGCTTCGCGAACGAGCCGGGCGTCGATCATGAGCGTAATGATGCCGATGAGCATGATCGAGGCCGCAACGACGCCGGCAACGCCGGTCTGGCGCGAGGCGATGCTGCGAAACAGCGAGGTCGACAGGACTTCGAACTTCACGGGCAGCCCGAGAACATAGGGTACGCCGAACTCACCGAGGCACTTCGCAAAGATCAGCACCATGGAAGAAAGCAGCGCCGGGCGCATCAGCGGCAGGATGACCTGCAACGCCACCTGATAACGATGGGCGCCGAGAATGCGGGCGGAATCTTCAAGCTGCGAGTCGAAGCGGCGAAGCGCCGAACCGAACAGCAGGATGACGAAAGGCGTGTAGTGCAAGGCAAGGATAATGGTGATCGGGAAACGCCCATAAGCCACCCAATCCGGCGGAGTGAGCCCTATCGCCTCGAACCAGCCGGGCTGACCGCCAACGGTGCGATTTTTAAACAGCGTCGTCCAGGCAAGCGCAAAGGTCCAGGCCGGCAGCATATAGGGCACGATCAAGGCGGTGGCGAACCAGCGACGGCCGAACATGTCCGTCCGGCTGATAAGCCAGGCAAGCACGGTGCCGATGACGAGCGAAAGCGCAATCGCCCCGAATGCCACGGTCAGCGTATTGAAGAGCGGACGCCAGAAAAGATCCGATGCGACAGGCGAAAAAAACGCCCTGTCGAGATAATAAAGCGTGAGACCGCCGACATCCTTGCCGAGACGCCGTTCGTGGCCGAACTGGACGCGGACGGCGTCGAGAATGATCGAAATGATCGGAACGACGATCAGATAGGTGAAAAGCAGCGCCGTCAGGACGCCGATCAGCGTCGTCGGTTCCCTGAGCGCGACCTTGAGACGATACCGCCAGGCCTGCCATGCCGAAGGCGCGGTCGCCGGGGGACTTCCCAGCGCCTCCGCCTTCGTCGATTCGCTTAAAAGAGCCATTATCTCTCCCCATATGGCCACGCAATTGCCGCCACACGCCGGCAAGCACCCGCCTTCGCGCGACCAGCAGAACAGGCGGCGCGTGCGTTGACCTTCAGCAATGCGTCAATGCTTCACAAGCGGGCGTCCAGCCCACAAATAACGATGATCCAGCTCCTCCCGAAAACATCGCCGGCAAGGCCGATGTAGAATAAAAATTCCATATCTTCCTTAACCTTGGAATGCATGATCCGTCTTAAAAGACATTTTGTCAATGAAAAAATGCACACGTGATCACTAACTTATTTATTTGTTTTAAAATGGTTTTTTGTCACAAAACTGTAATTTTTGAACGAGCTTGCGTGGGAAATGTTTTTTCCCTGCATGGCGACAATGGAACGGATGAGACATTTTCCTGGAATGCGGGCGGCCTTTTCTCAGCGTGGCCGAGCACAGGTGAAAAATTTCAATTGGAATAGCCGACATCATATGGCCTGTGATATCAGGCATAGGATTTCGCAACGGGGGAGTTGAATGGCGAGAGGGTTCGTGACGGCCGAAGAAGTGGCGAAAAAGGCCGGGGTTTCGCGCTCCGCCGTCTCGCGTACCTTCACACCCGGCGGCAGCGTATCGAAGGCCGTCCGGCGCAAGGTACTGAAAGCCGCGCAGGAACTCGGCTACCGCGTCAACCGGCTGGCGCAGGGCCTCAACAATGACCGCTCCAACCTCATCGGGGTCGTCGGCGCCAACCTCAGCTCCCCCTTCATTTCAAAGCAGCTCGATCTCCTCAGCATCGGCCTTCTGCGTCGTGGCCTGCAATGCCTGCTGCTGAATGCGGCGGATGCCCGCAAGGACATTGCGCCGCTGATCGAGCTTCTCTTCGAATTCCGTGCGCAGGCCATCGTCGTTCTCTCCGGCGAACCGCCGGCCTCGATCGTCGATGAATGCATCGCCAATGGCGTACGCCTCATTCTCATCAATCAGCGTCTTGATCGCACCGATACGAATATGGTGCTGAGCGACGATTCCCGCGGCGCCGATCTTGCCGCCATGCGGCTTGTGGAAGCGAAATGCAAAAAGGTCGCGGTCATTTCCAGCGGCAGCCAGACGCCGGCACAGTTGCGCCGCGCCGCCGCCTTTACCCAGCGCATGACCATTGAAGGCATCGAGGTCGTTCCATGGTCCGGCGGGCCGACGAGCTATGACAGCGGTTATCAGGCCGGCTGCGAGTTGCTATCCGACAAGACGATAGACGGCGCTTTCTGCGTGACCGATCTGCTGGCGCTCGGTTTCATGGACGCCGCGCGGCTGGAAATGGGCCGCCGGGTGCCGGAAGATCTCTCGATTGTCGGCTTCGACGATATTCCGCAGGCGGGCTGGAAAAGCTACCAGCTGACCACCGTTGCCCAATCCTTCGACGCATTGACCGAGAAGGTTTTAACCGCGCTCGATAGCGATGAGCCGGAAACCCGGCTTCAGGTCGTACCCGTTTCCATGGTCGAGCGTATCACCGCGCGCTAGAACAAATGCATTCCGGGCATAAGCCGTCACGCGGCTTTACCATATCCCCTAACCGACCTGCTTGATGCGGCTTTCGATAAGAAGGCCGCTTTCATCGAGGATCGGATGGGCGACGGCGGCAATATGGGCGTTGATGCGTTTCAGATCGCGCAACATGTCGAGATGCACCGAGCTGGTCTGAATGCTGTCAGCCCGCCCGTCGCGCAGGCGCTGGAGATGGCGCTCCGACGACTGCTTTTCGAGGCGCCGCACATCTTCCTTCACCTCCACCAGCCGGCGTGCAAGCGCGGCATTGCGGGTTGCGAAGACGGATTGCGCCATGCGGATATTGTCGAGAGTGACAGTAAAAAGACGCTCAAGCTCGCTCTTGCCATCATCGGAAAACCGCAGTCCGAGATCGATCTTCTTGGCGATTTCCGGGCGGATGCCTTTCTCGATGATATCGCCGATATGTTCGAGATTGATGGCATATTCGACGATATCCATCGCACGCCTCTGGTCTTTCCCGCTCAAGCCGTCCTGCCCCACCTTCGAGACATAGACCTTTATGTCGTGCTGTATCCGGTCGACCCGGCCTTCCAGCGCGCTGATATCATTGAGTTTCGCAACGTCGCTGTCACGCATGGCTTCGCCCGCCTGCCGCAGCATGCGCTCGATCAGATCGCCGACCAGAAGAACCTCGCGGCTCGCGCCGGCAAGGGCGGCAACCGGCTGATCGAGATCGTGGCTGTCGAGATAGCTGCGATAGCTTTCGCTTTTCTCTTTTTCCGGAAGCAGCGCCGTCGTTACCCGCAGCAACAGCGGTGAGAGCGGCCAGGCGATGGCGGCGACGGCCAGGTTGAAGAAAAGATGCGCATCGACCGCGAGATTGGCGTGAGAAAAAGGCGACATCTCCAGCAGCGCAGCGCCATATCCGGCAAGAGGCAGCGCCGCGAGACAGCCGATTGCCCTGACGATGAGGTTGCCGACGGCCACCCGGCGCGCTGTAACCGGCGCTTTCAGCGTCGCCAGCACCGGCGGCACCGCGCCGCCGAGATTGGCGCCGAGCACCAGAACGATCACGAGGCTCGTTTCAACCCCGCCGCTTGCGGCAAGCGACAGGATAAGAACGACAATCGCAAGACTGGAGGAGGCGAGCGCGGCCAATACGGCGGAGAAGATCAGCGCCACCGGCCAGGCATTGCCGAGCATGCCGATGAAGAGACCGAGCGCCGGCGATTGCCTTATGGGATCTGTCGCAGCCGAAAGAAGATGCAGCGAAAGCAGCATCAGGCCGACACCGGCGAGGGCCGCACCGCCCCCCTGCCGTTGCACCGATTTTCCGCGTGACAGGACAACACCGGCAAGGATGAGCATCGGCGACAGCCAGCCAAGCCCAAGCGCCACAATCCAGGCGGTCATCGCCGTGCCGACATTGGCCCCGAGCAACACGATCTGCGCCATGGCCGGCGCGATGAGGTCCTTTTCGACGAAGGAGGCAACCATCAACGCCGTAGCGGTCGAACTCTGCAGGGCGATTGTCGCCACGAGGCCGGCGATGAAAGAACGAAATCCACCCCGCGTGCCGGCCGCAAGGCCGGTGCGAAGCCGGGCGCCGAAGGCGCGCGACATTCCGTCCTTGATTTGCCCAAGGCCGAAAAGCAGCAGCGCCACTGCGCCGAACAGATTGATGCTGACCACGACAGATTCCATCGGATCACCCCGCTTGTCATCCTCGCCGCCGGTCCGGGTTCAGCCCCACCATGACGGCCGCGCTTGTTGCAAACACCTCAGGTCAAACCGCAATCCGTTCACGCTGCGGTACAAGCCCAAGCTCCAGATCGCGTGGGCTGCCTTCGGCACGCTCGAGAAACAGGCCGAGGGCTCCGAAGAAGATTTCGAGAAAGCTTTCGACCGAACCATCGTGACGATCCGGCTCGCGACCGAAGCGCTCCGCCAGCATTCGATAAAGGGAAAGCCGTTGCGGCGCGATGTGCGGCAGCGCCAGACCTGCGCCCTGGCGCAGGCAATACCAGTCGGCAATCAGTTCGAACATCGGCAGGTCCAAGGACAGGACAGCAGCATCAGACGAAGATTGGCCTTCCCCTCCAAACAGATCGAGAACCTCCCGAACGCTTTTGCCGGCGATTGCCGTGACGACCTCGGCCGGCCATTCCTTGGGGAAATAACGGTGCCTGATCAGCGCCCGCTTGTGGCCCAGCAGAAATTCACCGTAATTGCCGGCGGCAAAAGCCAGGTCGTTCGCCTCGCCCGCCAGTGCTGTCTCCTGCGCGTAACCATCGCAAATGCGGCCATTGACCGGCAGCGCGGCCATCTCCACCGTCTCGACAAGGATTTCCTGCCGCGACGGGTGGACGACCTTGAAGGCGGGCGGAAAGGCGACGAGCGACGGCACGGCGATATTGGTGAGCGAGTTTTCGCCTTCCCCGCGCCGGGTCACGCCTTCCACATGCAGGTGCCCGCTGAAATGAACGGCAAGCCCGGCCTGTAACAGCGTATCCTCCACCGCCTTGCGAGGCGTGCGGCGCACGACATTGGTTTCACCGAACAGGGCGCCTTCCGCACCGCTTGCGCCATCGAAAGGATCGAGCGCCGGATAGTGGGAAAAGCCGAGCAATGTCTTGCCGTGCAGCTCCGCCCTGCGGCGCACATCGGCGATCCAGTCGATGAGGAAGGGCTTGCAGCGCAAAAGCGCATTCCAGCCACCGGAGGTGCTGTCGATGAAAGCCATCTCCTCGCCCGCTTCGAACTCACCATCGAGCGGCTCGAAAATATTGGCGTCGATCATCAGCAGCCACAGACCCGGCTCCGGCTCGACCAGATAGGAGGCATCCATCAGGCGGTAGACATTGCGCCCATCGGGTGAGCGCACCGCATACAGCCGGTCCTCCGGCGCATCGGAAACACCGAAAGGGGTTTCCCAATGCAGATAATCCGGCTGGCGGAAATAGCCGAAAGCCGCCATCGGGCCAAGGCCTGCAGGATAGCCTTCGCAATACATCCCGTCGCTCACGACGACGCGCTCACCGGCCCGCCGCGCATCGCTTGAAACGGAAAGGCATTTGCCGTTTTCCGTCAGGAACTCCTTGGTATGGTGCCGGCCGCGCGGGCCGAAAATATCGTGGTTTCCGGGCAATGCGTAGAAGGCCGTGCCGTGGGCGTCGCTGTGGCGTTGCAGGATGCCCTTCAGCGTTTCGGTCGTCACTCGTTGGCCATCATCGGTATAGTCGCCAAGCAGTACCACGTGGCGAATGCCGCGCTGCCGCACCTCTTCCAGCGCCGCATGCAATGCATCGGCGCTTTCGTTGAAAACTCGGGTGGATTCACGCGTATCCGACCAGCTGCGCATGGTGAGGCGCTGACCGTCGATTTCGATGCCGGGAAATCCGAAATCGGCTGCCGTGTCATGGAAATGCGCGTCTGCGATGACGGCAACGGAGGGAAGCGTGCGTGTCAGCATGGTTGAGCGGTCTTTCTGCCCTCGACCATGTCGATCCAGTCGGAAGCACGGCGGGCGGCGGCGTAAAGTATCGGTTTCGGCGTCTCGAACCATTCGTCAGGCCGCAATTCCCGTTTCGTGCGGATCACGGCCAGCGCATCGTCGAGGGTCGGATAGAGATCCGGCTGCTGCTTGTGCAGGAAAAGCGCCACCAGTGAGACGGAACGGCTGCGGCCGCTGCGGCAATTGACGAGCACATTGCCGCCATCTGCAAAGGGATAGGTTTCCCGCTTCGGCATGGTCTGGCGAAGCGCGCCGTCGAGAATGTAATAGGCGCCCAGCATCATGGTGTCGGGACTGCCCTCACCATCGATAAGGCCGAGCTTGTAATAACGGATATCGCCATAACCCACGGCGCGCCTGTCGCCCTCTTCCTCCGCCGCCTGCACGAGATTGATATCCAGATTGACGGCGCAATTGACGACAGTGGTGATGCCATGCCGGCGCAGGAGCCCGAGATCGCTCGCACCATCGCTGCCGCCAATGTAAAGCGCAGCATTGTGCGGGCCGAGCCCTTCCGCAATCAGGCTGATTGCGGGCCGGGCATAAACGGGTCCATCCATTTCATTCCTCCACATGCATGAAGCACGAGGCCCCCTCAGCGAAAGGGCCTCCGCCATAAATCACGCCGATACCGCCCGCGGACGATCCGACAGCTGCCGCGCGGCGAGAGCTATATTCGATGCCTGGCTGACGCCTTTGGCAACACCGGCGGCTGCGGCCAGCACCGGCCCGCCCTCCCGAAGACTGCCGATCTCCAGAAAAGGGCACACATTGCCGCCAGCTTCGCTGACGAGTAGCAGCCCCGCAAGACAATCCCATGAATTCATGTGCAATTCGAGATAGCCATCGGAACGGCCATCAGCCACATAGGCAAGCGCCAGCGCACCGGAGCCGGCGCGGCGGACATTGGCGCCCATATCGAGCAGGTTCCTGACGACATCGAGATAAGTCGCATTCGCGATGCGAGTGGACCACCCCATCTCGATCGAAGCGGCATCGAAGCGCTCCGTTTCCGCAGTCCGGATCGGTTGCCCGTTGCGCGTCGCTCCCTCGCCGCGGCGGGCGAAATAAAGCTCGCCTAGGGCAGGACTATAGATCGCCCCGATTTCGGTCTGGCCGTTTTCGACATAGGCGATGGAGATGCAGAAATGCGGAATGCCACGGGCAAAATTGGCGGTGCCGTCGATGGGATCCACGACCCAGACGCGCTCACCGATCTCGCCGCCGCCCTCTTCCCCGAAAAAACTGTCTTCCGGGAAAGCGGCCATGATCGCGCCGCGAATATGCGCTTCGGAGGCAGCATCCGTCACCGTCAGAAAATCCTGCGGCCCCTTCATCGAAAAGCTGCGCGTCGCCTCGCCCTGAAAACCTTTCAGCACCAGCTCCCCGGCGGAAAGAATAACGCTGCGGCACAATTCGGCACGCGCCGCCAATGTATCGGGATAGTGGATCGAATCCATGCGCAAGAACCATTTCTCAAAGTTTGAACACGCGTTCATATTGCACGCGCGTTCAAACTTTTCAAGGGCGTTGAAACGGAGCTGATGAACATTGGAAGCGGGCGGGCCGATCATGCCAATTCAATGGATTCGCCGCAACACGTGGCATGAAGCAAAGGGCTTCCTCCCTCATCAGGAATATCCCCGCAGGAAACATTTAATACTGAAAACATTGGAATGTTGCGAAACGCAGCGCCTGCATCTTGCGGTTGATGTAGTTGTCTGTCGGTTAACCCTGTGTATTTCCAATGATGTAACGGGAATTATGTTACGAATGCCGCTCTGTACTTGAAGAGCCATGAATGAAAATACTGACCGCCACACAAAAACTGCAGGACTTCATGTCCGTCCGGTCCGACAATCCTGATCTGCTGAAAGCACAGTACCGCGCTTTCACCCGACAGATGCCGATGATGTATTTCATCCTGCTTTCAAGCACATGGGCGCTTGCCGTGACGCATATGCGATTGGCGCCGCCTTGGCTCACCGTTGGAGTTCCCGCCCTCTTCACACTCGGCTGCACGCTCAGGGTCGCCTTCTGGTGGAGGACGCGCGGCATGGATCCCGAACCGCGGGTGGCGCATGCAGCCCTTCGGCGCACGAATCGCCTCGCTGCCGGCATCGCCATGGCATTCACGCTCTGGTCTTTCCTGCTGGTGCCCTATGGGGATGCCTATACGCAATCCCACGTCGCCTTCTATATGGCGATCACCGTCATTTCCTGCATTTTCTGTCTGATGTATGTGCGTTCGGCCGCCTTCATGGTGACGCTCATCGTCAATGGCGCCTTCATCGCCTTCTTTCTGGCGTCGCAGCAACCGACATTTGTTGCCATCGCCATCAACGTTTTGCTGGTCTGCACCGGCATGATGTCCATTCTGCTGACCAACTACCGCAATTTCGAGCGCATGGTCATTTCACAACAGCGCACGGAAGCGCTCAGCAACGAAAACCTGCTGCTTGCCAATATCGACAGCCTGACGGAACTGCCCAACCGCCGCGCCTTTTTCGCCCATCTTGAGGCCGAGCTCGAAAAGGCCAGGGCAAACGGAACCCGGCTGGCGCTGGGTGTCATCGATCTGGACGGGTTCAAGCCCGTCAACGATCTTTACGGACACTCCGTGGGAGACAGGCTGCTTGTCAATGTCAGCAAACGCCTCACCGCCAATCTGAAAGCCAGCAGGGCCTTTCGGCTGGGCGGTGACGAATTCGCCATCGTCGCCCCGATCATACCGGATGACGCGCAACTCGTCGCAAATGCCAATGCGATCTCCGAGCAGTTGAGGGCGCCTTACCATATGCCGGAGGGCACCGTGCATGTTTCCGCTTCCATGGGAATTGCCGTGTTTCCGAACCTCGCCTCCACGCTTGAACAGCTTTTCGACAGGGCGGATTATGCCCTTTACCACGCCAAGAAAACCCGGCGTGGCGATGCCGTTCTGTTCGATGCGGAGCACGAAAAGCAGATCAATATCGAAGCCCGCGTCGAGCACCTGCTCAAACAGCGGGATATGGAAAACGAGCTTTCGGTCGTATTCCAGCCGATCGTCGATATACGCAACGGAAGGACGGCAGGGTTTGAAGCGCTGGCGCGCTGGCACAGCCCGGTTCTCGGACATGTGCCGCCTTGCCAGTTCTTCCCCATCGCGGAACGGGCCGGCATCGTCGGTTCGCTGACGCGGCCGCTTCTCAAGATGGCGCTCGCCTCCGCCGCCAAGTGGGAACCGTCCCTGCGCCTGTCGTTCAACCTTTCGGCCCAGGACCTCAATTCCCATGAGGGCGTGCTTTCCCTGCTCGGCATTATCGAAAACAGCGGTTTCGATGCACGACGGCTGGACCTTGAAATTACCGAGACAGCTTTTGCCCATGATTTCGAACAGGTCAGGCAATCGGTCGAAATGCTGCGCCGTCTCGGCTGCGGCATATCGCTGGACGATTTCGGCACCGGCTATTCCAGCCTGACGCGACTGCATGCCCTGCCGCTAACCAAAATCAAGATCGACCGCAGCTTCGTCACGGACCTGCACGAAAAACCAGCCAGCTACAAAATCGTGAAATCCCTTCTCACCCTCAGCCGCGACATGGGACTGGAATGCGTGGTGGAAGGGGTGGAAACACCAGCCGAGCTCACCGCACTCGAAGGCCTCGGCGCCACGCTGGTGCAGGGCTACATCTATGCACCGCCGCTTCGGGAAGAGGATGTCGGTGCGTTTCTTTCGGGACAGGCGACTAGAAGCGGAGCTTCCATGGGCAAACGCAGAAACAGGCTCCGCTAGTCAAACCATTGCATGAGGCAGATTGTCGTCACGGCACCGTATTTCAGATTACTCGAACGTAATCCAGGAGGTTCCCTGCACCAATCTTCCACCATGCGCGCATGCATCCCCCTGCCGCACTATCTTCTTTCCATCAATAACGGCAAAGGACGAGCCGGCAGTAATTGTATCGGTCGTCGGAACTCCCGTGCACAAACAGGTATCACCGACAGTTGCGACCGGCGTTCCTTCAACCGTAACAAAACTCTGTTGGGTGGAGATGACGGGACCACCAACATGCGGTCTTGGGCCGGGATCGACCTTGGGGCAGACATGCATGTGGCCTTTAAGGGAGACTGGGCTGGCGGTCATTGGCTCCTCCTTCTCAACTAAATCAAGCCGCACGTGCAAAAGGCAACGGTGCTATGGCGAGCACTCGGTTATTCCCGCCCCGGAAGCGTAGCCCCCTGTCAAAATCCCCCCCGTTTCTCCATTGAAAAAGGCACGGGTCGGACCGCACGATGAGCGGGTTAATATCCAGAAGCACAGCTTCAAATCCGGCGACATCGCCGGGTTTCAGGTAAATATCGACGATAGCATCATCAATATGAGAGACCTCCCTGAAACGATCCGCAAAATCGACCAGAGCTGCCGCGATGGATTTGGCATTTGCCTCTATCTCAGGAAAAAAAGCCGTATGAAAATACTGCGAAGCGCCGAGGAATTCCCGGTTTTTCATGAAGAGCCTGAACTCAGACCATTTCGGAATGTCTTTCCAAGGCCGTATGAACATGCAGACGTCAAATTTATCTTGAAGTGAACTGGCAAGAAGTCCCGCCACACGGGGGTTATCCCGCAATATATGAGACATGAGTTGGGCGCTGTTGAAGATCGGTCTCGCCTGATAACGTCCCGGCTGCTTGAAACTGCATCCTCCGAGACGAAAATGAGCGCCGTCTTTGAAAACCGCCGTTTTGGCATCTATGCCTATGCGAAATTCATCTGATAGCTGAGTGAGTTCATCTATGTCGAACAGCTCGCGGAAAGCCGCAGTTCTACTTCCTATCGCGGCGCGATCCCGCTCCGAAATAAGCAACTGCTCGAAGGGCAATCCCAACTCGCACACTTCGTCCGGCCAGGATTCGATGAAGGTTGCTCGCCATTTTTCGTGCAGACCAAGCATTTATATCTCGTCGGCCTTTTTAAGATTGTAGAAAAACTCATAAAGAGACGGGGCTGCGAGACCCAGGCCGCGCGTGTTATTTCCCGTGCCGAAGGGATCCGACGCTTGTTCCCACAGCCATACTCGGTTATCGGTCTTATCCCGACCATTCATCAACAAATACGAATTCCCACCGTCAGCGGTGCCGAAGAATATCATTGGCAAGGTGAACTGGTCGGGCCACGTGGAGTTGCTTATGAACATGTCGTGTCGATCATAAAACCGCTTCTTGCCAGAAACCAGGACTTGAACTTCGTGCGCAGAACGCGTGCCATCCTCATATGTCACAATAAAATTTGCGTAGATATCGGGTTGTTCGAAGCCATTCCAGCCATAGCGCATGAGAACTGCAACAAGCTGCTCCGGCACTGACAATGAGGTGTAGTCCTCAAATTCGTGAATATCTTGGGCAGACCAGAGAGAGTCTTCCTCAAAAGACCAATCGCCCGTTTTCTGCATTCTGGCGATTGCTTCATCCAAAGTAACGCTCATAATATTTTCCTCAATAGGCAGGGTCTTTTACTGCTGAAGCGCCACCGGTATGTGCACCCCCGCCCGACTTTACGGCATGGATTCGTTCATCAACAAGCTGCATCGTTGATGTATCTTCATTGTGGTGCCATGTGTAACCATCCTCCATTTTGGAGGCGTTCCAGCTGCCATACCTTTCTTTCATCGCTGTTCTCGCTTGCCCGAAATCGCCATTTCGCGCGGCGTGGTTACCCTGCATATCAGGGATTCGTGCTTCGATGGGCTTGCCGTCCGGGCCTTTTTGGCTGAAGGGCGAGAAATCGGGCTTACCATTTCGGTATTGAACGCCATCCTGTCCATATTCTTTCAGCGCCTTATCGGCCGGTGTCCCCGGTTCAGGGGACCACTTGCTGTTGCCCGGCTCTCCAGACCACTTCCCCTCCCGTGGAATGTTCTTGTATTTGCCGCCGTTCTTATATTCGTCGATCTTTTTCTGACGGCATGCCTTCGTATTGCATTTTCTCAAATCTTCCTGAAGCTTCCGGTAGGCTTCGCCGCGCTTGGAAGCCCAATATTTCGATGCCGCCGCCGACTTTCGTACATGGTCTTCGAGCGCCTTGACCTTGCGCTGGGCGGCAGCAACCTGACTCATCAGTTTTTCGGCATACCGCGCAATCTTGGTGCCTTTGGCAGCGGCCTTGGCCCCGTCACCCCAGACAGGAATAAGACCGACCAGATCAAGCCCGGCATCTGCCCAGTTGCCGGTCCAGGCGTTTCCAATGGCGCTCGCAACATCCACGACACCTCCCACGACGGGAACGGACGAAGCAGCCAGCCAACCTGCTTCTTTCGCGATTTCGGTGTAGCGCTGGTTCAGCATGTCCAGATCACGACGGGCCAGTTCAAGCTCGCGCGTGTCAGGAACATTGACGAGGTCATCGAGGTGCTGGCTCATTGAACGTCTCTCGCCTTGGCGGCACGCTCACGCTCGAACTCCTCCTCGATGTCGTCATAAGGGACGCCGAGAATGTTGTTCTTCATATATTGCGGGAACCAGAAGGCATTGTCGCTCCGCGCGATCGCGTTCCCTTCCTGGCTCATGGTCGGTTCAAGGTTACAACGCTCGATGCGTTGTTCCTCAGTCTGGTTTTGATCGGCAAGGATGGATTTATAAGGTTCGAAGAGAAAGAAATCCGGGCCGATCCGCCACATCAAAACGACAAAGTGAATTTGATAAACTGGGTCGGAAAAGCCGAAATGCTCCGCATAGCGTCTGCCCCAGCGTGTCATTTCGGTAGCCTGGGGCGACCCCGCCATATCAGCGAAACTGGGTAGATGCTTTGGCATCACTTCTCTGGTGAAATAACTCGTAAAATCGTCGTCATCGTGCAGCATCGCATTCATCTGACGCGGATCGAATTCAATGATCATGATAATGCCCTCTCAACTGCCTTTGCCTGACCTGTGCCTCCGGAAGGCAAAACGATCTCACGATGTACAATGCCATTTCCAAAGCGGAACTTGAGGAATTCTCCCGCCTTCAGGTCGTTTTCACAATAAAAACACTCAATTCCGTTGAAAAAAACAGCGGCCTGCTCCGATGTTAGGACTGGCAGATATTGGCGCAGCGTTCGTGGGTCGTAATAACGAAAGAAGTGAATAGTCCCCTCACTATCTTTGACCATCGTAAATTTCCTCAAATGCCGAATAACATCCTCCAATGCATGCGACGTTCGCAGAAAAATTGACCAGCGTTTGCCAAAGCCATTGTCGATAAGCCACTGCAATACGCTTTCGTCAGATGTCATTTCTGCGACCCAAGCCGTATCGTCTCCAAACTCCTCAAGCGCGTTGCCTCTGTAAAGACATGCGACCTTGTCCGTCATGGCTTGAAGTGCTGGTGGAATAATCATGGGCGCCCGGGACGCATCGACAACGGCATAAAGGCGAGTAGTTCCCCCACTCCCCTGCTCCTCCCGAAGTTTGGAAAGAACTTCCTGCCTCTTCTCGCTATTGAGTTCCACGCCAACCCCTACTTCTTCGAGCAGTCTTCAGCAAAAGGTTTGTTCGTGCTTTTGCCGGCGCTGCCCCGCTTGAAGTTCACAGCATTTGCTTTGACCTCGAACTTGGTTGCCTTGATAAACACCCCGTTTTTGTTGATCTCGATGACGCCACCGGGCGCCGCAAGCACTATCTTGTCGCTAACGATCACCGTGTGATTTTCAGTTTGCGTAAAAATGGCTTTGCCAACGTTTATTTCGTAACGCTCTCCAACGGTTGTCTTCTTTGTCTTTCCGACGCTCTCCAGCGACGTCTGGCCTACATTCGTAACCTTGCTGACCCCGATCTGCTCAGCCCGCGCCACACCGACGCTATCGGATTTGAACGTGCTGACGATCGTGTTCATGATGCCCGGCAGCGGAAACAATCCCGAAGCATCGGAACCGACGCCCGAGCCGGAGCCGGCAAGCGCCGTACCGGCATCCGCACGCGGGCTTGAGCCGGAAACGACACCCTCACGCGAGGAAAGACCGCCTGCGCCGAGGAAGCCGAGTGCGGATGAGGCGAGCGTGGTGGCGAAGGCCGCGACACCGGGGCCACCGCCGCCGGCGATCTGGGCGGCCTGCGAAAGAAGGCCGGCCGTCTGCCCGGAGAGCGCCTGCACGCCCGCCATGGCCATCATCGCCATCGGCCCCGTTCCGCCGACGACGGTGTTTACCGAGCCGCCGATCTCGTGTTTCTGGTTGCCGGAAACTTCCACCGCGCGGTTGCCGCCGACCGAGGCGACCTCATGCCGGTCGATGCGCTTGGTCCGGTCATTCAGAACCCGCGTCGTCTGGTCCTTCTGGGCGTGGAAGAACTGGTTCTCCTTGCCGGCCTCATCCTCGAAGGTGATTTCGTTGAAACCGTCGCCCTTGTGGCTGTTGGAACGCAGCACCATGCGTGTCTTGTTGGCCGGCAGGTCGTAAGGCACGGAATTGGCCGGGTTGTTGACCACGCCGATGACCAGCGGCTTATCCGGGTCGCCATCGACAAAGGCGACCATCACCTCCATGCCGATGCGCGGAATGACCTGCGCACCCCATGTGCCGCCGCCCCATGCCTGGCTGACCCGCACCCAGCACGTATCCGTGCCATCCTTCTTCGCTTTGCGGTCCCACGGGAACCACAGCTTGATGCGGCCATATTGGTCAGGATGGATTTCTTCGCCTTCAGGGCCGGCGACGATCGCCACCTGGGTGCCTTCGATGCGCGGGCGTTTTGTTGACCGGTGCGGCGTCAGCGGCACACGGGCTGGGATCGCCTCGAAGATGTTGCGATATTCCGGCTCGTTGCCATTGGTCTCATAGGAGAGGTCGACGATATTGTGGCTTGCCCTGATGATCACATGCTCTTCATAGGCGTGTTCGGGATGGGCAACCTCGTAAGGCGTGAAGCGGCGGCCGGCTTCCAGAATGCGCGAGGTCGACGAACCGAAAACCCGGTCGTGATCGGCTTCGATGGACTGGGTGCGCAGTTTTTGCGCCCGCTCGGCCTCTTCCACCGTCTTGATGCGGGCCGGATATTCGTAAAGCTCGCGCTTCGTCGCATCCGGCATCTGCACCAGCGACGGCGTCATCGTGCCCGGCACCATGCCCGGCGTCTCGAAATTCCAGTCGGCACCCGCACGCTGGCCCGAGACATAGGAAAAACGCCGTGCCCAGTCGTTGATGTGGTTGCGATCCGACGATCCCTGCGCCAGGCGCACCGTCCCCTCCCCCTGGGCGGCCGGCGACGGCCCAAGCCAGCCGCTGGCGCTATCGGCCACATGCAGCTTGTGGGAACCATCCTCATGGCTGAACCAGTAAAACAGGCCGTCCTCTTCGAAACGGCGGGTGAGATAATCGAGATCGGTCTCGTTCCATTGCACGCTGTAGTGCTGTGCAGGCGGCGGCGAAATGATGCCCGATGTATCGGGGGCGGGAATGCCGTGTTCGGAAAACAGCGTCTCGACGATCTCGACCGCCGTCTTGTCCATCCAGATACGGCAATCCGACCGGCGCGACAGCAGCCACATTTGCGGGCGGATGGTCAGCGCATAGGAGCGCATGCCGCGTGTGATCGGCGGGCCTTCATGCAGCTCCGTCACCAGGCCGTTGAAGGGGCGGCGAACACCGCCGCCATCGCCATCGCCCTGGCTTATTTCGATGGAGATATCGACCAGCCGTCCGATCAGTTCTTCGGGCTTGACCGCTTCCTTCTTGGCCCGCACGGTCAGGCGAATGTCGAAGAGCTGCGATACGCCCTCCTCGACGGACAGGCGCTCTGGCAGAAGCTGGTCTTCGCCGAGTGGCGAAGACACCTTCAGAACGCGGCTCGCCTGAACGAAATCGGAAAAAGACGGCTGGTCGTTCATGGGATACTCCTAATCAGGACCCGCGGCTGGACTGCAGAGGCCAGAACCAGATCGTTTCCGAATTGTAGTAGCAGGCCGAAGCGCATTGGGTGGCTTCGGAGCCGCCCCGCACCAGATCGATATGACCGCCGCCGGTGTAGCCGGGGATATTGTTGAACGCCACGACGCCATTGCGCGCGCCGATGCCGTTTCGCGCCGTCGCGGGGGTGAAAGGCTCGGGTTCGCCAAGATAGCTCGTCCGCTTCATCAGGCTGGCAAGGCGGCGCATGTTCACCTCTATGCCCTTACCGGCATAGGGGCCCTTCTGGATGCGGTGCGAGGCGGGCACGATGTTGATGCCCGACTTCACGAAAGCGATGCTGACGCGAATGGCGCAGGTATTGTGATAGTTCGGATTGCCGATGAAATCGTCCCAGCCGATTTCCGTGAACAGATCACGCTGGCTGAGATAGTTCGGATGCGACGGGTCGCTGCTCGGATAATTCTTATAGAGAGTGTCAAAGTTAACACGCATGGTTCGTCCCACTAGTTACTTTTCTGCTCACAGGGAAAGGAGACCTTGAGCGCCTCCCGCACGAGAGTGGCTGCCTGTTCATCCAGTTTTTCCGCAGGAAGATCGCCGAGATAGGTGTAGATCCGGTCGGTGAGTTCATGGGGCGCCACGGCACCCGCACCGCACCAGTCCGATCCGCTTGTCAGATCGGCCACACCGGCGATATAGGCGCTCGATTTTGCGACGGAAACCAGCCGCCGCATTTCCGGATCAGACACTTCCGGGGCAAGTTTGCCCTCGATGGCCTGCTTGAGTTCGGCACCGGAAAATATCCATGTCCGTTCCTCGGCACCCGCCGGCGAAAGACCGGACAGAGCCAGAACAACCGGCACGGAAACAAAAAACGCATATAGGGAGCGCATCAAAAACCCGCCTCGTCCAACGTGGATGAGAAACATCACGACGTGAGCTGCAAAACTGCAATGAAAACGTTCCGGTGCCGGCAAATGCCGGCACCGGGTCGCGTCGCTATCAAGCGGCCTTCGTCGTCGCCAGATCGTAAGAGGCGATCATCGGAGACTGCGGCGAGTTGTTGTCGTCGAACGGCGTGTACTTCACTTCCATCTTGGTGAAGTTGAGCTTGATGGTTTCCACCGGACGGTCACCGCTGGAATCCACCGAGTAGCTGGCGATGAGCGTGTTCGTCAGCAGATACTCGATATAGGTGTTGCCCGGATTGCCCGTGGTCACCAGATGGATGGTTGCCAGCTTGCCAGTGCGGCCGGCGCAGGCTTCCTGGAAAAGCTTGGTGGAAGAAGAATCGCTAACCTTGGTCAGAATGACTTCCGAAATGGTCGGTTCGGATGCTTCGCGGTTTGCAGCAGAACCGGCAGACGTGTTCATGTTGCGCGCTACGTTCCAGTGAATGGCTTCGATGTCCATCCACTTGCGGTGTTCCTCATGCGTGGCGTCGCCCTGGATACCGTCAATCTGCAGATAAATTGGCATGCTGTAAGCTCCTGTAGCTGAAATGACCTCTTGCTTCGAGGCCGCGTTACCCTTCGTTTAATGCCGCATGCGTCGGGTAGCCCCATCCGACGCGGCAACTTTATCCACCCCACCCTCTTCGGACGCGGCGAATTCATCTATTTCCCCAGCCGCTTCGGCACGAATGCCGAACCTGTTTTCACCAAAATCGACAACGATCTTGCCCACGCGTTCTCCCGCGATGACTTTCTCGAGGAAAAAGCTGGAAAGAGGCGGCAGGAGATCCTTGCCGATCATGATTTCGATGGCGCGTGCGCCAATTTCACTTGCACCGGCGCGCGCCACCAGCGCGTCGCGCGCGGCATCGGAAAGGGTCAGGTCGGCGCCATATGTTGCGAGAACACGCTCCCTGATCTTGCCGATCTGCATATCCACGATCCCTGCGAGCTCTTCCGCACCGAGCGGCATGAAAGGCAGGATGATCGTGCGCCCGAGGAATGCGGGCTTGAACTGTCTGGTCAGCTCCGGCATCAGCAGCGCTTCCAGCGCCTCGCCTTCCGGCATCGTATCCGGATCGGCAGAGAGCGCGGCCAGCAGTTCCGAACCGGTATTGGCCGTCATGAAGATCGTGGTGTTCTTGAAATCAACATCGCGGCCTTCGCCATCGCGGAGCACGCCCTTGTCGAACACCTGATAGAAAATATCCTGGACGCCGGGATGGGCCTTGTCGATCTCATCGAGAAGGAGAACGCCGAACGGCCGGCGGCGCACCGCTTCCGTCAACACGCCACCTTCGCCGAAACCGACATAACCGGGCGGCGAACCGAGAAGCAGCGAAACCTTGTGCTCCTCCTTGAACTCCGACATGTTGATCGTCGTCAGATGGCTGTTGCCGCCATAGAGCAGATCGGCGAGCGACAGCGCCGTCTCGGTCTTTCCCGTTCCGGACATGCCGACGAGGAAGAACACGGCGGGCGGGCGACGCGGATCGGACAATCCGGCACGGGCGGTGCGCATGGCATCGGCAATGCGGGTAATTGCAGCATCCTGCCCCACGACCCGCTGGCGCATGCGCGCATCCAATGTGCGCGCGCTTTCGATCTGGTCGGCCAGAAGCTTACCGAGCGGAATTCCGGTCCAGCGCGATACGACGGATGCAATCGCTTCACGATCGACCACCGTCGGCACAAGTCTTTCGGCATTTGCCGGTTTGGTCTCAGCCGCAGGCCGCAGGCGCGACACATTCGACGCGCCGGTTTCAACGGGCTGCTCTTCGCCGAATTCAGCCATTTCCGCATCGTAACGGCCGCGCAGATCGTCGATCCCACTCTCGAGCTTCTCGACTTCGTCGCGTATCGACTGGATACGGCTTTGCATCTCGTCATCCTGCGGTTCACGCAGAAGCCAGTTCAACTCATCGGTCAGAAGACGCCGCTCGCTTTCCATGGCGCGCAGCCGTTCCGGCAGGGTTTGCCGCGCCAGCGAAACGGCGGCCGCGGCCGTATCGAGAAGGCTGACGGCCTTGTCCGGCAATTGCCGTGCCGGCATGTAACGCGCCGATAATTGCACCGCCGCCACAATCGCCTCGTCACGGACGATAACGTTATGATGGCTGACGAAGCTGTCGGCGACACCGCGCAACATACGGATCGCGGTCGTCTCATCCGGCTCGCGCACATGCACGGGCTGGAAACGACGCGTCAGCGCCGCATCCTTTTCGAAGTATTTCTTGTATTCGCTCCAGGTCGTGGCCGCGACGGTGCGCACTTCGCCGCGCGCGAGAGCGGGCTTGAGAATATTGGCCGCATCGCCCTGTCCGGCCGCACCGCCTGCGCCGACAAGGCCATGCGCCTCGTCGATGAACAGGATGACCGGCTCGGCCGAGCGTTTTACCGCATCGATCACGCCATGAAGACGGCGCTCGAACTCGCCCTTCACGCCGGCACCGGCCTGCAGCAGCGAAATATCGAGGTTGAGCAGACGGACGTTGCGCAATTTTTCCGGCACATTTCCGGAAGCGATTTCCAACGCCAGCGCTTCCGCGACCGCCGTTTTGCCGACACCGGCCTCACCCACCAGAATGGGATTGTTCTGACGACGGCGCGTAAGAATATCAACGAGTTGGCGCAATTCATCATCGCGCCCGATCACCGGATCGACCTTGCCGTTCCGGGCGTCGGCTGTCATGTCCTGGGTGTAAAGGCGCAGAAAATCGTTCTGGCCGGCGGCCGGCGCGGCACCCGCCGCCGCGGAAGGGATCTCTCTTCCGCTGCTGTCTTCAACCGAACTGCGAAGGCGTTCGAGAGCCGTGCGATCCATCGCCTTCAGCGACGGAAATGCCGAGCGGACGAAAGAGCGGAGCGAGGTTTCCTCGTCCATCGCCAGAAGCAGGTCGCAAAGCGTCACGCGGTCGCGCCCGGCCTCCAGCGACGCGAGAACCCATGCCTCGCGGCCCGCCGTCAGAATGTTCTGGGAGAGCGACAATGCCTCGCCATCGCCGATAACGGCCTCTTCCAGGCTGCGGCCGATTTCCGCCTGCAATACCGGAAGTGGAATTTTTAATTCCTCGAATGTTTTCGCATAGATGCCGGCATCTACAACCGCCAGCAGCCAATGCGGGATATCCACGTACCTGTGCCCCATACGCACCGCAACGGAAGCCGCAGCTTCAAGGGTGACGCGCAGGTCAGGCTCAAGCGCTTCAACGAGGCGATTGAGATCGATATGCGACATGCAATGAGCCTCCTGCCCGGGTTCATTCCACAACGTGACGTGGAATAACTATGATGATGAAACCGGGTTGTCCACCCCGAAGTTTATTTTTTATCGGGTTAGATTAGGCAGTAGACGCCACAATTTAGACACATTTTGAATAAGTCTGTCTGAGGAATAACCTTACGTAAGGGAAGTAACTACAAAAAATCCATTACTATTTTCTGGGGATAGACTGCTCTTGAACGCGCCGCATGTTAAAAGAGATATAGAGTTTTTTGGAGATTGCGGAGAAAACATCCGCATCGATTCAAGAACGCGTGAAATATACTATAGAATTAAGGATGAAAGAAACCAGGCACGCACAGAAGAGCGCGCCGCGTCCCCACAGGATAACTTAAAGATCTCCAGTAGCTGGGACAGTGTCAGCAATCTTGGATTGCAGATTATATATTCTGAAAGCAAGGACATAGAAATATTGGCGTGGCTTGCCGAAGCAAGCCTGCGGCTGCGCGGCTTTCCTGGACTGCGAGAAATCTATGAGCTTTGTGGCGATCTTTTTTACAACCACTGGGACTCATTGCGCTCCATCAGCGATGATAATGATGAGGAAAAATTTGCACCTTTTGCGGGATTGAACGGCATCGGCACCGAGGGAACGCTTGTGCAGCCGCTCCGGCTTGCGCCGCTGATCCCCGGGGGAAAATTTGGAGAGCACAGCCTCTGGGATTTCCAGCTGGCGCAGCGACCGAACGAGAGCAAACGGCGCGAAGAACTGTATCGGCTGGCATCCGAAGCAGGCGTTGCCGCCATGTCTTCCCATCTGGCCGAGGTCAACGCCTGTCTCTCCAGCTTCGATGCCATCATGGCGGTTCTTTCCGAACGCTGCGGCCAGTCCGCGCCACCCAGCTCCAACATCCGCAACACGCTCATCGAAGCTGCTGCGGCCATCCGCACGCTGGGCGGGCGCGAGCAGGAGCCGGCACCGGTCGAGCAGGCGGCAGCCGCGGTTCCTGGAACAAACGACAGCGGGCAACCGGCGGTACGAACACCCACGACGTCACCGGAAGGCATATCGTCGCGCGACGAAGCGTTTGAAACTCTTCTTTCGGTTGCGCGTTACTTTCGCCGAACCGAACCGCATTCGCCGATCTCTCTTTCCATCGAAACGCTGGTTCGCAGGGGGCGCATGGATTTTTCCGAACTGCTGGCGGAGCTTCTGCCCGAGGCACAGGCCCGCAATGCAGTTCTAACGGCCGCCGGGATCAAGCCCGGCGGAGACAACAACGGAAAATAACGAGGCAAGGGACGGAAACGCCGTCCCGTAACAGTCAGCCATGCCAAGGGGCATCAAGGAGGTTGAAATGGCAAGTGTACACGAAAAGCTGGAACGGGTTCGCAAGCCCCGCGTCCACATCAAATACGAAGTCGAAACCGAAGGCGCGATGGTGGTCAAGGAACTGCCCTTCGTCGTCGGCGTTCTCGGCGATTTCTCGGGCAATCCGACCCAGCCGCTGAAGCCGTTCGGCGAACGCAAATTCGTTCAGATCGACCGCGACAATTTCGATGAGGTGATGCGCCGCATGACGCCTGGCCTCAACATTGCCGTTGCCAACACGCTGCAGAAAGACGGCACGGACATGCAGGTCAACCTGAAGTTCGAAAGCATGGACGATTTCGAACCCGGCGCCGTCGTGCAGCAGGTTCCCGCCCTCAAGGCGCTTCTCGACGCCCGCAACGAGCTGCGCGACCTGCTTTCCAAGGCCGACCGTTCGGAAGATCTGGAGCGGATGCTGGAAGATATTCTGCAGAACAAGACCGATCTCGCAACGCTAGTTTCCGAACTCAAGGAAAAGAACGGCGCGAGCAAATAATCGCCTGTGCGGAGGAAAACCTCCCCGAACGGCCCCGATTGCGGGGCTTCAACTGTTCAAGCGGCATTTTTTTTCAAAGCCGCATGTGGAAGGACTGAAACATGAGCGCTGAAAGCCTGCTGAAAAACGAAGCACAGGCAACGACCGCCGAAGATCAGGGACTGCTGTCCAAGGTGGTTGCCGCAACCCGCCAGACCGAACCGGACCGCGCGCAAAATCTTCTGCGCACGCTGACAGATCAGGCGCTGAAGGGAACGGTCAAATACGACCGCAACCTCACCGTCACCCTCAACCATGCGATTGCCGAACTGGATCGGACGATTTCCGAACAGCTCGCCGCCATCATGCAGGCGCCGGAATTCGCCAAGCTCGAAGGCACCTGGCGCGGGCTCAACTATCTCGTCAAGAATTCCGAAACGAGCGTCAACCTGAAGATCCGCGTCATGAACGCCGGCAAGCGGGAACTGGCGCGCGATCTGGAAAAGGCCGTGGAATTCGATCAGTCGCGCCTCTTCAAGGCGATCTACGAAGACGAATTCGGCACACCCGGCGGCGAACCGCTCGGCGCGATCATCGGCGATTACGAATTCGACAATTCCTTCGATGACGTGCAGTTGCTGCAGGGCGTCTCATCGATTGCGGCGGCGGCTTTCGCACCGTTCATCTCGGCGGCAAGCCCGCAGATGTTCGGCTTCGAGGATTATCGCGATCTCGCCCGTCCGCGCGATCTCGAGAAGATTTTCGATACGGTGGAATACGCCAAGTGGCGCAGCTTCCGCGAAAGCGACGATTCCCGTTTCGTCACGCTCGCTCTGCCGCGTGTTCTGGCGCGCATGCCCTATGGCCCGAAAACCAACCCGATCGACGATTTCGCCTATGACGAAACCAGGGGGGCGGTGAATGGCGACCTGCAGCATGACGAATATTGCTGGATGAACGCCGCCTATGTCATGGGAACGAAGCTGACCGACGCTTTTGCGAAAAGCGGCTGGTGCACGGCGATCCGCGGTGCGGAAAATGGCGGCCGGGTGGAAAATCTGCCCATGCACGTCTTCTCCAGCGATGACGGCGATCTCGATCTGAAATGCCCGACGGAAGTGGGCATTACCGACCGCCGCGACGCGGAACTCGGCAAGCTCGGCTTCCTGCCGCTCTGCCACTACAAGAACACGGATTATGCGGTGTTCTTCGGTGCCCAGACCGCGCACAAGCCGAAGCTTTACGACAAGCCGGAAGCCACGGCCAACGCCGCCGTTTCGGCCCGCCTGCCCTACATCATGGCCACGTCGCGCTTCGCGCATTACCTCAAAGTGATGGGCCGTGACAAGATCGGCTCCTTCATGGAAGCGTCGGATTGCGAAGTCTGGCTCAACCGCTGGATCGCCAACTACGTCAACGCCAATGACGAAGCGGGCGAAGAAAGCCGGGCGAAATATCCGCTGCGCGACGCCAAGGTGACCGTGCAGGAAGTGCCGGGCAAACCCGGCGCCTACAATGCGGTCGCATGGATGCGGCCCTGGTTGCAGATGGAAGAACTGACGACCTCGCTGCGCATGGTCGCCCGTATTCCGTCCAAGAACTGAACCCGGACCGGGGTGGTCCGCCACCCCGGCCCCGTTCTTCACCCGGAGCCCGCTCATGGCGCATCAGTCCTTTCCGGACGCCCGCATTTTCGCCGACCAGCTCATCGCCCTCATCGACGATGCGCTGACCGGCCAGGTGAACGCCATTCTCCATCACCCTGATTTTCAGGCGATGGAAGCGAGATGGCGCGGGCTTGCCATGGTCGTTCGCGAGGCTGGTCGCGGCGCCGACGTCAAGGTGAAGATGCTGAATGCCAGCTGGCGCGATCTTGCCCGCAACACGGAACGCGCCACCGACTTCGACCAGAGCCATCTTTTCGAAGTCGTCTATAATCGTGAATTCGGCATGCCGGGCGGCGAGCCGGTCGGCCTGTTGATCGGCGACTACGCCTTTTCCCCTGACGATCTTCAGGGCGCCGATTCCATCACCACGCTGTCGCAGATCGGCATGGTGGCTGCGGCCGCCTTCTGCCCCTTCGTCGCGGCGGCCGCACCTTCCGCCGTCGGCCTGCAGGACTTCGCCGAACTCAGCCGAGTTCACGACTTTTCCTCGCTGAAGCAGGATAAATCGCGGCTGCGGTGGAATGCGCTACGCGCACGCGACGATTCCCGCTTCGTCGGCCTTGTCGCGCCGCGCGTTTTGCTGCGCTCACCCTACAGGCCCTATGCGCGGGGGCGCGATGACGGATTTCCATTCCGCGAGCATGTGGCGGAAAGCGGCGAGACCCTGCTGTGGGGCAATGCCGCCTTTGCCTTTGCAACGGTGGTGGTGCGCAATTTCGTCGATTCCGGCTGGTTTGCGGATCTGCGCGGTGTGACGCAGGATGCCGTGGATGGCGGCATGCTCTCTTCCCGGCAATTGCCGCCGCTCGATCTCGGCATCGAGAGCAACGGCCTTTCCGCGCAGCCGCCCGTCGAGGTGCAGCTGACGACCGGACAGGAACAGCAATTTTCCGATCTCGGCATCGTGCCTGTCTCCACCACCTATCTCTCCGGCATGGCGATCTTCAACGCCAACCAGTCCCTGCATGCGCCCGGCCATTATTCCAGCGAAGCGGCAAGACAGAACGCCCGCCTCGCGGCCATGCTGCAATATGTGCTGTGCGCCTCCCGGTTCTCGCATTACCTCAAGGTCATCATGCGCGACGATATCGGCCAGCTGAGCGATGCCTCGACGATAGAGCGCAAGCTGGAAGGCTGGCTTTCCTCCTACACGCTCGGCAATGACGATGCGGAAGCGGCGCTGCGCACGCGCTACCCGCTGCGCTCCGCCGGGATCAACGTCTTCGAGGTTCCCGGCAAGCCCGGAACATTCTCCTGCACCGTGCGCCTTCAGCCGCATTTCCAGCTGATGACGTCTCCACGAGCTTCCATCTCATTGCCGAAACCATGATGCCGCCCGCCGCCGCATCCCGGTCTCAGGCCGAGCCGCAAAGGATACCCGCATGACGCTGCGCGACGATATTTCCCGCCTTCTCGACGATGACCGGCTGCAGGACGCGATCGGGCTTGCGCGCGAACACGTCAAAACGAAGCCAACCGATAAGGATGGCCGCCATTTCTATATCGACCTGCTGGTCCTTGCCGGCGACTATGAGAAGGCCGATGCGCAATGCAATCTGGCCGCAACATTCTCGCCGCAGGAAAGCGTCGGCTTTTCTCTCTTTCGCCATCAGCTGCGCGCCATGGCCGCACGCAATGCGTGGTTCGAAACCGGCGCGGTGCCGGATTTCCCCGGCGGTCCGTCCGAACTCGATCAGCTGGCTATCCGGGCGAATATCACTGCACGCAGCGGCGATGCGGATGCCGCCAGAACCGCACTGGCTGAACTCGATGAAAAACGCGGCAATGTACCAATCGGCCGCAACGGCAAGAGCGCCGGCGATATTCGCGATCTGGACGACCGGATTCCGCATGCGCTGGAGGTGCTGACCAATGGCGGCCGCTACCTGTGGATCGATTACGGTCGTATAGAAAGCCTCACCATCGACCCGATGAGCCGCCCGCGCGATCTTGCTTTTCGTGGGGCTGAGCTGACGTTGCGCGACGGCGCGGTCGCATCCGTGCTGCTTCCGGCGATCTATCACGGTGCCAAGGACGATGTCAGCCTCCTCCTCGGCCGGGAAACCCGATGGAGCGAGGAAGACCAGCCTCTCGCAACCGGGCAAGGCCAGCGCTGCCTGCTGATTGGCGACGATGTGGTGCCGTTCCACGAGATCGGTTCCCTTTCCGCCGCCTCCGACGATGAAAGGCAGATCGCCCGTGGTTGATCCGCTCGAGCAATATCGCGCGCGGCAGAGAACGCTGTCGCGCTCCGTTCTGGACCGGCTGCTCGATGACGCGCCGGATGCGGAAACGGATATGCTCGTCAGCCTGAAGGATCAGGCGCGCGAGATGCGCGAGGTGATCCGCCGCGATCTCGAGGCATTGCTCAATACCCGCCGTAACCCCGCCGGTCCGCCGGCGGCGCTGAAAGAGCTTACCGATGCGCTGGTGAGCTATGGCGTGGACGGCATTCTTTCGGCCAATCTGGTGACGGATGCCTCCAAGGCGCGGCTCGCACGCAGCATCGAGCGGCGAATTTCCTTGTTCGAAACCCGCCTTGGCGATGTGCATGTGACGATCCTGAAAAACCGCACGGATGGCGACCGGGCGCTTCGCATGCGCATACAGGCAAGTTTCCGCCTTCAGGAAGGCATGCCGCCGATCAGCTTCGAATCCCGGATCGATCCGTCCACACAGCGTTTCCTGGTGGAGGCGACGAATGGCTGACGGCTTTCTCGAAAAATACAATGACGAGCTTTTCGCGCTCCGAAAACGCGCCTCGCGTTTTGCGGCGGCGTTTCCGAAGATCGCCGGCAGGCTGCGCATGACGGGCGATGTCGCCGACGATCCGCATGTCGAGCGGTTGATCCAGAGCTTCGCCTATTCCGCCGCCCGTGTGCGCCAGAAGCTGGACGACGAGTTTCCCGAACTGTCGGACAGCCTCTTGGAAACGCTCTACCCGCATTATCTTGCGCCGATCCCGTCCATGAGCGTGGTTCAGTTCACCCCAAGCACGGCGCTCGCAACCGTGCAGACACTTCCCCGGCACAGTGAAATCCTTGCCGAGCCGGTGGGTGGTGAAAGCTGCCGTTTTCGCACCACGCAGGCGGTGGAAATCGCGCCGCTGCAAATCGCAGCCGCAACGCTGTCCGGCCAGCCGATCGACGCGCCTTTTTCGGCCTCGTTTACCGGCGCCGCCAGCTGCCTGCGGCTTTCGCTGCGCAGCACGGCGCCGCGCGGCGGCACTTTCCCGGAAATGGGCCTGACGAAGCTTCAGATTTTTCTGTCTGCCGCCTGGCAGCAGGCCACGGCGCTTTACGAGCTTTTGACCAACCATTGCGTGGGCATGGCGCTTGCGCGGCACGCCGAGGACAAGGAAGCCGTTTTCCTGCCCGCCGGCAATCTCACGCCATCGGGTTATACGCGCGATCAGGCCATGTTGCCCTATCCGGCCAACAGTTTTGACGGATACCGGCTTCTCACCGAATTCTTCGCGCTGCCGCAGAAATTTCTCTTCCTCGATATCGACGGGCTGGGCAGATGGAGCAGCGGCGATTGCGAACTCTACATCTATCTGGATGCGGCGGACACGCAGCTTGAGCGCATGGTGTCGGTCCGGGATTTCGTGTTGAACGCCTCGCCGGTCATCAACCTGTTCAAACAAAGCTGCGAACCGCTCAGCCTCGATGGCACGCGCACGGAATACCGGCTGCTACCGGATGCACGACGGCAGCGGACCCGTGAAATCTATGCCGTCGAGAATGTTCAACTGACCAGCCGTTCCGGGCAGACGGAAAAGACCTCCCCGTTTTTCGGCCGCACCCAGCGCAATAACGGCGCGAACGTTTTCTGGCAGATACAGCGCCGTTTCGACGACGACGGTTCTTCCGATACGGACATCGCCTTCGTCGATCAGAAGCGCGGACCGCTTGGACCGCTCGACATGGTGGCGAGCATCGATACGCTGTGCATCAATCGCGAATTGCCAAGCCAGCTTCCCTTTGGCGGCGGCCACCCCTTCCTGCAGCTTTCGACCGGCAACGAGGCGGTGAAATCCATCCATGCGCTGATACCGCCGACGGCGGCGATCCGCGTCAACGAACGCTCCGCGCGTGAATGGCGGCTGATCTCACATCTCCTCCTTAACCACCTCTCCCTCACCGACAGCGGCGGCGCGCCGCTGAAGGACATTCTGTCGCTCTATTCCTTCAGGGACAGCCCGGAAACCCGGCAGCTCGTGGAGGCGATCAGCAATGTCGAGGCGCAGAATTCCCACGCCCGGATCGGCTCGGCGATGGTACCGGGAACGGATATCACCGTGGAGTTCGACCCCGCGCTGATCGCGCGGCCTGCCGCATTTGTTTTCGCCAATGTCCTCAATCATTTCTTCGGGCTCTACACCTCGATCAACAGCTTCACGCGGCTGACGGCGACGATGCGCGGCCACTCCAAACCGATTGCCCGCTGGCCTGCCCGCGCGGCCGACCGGCCGCTGCTCTAGGAGACCGGGATGGAACAGCAGACGCCAACCATGAAAGACCGGCAGGCGGCGCTTCTCAGCGACGATCCCGGCCGTTTTGAGCCCGCCACCGCGTTTCGCGTCGCCCAGCTGGTTTCGGCGGATGACGGGATTGTCGTCGGCGCTCATGGCGGAACACAGCCGACCCCGCTGGCGATCAGCGGTTTCAACCGCAAACGCGGGCAGGCTGAACTGAAATCCGCCTTCGCGCCGATTGTCGGGCCGCTAGGTTCGCTGCCGCCGGCCTATGGCGAATTGCTGCAGCGGGAAGAGCGCAATCGCTCCGGCGCGCTGGCGAGTTTCTTCAATCTGTTCGCGGCAAGGTTCAGCGAACTGTTCGTATCCGCGACGGAAAAATACCGCCTCGCGAGGGGATTGCGCTGGTCGGCCGAGCAGCGGGAGAACGGTTTTCGCAAAACCCTGCTTGCACTCACCGGGTTCCGCACAGCCGGTCTGGTGGAAAAGGCAGGCGTGAGCGAAGATGCGCTCCTGCGGTTCAGCGGCCTTCTGGCCGGCCGCAACCGCAATGTCTCGGCCCTCACCTCGATGCTTTGCGAATTCACGGGACTTCCGGTGAATGTCGAACAGTTTCGCCGGCGATGGGTGGCTTTGCCGCTTCACGAACAAAGCCAGCTCGGACAGGCATCCGGGCTGAGGCTCGGACAGAACACGACGGCGGGAAGCGCTGTCGAAGATATGAGCGGTGGTTTCCGGATCGTGATCGGTCCCGTCGCCTACGCGGATTATCTGGCTCTGACGCCCGGATCGAAGCGGCTTGCGGAGATATTTTCGCTGACACGCCTGTTCGTCGGAAGCGCCTTGCATTTCGATGTGCAGGTGATCCTGAAAAAGGAGGACATTCCCTTTTGCCGCCTCGGCCAGTCCGATGCCCCCGCCCGCCTCGGCTGGAATAGCTGGGCTCGCGTGGCGCCCGCAGAAAAAGACAGCGCCGATGCTGTGGTGACCGAGCGGGAAGGCTCGGCGATTTCCGCGTGAGGGCATGGATATGAAGCTTGCACTCAAGGACACACGAAATATCGGAGCCGCAAGAGCCAGTCAGTGGAGCTTCGAGCGCGGCCGCCGCGTCATCGGCCGGTCTCGCGATTGCGACTGGCAGATCGACGACAATGAGCGGCGCGTTTCCAAACTGCACTGCACGCTCAGCCGCGATGGCGAAGGTTTTACGATCCTTGACCAGAGCGCGAACGGCACGCTGGTCGATGGCCGCTTGCTGCTGGAAGGCGAAAGCGCGCGTCTCCGCGACGGTTCGCAAATCAACATTGGCGGGCAGGTTTTTCAGGTCGCCATCAGCGGCGATGCCGAGCTGGATTTTTCCGATCCCGACGCATCCCTGCGCATGAGTGACGAGCCGCTGACCATTTCAGCGATCCTTGCCGACATCGCTCCGAATGGCCGTTCGGCCGGCGGCGTGATGGGCAACACCGCCTCCGCCGACGACTGGTCCGAAACATGGCGCGAGGGCGCGAAGCGGAAGGCAAAATCCATTTCGCGAAATGTCGAGATCGGCTGGAGCGAACCGCCCGCGGCGCGCGGAATAGGCGCCGTTCTGCCTGATAACTGGGACGAGGAGCCGGTTGCAAGCAGCGAGCACGAACATACCGACGCACTGAACACGCCAGTCATGATCTCTCGCCCGGTTTCGGCCTCAGGTAACGAGGATTTCGACAGCGTTTTCCCGGAAGCAGGCGAAGACCTGACCCTGGAGAACACATCAACTGCCGATGCTTCGACCGCGCTGGAGATCGGCGATCTTCTGACCGCGCTGGAGCAGGAAAGCGCCGATTGTCTGGCCATTCTCGACATCGAAGGTGAGCGCGCCGGCCACGGTTCGCCAGCCTCCCTGAGCGAGCGGGTGGAAACGCTCATCCGCCAGCAGCGGCGGCTCGCCGCCTCTCTTGAAACCCTGATCCACGGCTGCACGCAAAAACTCGAGCCGAGGCTTCTCGAAGCCTCCGTCGATGCCGGCAACGATCTTCGTGCCAAAATCGAGCGCCGCGACTGGCAGGGGCTGATCATGAAGACCGACTACTGGTCCACTTACAAAAAGCAATTTGAGGAAAACGGCCATCCATTGCCGGTCAGGCAGTTCCTGCAGCGGGCAGCGCGCGGTGAGGCCGCGCCCACGCAGGAACCTGACGCGATAACGGCCGATTCAAAGGGGGTAAACAACCACGATGAGACATGAGAACCGTGTTGCCTGGAGCGAGGGCATGTTTCTTCGCGTCCAGCATTTTCAGCAATCCGACCGCTGGACAGAACGGCTGGTGCGCAACACCACGCGCAACCTCTCGCCTTACCCGTGGGGCATCGCCGAAATCGGCGTGGACCGCAGCGCGCTGTCGATAGGGCAATTCGCCCTGTCGAACCTGCGCGGCGTTCTTCCCGATGGGACGCCTTTCGAGGCACCGGAGGATTCCGACCTGCCGCCGCCGCTCGATCTCGACGAAAGCGTCAAGAACGCCGTTATCTATCTCGCCCTGCCGGCCCGGCAGCCGGGCAAGGCCGACATGTCCGCCAGCGGCCGCAACGATGCGAACAATGTGCGCTTCACGGCCTCCAGCTATGAGGTCTCCGACACCAATATCGAGACGGATTTCGTGGCCCCCATCGATGTCGGTCGTCTCAGCCTGAAATTCCTGAAAACCGGCGACGATCTTTCCGGTTACGATCTCATCGGTCTTGCAAGGGTCATTGAGGTCCGTTCCGACCGCGCGGTCATTCTGGACCCGGATTTCATTCCTCCGAGCCTCAGCTGCGCGGCGGCGCCCCGCCTCAACGAATTGCTGACGGAGCTTCTGGGGATCGTGCGCCACCGCGCCCAGGCGATTGCCGAACGCATCGGCGATCCGACGATCCGGGGAACGGCGGAAGTGGGCGATTATTTCCTGCTGCAAATCCTCAACCGGGCCGATCCGCTGCTGGCGCATCGCTGCGCCAACGCCACGCGTTTTCATCCCATCCGTTTTTACGAAGACTGCATCCAGCTTGCCGGCGAGCTTGCAACCTTCACCACGGACAAAAAGCGGGCGACGGATTTCCCGCCCTATCGGCACGAGGACTTGAAAGCCACCTTCGGGGCGGTTTTCGACGATCTGCGCACATCGCTGTCAGCGGTTCTGGAACAGGCAGCGGTTGCGATCGAGCTGGTGGAGCGCCGCCACGGCGTCCGCGTCGGCACCATCCACGACCGCACGCTGCTGCGCGATGCCGGCTTCGTGCTTGCCGTGCGCGCGGATATGGCCGCCGAAGACATTCGCCGCCGCCTGCCGGCACAGATCAAGGTCGGGCCGGTGGAGCGGATTTCCGAACTGGTCAATGTGGCGCTGCCCGGCATTCCCGTGCGCTCCCTGCCGGTCCTGCCACGGCAATTGCCCTATCGGTCCGGCACCGTCTATTTCGAGATCGACACGCAATCACCCCTCTGGAAGCAGCTTGAGACCTCCGGCGCGATTGCCCTGCATCTGGCGGGCGAGTTCCCCGGGCTTGAGATGGAAATGTGGGCGTTACGCGAATGAGCAAGGAAAACCCCTCTTCCTGGCAGGATTTGCCGACGGTGGTTGAAATCACCGAGGAAAGCCGCAGACGCAACCAGAACGCCCGCAACATGGCGGCGATCCTCGAAGACATTGTCGAGACCGACGCCCCCGCCGGGCGACCGAAGGCAGGCGCGGCCGCCATGCCGGTCGATCAGCTGCTCTCCGGTTTCCATTTCGGCGGCGGCGATGTGCCGACGCTCGTGCAATCGGCCGCTCCCCTTCTCAACCTCGCGCATCTCCTGCGCTTCAGCGATGCCGAACCGGATCCCGATCAGCTTCGCCGCGCCTGCATTGAGGCGATCACCCGCTACGAGCGCGATCTCGCCTCCGCCCGCATCAGCCCCGAGCGGGCAAGGGCGGCGCATTATGTCGTCTGCGCCACGGTGGATGATGTGGTTCTGAGCAAACCCTGGGGCGTGCGGGCAGGCTGGGCGCGCTCCGGCCTTGTCTCCACCTTCCACAACGATGTCACCGGCGGCGACCGGGTTTTCGACATTCTCGACCATTTCCATCAGTCGCCCGGCGCCAGCAAGGATCTGCTGCTGTTGATCTATCTGTGCCTGTCGCTGGCTTTCGAAGGGCGCACCCGCGTTTCGCCAAAGGGTGCGCTGGAGCTTTCGCGCATCCGCGACAGCCTCTACAAGACGCTGATCGGCCAATACGGCACCTTCGAACGGGAGCTTTCGCCGCACTGGAAAGGCGTGGAAGCCCGTCATACGCCATTGCGGACGATGGCTGCGCTGTGGACCCTGCTGTCCCTGATGGCGCTTGCCTTCGCGCTTGGTTATCTCTTCTTCACGCTGTCGCTCAACAACGCATCCGATGTCACTTTCGAAAGGCTCGCCCATCTGCCGCCGAACGAGACACCGAGCGTGCTGATCGCAAGCCCGCCCCAGCCGCCGGCGCAGGTCGAAACGCCGAAGGTCGTGGAACCGCCGAAGCCGGTCGAGCCAAGGCAACCCTCCCGGCTTGAAAAGCTGATGGCCTTCCTTCAGCCGGAAGTCGAAAAGAAACTTGTCACGCTGGCGGATGTAAACGGGCGGCTGCGCATTCGCATCAACAATTCGGGCCTGTTCTCCACCGGCAGCGCCGATGTCAGCCCGCAGTTCCGCGATCTCATCCAGCGTATCGGCGGCGCGCTTGCGGCTGAAAAATTCCGCGCCGTCGTCATCGGCTATACCGATACCGTGCCGATCAAGACGGTGGAGTTTCCGTCCAACTGGCACCTTTCCGAAGCCCGCGCCAAGGCGGTCGGGGACATTCTTTCACAATTCACCGGCCCGGAAGCGATCCTGACGGAAGGCCGTGCCGACAGCGACCCGATCGCCGACAACAAAACGGAGGAAGGCCGCCAGATCAACCGCAGAACGGAAATCATGGTCCTGACCAATCCCGATGAAAAACTGAGCGACGCCGGCATTCTCTCGCCGACCATCCAGAACAGTTCGGGACAGCAGCCGCAAGAGGCACAGCCATGAATCCATTGAGCTATTTTTATACGATCCGATCCTATGTCGAGAGCTATGCCGCTCTCATCGGCCGCCGTTTCCTGTCGCTATTATGGGTGGTCGCGCTCTGCATCGTCATCTGGTTTTACGGCTATCTGGTCGCGCTGGGCGATTTCAAGCCATTGGGAACGACGCAGGCCCGGCTCATCGCCATAGGCATCGTTCTCGCCATATGGCTGATCTATATCGCCGTCACCATTTATCGCGGGCGCAAGCAGGACAAGGAACTCGTCGACAGTATCGAGCGCGAAGCCCTGGCCAACCGCCAGGCCGAAGTCGGCGAGATCCAGATGCGTCTCAAGGAAGCGCTGGCGCTGCTGCGGCGGGTCACGAAAAAGCGTTTCGGTTATATTTACGACCTTCCCTGGTACGTGATCTTCGGCGCCCCCGGCTCCGGCAAGACGACGGCACTCACCAATTCCGGCCTGCAATTTCCGCTTGGCGATGCGCTCGGCGAAAACGCGGTAAAGGGCATCGGCGGCACGCGCAACTGCAACTGGTGGTTCGCCGACGAGGCGATATTGATCGACACCGCCGGCCGTTACACCACACAGGATGACCTCGATGGCTCATCCAAAGCCGGCTGGGAAGGGTTCCTCGGCCTTCTGAGACGCTATCGCCGCTCGCAGCCGATCAACGGCGCGCTGGTGACATTGTCCATCCCCGATCTTCTCACCCGCGATCCCGAGGAACAACGGCAGGAACTGCGCTCCATACGTCAGCGGCTTTCGGAACTGGACGAATATCTGCATGCCCGCGTTCCCGTCTATATCGTGCTGACCAAGGCCGATCTGCTGCATGGTTTCGTGGAGTTTTTCGACGGTTTCAACAAGACCGATCGCCAGCAGGTGTGGGGCACGACCTTCAAGCTGGATGAGAGCCATACCGCCGAGAACCTGCCGCAACGCCTGACGGAAGAGTTCGAACTGCTGCAACAGCGGGTCGATGCGATGCTGATCGAGCGCCTGCAGCAGGAGCAGAATGCCGAGACGCGCGGCCGCATCTTCCGCTTCCCCGCCGAACTTGCGCGGTTGAAAGACCGGCTCCATGAGGCCCTGACCGAACTTTGCGCACGGTCTCCGCTGATCGAAGCGCCGCTTTTGCGGGGTGTTTATCTCGCTTCGGGAACGCAGCCGGAAACGGAAAGGTCTCCCGCAGCGGCCAGAACTCGCCGAAGCTACTTCCTGTCGCGGCTGTTCAAGGATGTCATCTTCCCCGAAGCCGCGCTGGTGATGCGCGACAAGCGCCTTTCCGGACGGCAATTGCTGGTGCGGCGCATCGCCTATGGTGTTTCGGCCGCCGCAGTCGCCATCGTCTTCACCGGCTGGATTTTCACCTATTTCGCCAATACGCAGGCGCTTGCCGAAGCGGATCGCAAACTTGGCGCTTATGAACAACTCGTTCAAGGCATTCCCGTGCGCGATGTTTCAGACGCCGATTTTCTCCGCATCCTTCCGGCGCTCGACAATCTGCGCGATGTCAATTCCGGCTTTGCCCGCGAGAGAGTGTGGAATGTCAGCTTCGGGCTCGATCAGGAAGACAAGATCGCCGGACGGCAGCGTGACGCCTATCAGCGCGCACTCAACGCCCTGCTCCTGCCGCGCATGATCGTGCAGCTCCAGAAACAGCTCAAGGACGAAAAGGATATCACGCGCACCTTCAATTCGCTGAAGCTCTATGGAATGCTGGGTGGCATGGGTGCGCTGGACCCCGATTTCCTGACCGTGCAGACGCACCAGATGTTCGCATCCCTCTATCCCGGCGATGGAAGGGCGGCGGCCAGAGAAGCGCTCGACCAGCATGCAAAAGCGCTCGCGGACGGCGTGCTCGCCCCGATTGAGCTCGATGCGCGGCTCATCGCCACTGCCCGTGAAACCATCCGCAATCAGGCTGTCGGCACGCGCGCCTATGATATTCTCGCCGGCCTTCCGCAGGCGCGGGAACTGATGGAATGGACACCCGCCACGGCCTTCGGCCCGCTGGGAGAGCGTGCCTTCGAGCGGCGCAGCAAAGCGCCGATGGCGGAAGGCATCGAAGGTCTTTTCACGGCGGAGGGATATCGCAGCGTCGTCATTCCGCAGGTCGCCCATGCGGCGCGCATCGCACTTTCCGAAGGGTGGGTGCGCGGTTCCGATGATGCGCTCCGTGGCGCAACGGTCGAGCAGGTGGCGCAGGCCGCGCTGCAAATCTATTTCGACCGTTTCGAGAAAAAATGGGCCGATACGCTGGCCGACCTTCGGGTCAAGCCGTCCCAGACCCTTGGCGACGCGGTGGAAACAACCCGCGCGCTTGCCAATGAACGCAATATCGTGGTGGAGGCTGCCAGATCGATCGCGGAGGCGACCGATCTGCGCCCCGGAGCAAACCCCGCCGCCCTCGCCTCCGCCGCTGAAGGCGACGCGACCGCAGCCGTTCTGGCCGCCACGGTGAACGCAACCGATCCCTATGCGAGACTGCGGGACATGCTGGCGGCGAAAGGCGCGGCCACAACGGGCGAGCAGGCCAATGGCGGCAAGGCCGGAGGCTCGCCATCGGAACAGTTGCTCGCGCATTTCAAGATGCTGAACGAGCAGCTTGCCCGCTCGGCAACCACCTCCGACGAGGTCGCCAAGGTGTTCGACGTGGACAGCCAGCTCACCAAGGCCAATCAGGATCTGTTGCAGCAGGCCCGTGAGTTGCCGGCACCCCTCGATGTGTGGGTGGCGGGTGTGGCGGCGGATGTCGGCTCGCTTGCGGTCAAATCCGCCCGCAGCCGCATTGCCGAACTCTGGGCGGCCGATGCGGCATCCCTGTGCTCTTCCATCGTGACCGGGCGTTATCCTTTCGACAGGTCGTCTTCCCGCGATGTCGCCATCGCGGATTTCACCCGTCTCTTCGGGCCGACCGGGGTTTTCCAGTCCTTCTTCAAACAGCGAATGGAAGCCTTTGTCGACAGGACGACCAACCCCTGGAGCTGGAAAGGCACTTTCGGCGCCGCCGGCATTCCCAGCAGCGCCGTCGCCCAGTTCGAAAATGCCGACAAGATTTCGCGCGCCTTTTTCCCGAATGGCAGCGAGACGCCGGCGGTGTCGATCAATGTCAAACCCGTTTCGCTCACCAATGCCTCCAGCGCGGTGATGCTGGAAATCGAAGGCGAGCGGGTGGTTTATTATCACGGCCCCATTCAGGCAAAATCGATCACCTGGCCATCGCGTGAAAACACGGCGAGCCTGTCGCGCATCGCTTTCCAGCCGGGCGGCTGGCAGCAGGCGAAAACCGAAAACGGCGACTGGTCGCCATTCCGGCTGTTCGATGGCGCCGACATCGAAAACCAGTCGGGTGATCTGCTGCGGGTGCGGTTTGCGAATGGCGCTCAGGCTGCCGAATTCGATATTCAGTTCGGCTCGGTTCTCAACCCGTTCAAGCTGGACGCCATCGCCGGCTTTGCCTGCCCCGCGCAATTTTAGCGGCGGGGCGGCGCACCGTTTTTAAGGAGGGGATCTATGATGAAAGCAACGACGAAAAGCACCGCGGTCAATAACGACTGATGGCCACTCAGGCATCGAGGCCCGCGGAAACCGCAGCGGAAAGCGACCGCATCGGTTTCTTCGGCAAGGTCCCCAGCCATGGCGACTTCATCTCCGATGGGCTTGAACGGGAGCTGATCGGGACATTTGACGACTGGATGCGATCCGGCCTGCATGCCTGCGCGGACCTGTTTTCGGGCCGATGGCCCGAAATATTTACGTCATCGCCGCCCATACGCTTCATCATCGAAAGCGGCATATGGGGAAACTGCGCCTATGCCGGCGTGCTGGTGCCCAGTGCAGACCGGGTGGGACGCAAATATCCTCTTGCCATAATTGCCCAGCTCAATAGCTTCCGGAAACATCCGAGAACCCTCTATCTCGACGACACCTGGTTCATGGCCGCCGAGGCGCTGGCCGAAACATCCATGACGGGCGATTTCGATATGTCCCGGTTTAACACCTCCGTAAAAAAACTGCGCCTGCCGAAACCTCGGGAAGAGGATGACGCGCCGGAAATGGTGCGCAGCCGTGCACCGACCAGCCTCTGGTGGCGCATCGATCCCGTCAGCCGCCGCGCCCGCGGTCTCAAATTCGACGGCAAACCGAAAGCTTCCGATTTCCTGCGCCTCTTCAGCGACATGGCAAGCAAGGGCGATGAGGACGGCTCGATACCCGTACAGGCGCAGGAAAGTGCAAAACACAAAACTCCGCCCGCGCCCGCGCCGGCAACCGAACAGCCGTCATCGGTCGTCTACAGCTATGCCACGCACCCCGGAACACGGCTTTCCCTGAACGCGGATTCGCTTTTCGTTTCCCAGACCCCTGCCCTCTTCGCCATAGCAGATGGACAGGGCGACACGCACAGCGCCGTGGAAGCTGCACGTCTGGCCACAAATATTCTTGCCGAAACGCCCGATGCCGAAAACCCCGAGGTGATGGCGCAGCAGATCAGGGGAAAGCTCGGCACCGTCAACAGCCTGCTTCTGTCCCGGCAAACCATGGGCGCCGACGGCAGGCCGATGGCAAGCGTCATCATTGCCTCCATTATCGGCCGCAGGTTGAGTGTCCTGTGGTCCGGCGACGCGCGCGCCTATTTCCTGAAAAATGGAACCATGCATCAGCTTTCGCGCGATCACGTCGTTGTCGGCATGAAAAGGCAGCTCTCGCAATGTGTCGGCCTTTCCCAGCAGTTCCGGCCGGATATCGTCGGGGAAGACTGGGGGGCGCAGGACAGGCTGCTCCTGTGCAGCTATCCGCTGGTACAAATCCTGAAGGAGCGGGCCATTGCCGAGATTGTCGGCAACACCCCGATCAAGGATTGCGCCAGCGCCCTGATCCAGGAAGCGCTGATCGAGGACGCACGCGAGAATGTCAGCGCCATCGTGATTGGAAACCGGCTTGAGCAAGGGTAAACAACCGGGCGATGGGCCTGCCTACCCGCAGGTCGCCGAGCGCTTTTCCGATCTGTGGCAAACCATCCGCCATGACGGCACGCGGGAAAGGCCCACCGAAGAACAGAAAGACCTGATCGATCAGGTCAGAAATGCGCTGGACCGGAAAGTCTCGCATTTTTCCGACGCGAAACCCGACTGGATCGCCGACAGCTTTGCCCTTGAACGGATTGCCTACGAAAGCGAAAACACGCTGCTGCTGCAGGTGCGGCACCGCGATCTCGGCTCCCTTCACGCCCTGAAAACCACGCCGCCGGCGTTGAGAAACGACGCGGCGCTGCTGCAAAGATTACGCGAGGAGGCGCAGCTCGGCCTGACATTGCGCCATCCGTGTCTGGTGGAAACATCGGCGCTGCTGAGACTGGCCGATGGCCGGCCGGGCCTGTTGCAGCCATGGTTCCCGCGGTCATTGGCCTCGCTTGCATCGCAGCCGCCGGTTAGCGCACCGCAGGCGATCACAATCCTTCGCCGCCTGCTGGAAGGGCTGAGCGCCATGCATGCAAGGGGATATGTCCACTGCGATGTCACGCCAGCCAATATTCTACTGGAGGACGGCGATTTCGAAACGGGCAGACTTGGCGATTTCGGCATTGCGCTGGAGATCGGCCAAAAACACGCGGACCGGGGCATGAGCTTTGCCGCCTCGCACGAATTTGCAGCACCGGAACGGATGCGGGACGCAACCGCAAAGCCGGATCAGGATATATTCTCCGTGGGGCGGCTCGCCCGGCGGCTTTTCGCTACGAGTGAGATTCGAACAACGCAAAGGCTGGCGGATTTTGCGGACGCCTGTTGCCAGGACGAACCCGCGTCGCGACCGCAATCCGCGATGGAAGCGCTACAGCTTCTGTAGCGCCTCATTGGTCAGTTGCCGCTGCCGGGAAGCGGTGCTGCCGCCGTCGGCACACTCTTCTGGAACACGGTCAGGAGCTTGGCCGAATCCACCAGCGGTGCGTTGCTGGCATAGAGCACATCGCCCTTCTGCATCTGGAAGAGCTGCATGAGGGCAATGCTGGAAGCATCGCGCATGTTGACGTGATAAATCACCGGCCGCATGGTCGTGGCCGTCGCAACCGGGCCTTTCGCGCCCGATGCGGTTGCCGATGGCACCTGAATGATCTCGTTGCGGAAGACATAGACATTGCGCGCGTCCGCACGGTCATCCAGCAATCCGCCGGCGCGGCCAACAGCCTGCGCGAGGGTCAGTTTTCCGGCTTCGAACTGGAATTCGCCGGCGCTCTTGAAAGCGCCGAGCGCGGTGTAGCTCGCTGCATCGCCATCGATCATGATCTGATCGTCCGGCGACAGCCGGATATTCTGGCGGTCTTCCCGCATCACGCGGTCAAGCGGCGCGCTGGCCCTGTGCGAGCCGCGAACGACGGTGACCGTGGCAGCGCCCGGAGCGACGGTCGGGCCGCCGGCCTGATTGAGCGCGTCGAGCACCCGCTCCTGACGGGCGGTGAGCGTTATTTTTCCGGGGTTTTTCACCGCACCGCTGAGCATGACGGCGCTCGTCGGCTTGTCCACGACGGTGACGACGGCCTGCGGGTTCACGGCCGATCCCTTGAGCCCGGCAACGACCTGCGATTGCAGCCCCTCGGGCGTCGAATCCACCACCCTCTGTTTGCCGACGAAGGGGATATTCACCGATCCGCTCTGGTCCACCGTAAAGCGTCCGAGATTGAGCGTCTTGCTTTGCGTCGGGGAGAAAAGCCCGTCTTCGCCCGTATCGAGCACGGTGATGTCGATCACGTCGCCGCGACGCAATCTCTGGGCGTTGTAACCGGTGTTGCGAAGCGCTGTGAGGCCGGGGCCGGAGGCATTCTGCAGGCTTCCGGCGGAAACCGTGGCCGCCGGCGCATTCGCCAGCTCGATGACGGGGATTTTTTCGTTGGTTCGAGGGAAAGTCGCAGATCGGATATTGCCTGCGGTCGGTCCGTCAGATGGCTTTGCACATGCGCTCAAAAGAGCCACCAGCAAAACCGCCCCCAACTTTTTCATCCCTCATCCCCTTGATGATTCAACCTGACGCAGAGATAACATCCAGACACGTCATCGCAACAACTTTAGCGGTTGCAATTTAGCGAAAACTTGTCTTCCGGAGAAAAGGTGTGACCATTCCGCAACCTTTTCGGAACCGCCTGCCGCAAACCCCAACAATGTACCGATGAGAAATCACCAGTCCTCACCGACTGGCGCCGGCCAGCGACGTTCGATGGAACGGTTTTGCAGTCGAGGAGTTTGTTTTCTGCAAACCAAGACAGGAGCAAGAACAATGGATCACACCAATCACGTACGCCTGGTTGAAACGGAACTGACGCCGTCCGTTCTTGAAGGCGCCACCGTTTATGGTGCAGACGATCACAAGGTCGGCAAGGTCGATCATGTCCACGGCGTCGGGGCCGGCAGCACCGCCATCATCGATGTCGGCGGCTTTCTTGGTATCGGCGCAAAGCCGGTCGCAGTACCGCTCAGCGATCTTGATTTCATGCGGGATGAGGACGGCGATGTCCACGCGGTCACTTCATGGACCAAGGACCAGCTAAAGGACATGCCCGAGCATCGTCATTAACAGCATTGTCATTCATCAAGATGAGCGCCCGGCTGTTTGCCGGGCGTTCTTTTATTTCGGGCAGGCGCCTGCGCCTGAGACTTCCCTAAGACATCAAACGGCGAGGAAACCGCCATCGACCGGCAATACGGCTCCGGAAATCATGCGGCTGTCATCCGACAGGAGCAACGCGATGCTCTGAGCCACCTCTTCCGCTTCGGCGAACCGGTTGAGCGGATGGCGAACCATCATCGGCTGGCTTTTCGCCGGATCGTTCCATGCTTCCGCGGCCAGTTCGGTGAGGGTGATGGTGGGCGCAACCGCGTTGACGCGGATGCCGTGCGGGCCAAGCTCCTTGGCAAGAACGCGGGTCGCCCCTTCCAGCCCGGCCTTGGAGGCCGCGTAGCAGAGGTGATCCTGGAAACCGCGGTGACCGGCGATGGAAGTGATGTTGACGATGGCGCCGCCGCCGCCCTTCGCCACGCGGGCGCGGGCAAATTCCTGACATGCGACCAAAGCCGCGCGCAGATTGATGCCGAGAACGGCTTCATAACCGGCATCGCTCATATCCAGCACGCTTTCGAGCACGTTGATGCCGGCGCTGTTGATGAGGAAATCGCAAGGGCCGGCTTCCTTCATGGCGGCGCGGGTGGCGGCGACATCGGCAAGATCGACGCGGATCGAACGGCCGCCGATTTCGCTTTTCAGGCTGTCGAGATCGGACTGGGTGCGACTGATCGCCACCACTTCCGCACCGCGCGCGGCCATCAGGCGAGCGCAGGCGCGGCCGATGCCCTTTCCTGCGCCGGTGATGATGACGGATTTTCCGGAAAACTGCATGGAATCCTCTTTAGTTTGCGGCCATGACGGCCGGACGATATGAGTTTGTGACGTGGTTCAATGGCTGGCGGCACGAATGGCGCGCGCCGCATTTTGCAGCGCCAGAAACGCGTCGTACCGCGCCTGATGAATCTTCTGAAAATCTGGATCGGGCGTAGCACAGCTACCGACACGCGACATCGCGGGCATGGCGACCATCAGGTCCGGATAGGTCCCTGCGGCAACCGCACCGAGCATGGCCGAGCCGAGAAGCACCGGCTCCTCGCATTCAGTCAGTTCCACGGGAAGCCCCGTCGCGTCCGCCAGCAGCTGCCGGGCAAGCGGATGCGCACCCGCCCCGCCGCTGACGCTGATGGTTTCCACCGGCGCACCGTTGCGGGCCTGCGTTTCGATGATCTGGCGAAGTCCATAACCGAGGCCGAGAAGGCCGGCCACATAAAGCGCCACAAGGGAATCCACGCCCGTCTCGGTACCGTAACCGGCGATGACGGCGCGGGCATGGGGATCGGCAAACGGCGCGCGGTTACCGAGAAATTCCGGCACCACGTGAAAATCCTCGGCGATCTTTGCGGCAGCGGAAGCGGATGCGGCAAGATTGAGCGCCCGGTCAGCGAGCCATACCGGCAAGGCTTTATCTTCCTTAGCGGCAAGAGCTTTCGCCTCGGCATAGGCCGGGTGCAGCTGCACCAGGTAATCGATGGCCGCGCCGGCGGCAGACTGGCCGCCTTCATTGAGCCACGCGCCAGGAACCATGGCCGAATAATAGGGTCCCCAGACGCCGGGCACGAAGGCGGGTTCGGTGGTGGTCGTCATCGTGCAGGATGAGGTGCCGAAAACATAACCGAGGCATCGCGACGCATCGCCGCCCGCAGCCACCGTGCCGACGCCGCCGGCATGGGCGTCAATCAGACCTGCCGCAACCGCAGTGCCCGCAACCAGACCCATGGCTTCTGCCGCGTCTTCCGTCAAACCGTTACCCAGCGCCGTGCCGGGATGGACGACGCTTTCACCGATGCGGCGAAAACCCTGCTCGGCGAGATCGCCAAGTCCGATACGAGTGAAATACTCCGCATCCCAACGGTTTTCATGGGCCAGATAGGTCCATTTGCAGGTCACCGTGCAGGCGGAGCGATCCAGCGCGCCCGAAGCCTTCCATGTCAGAAAGTCCGTGAGGTCGAAGAAGTGCTCGGCCCGGGCATAGATGTCCGGCTTGTTTTCGCTGAGCCACAGCAGTTTCGGCGTCTGCATTTCCGGGGAAATACGGCCGCCGACATATTTCAGCACGGCGTGTTCGCCGGCATTGATGCGCTCCGCCTGTTCGACGGCGCGGTGATCCATCCAGACGATGATGTCGCGCTCGGGATGATCCGGTGCGCCCACCGGCAGGGTCTCATCGTCCGGTCCACGCACCACCAGCGAGCAGGTGGCATCGAAACCGATGCCGGCGACCTCGGCGGGATCGATGCCGGCGCGGGAAACGCTTTCCCGGACGCTGTCGCAAACGGCCTGCCATACTTCGCCGCTCGATTGTTCGGCAATGCCGCCGTCCTCGCGATGCATGCCGATCGGGCGTTTGGCGGTGGCGAGAAGCTTTCCCGCGACATCGAAGACACCGGCGCGCGCCGAGCCGGTCCCGACATCGACGCCAATCAGATAGGAAGCCATTTGCGATACTCCTCGGAGCGGATCATCCGGTGCTTGAACAGGGGCGAGCGGCGGGACCGTTTCCGGTCTTTCCGCCGCTCCGGAGATTTTTAAACGCGGTCGAAGTTGGTCGGCAAGACCAGCATGTCGCGGATGGTAACCGTGCGCTTGCGCGTCAGCATGTAGACAACGGCATCGGCCACTTCGCTCGCATCGATGAGGCTGCCGGACTCCTTGGCCTTGCGGAGATTTTCCTCCGGCCAGTCGGCGAGAAGTGCGGAAACGACCGGGCCGGGAGACACCTGCGCGACGCGCACGCCGTGCGGGATCATCTGGCGGCGCATGCCCTGCACGAAGCTGGTGATCGCCCATTTCGAGCCCGAATAGACCGGCTCCCAATAGGTCGGGAAATGGCCGGCGATCGAGCAGGTGACGACGATATCGCCGGTCTTGCGCTCCGACATATGCGGCACGACGGCATGGACGTTCTTCATGACGGCGTTGACGTTGAGGTTCAGCATCTTGTCGATGGCTTCAGGCGTCGTTTCGGTGAGATCGCCGCCGATATAGGTGCCGGCATTGCAATAGAGAATGTCGATATGATCGACCTTCCCGAGGATTTCGGGGATCATGGCGTTGCAGCTGTCGGCATCCAGAAGGTTCGTCACCTGCGGAATGGCGCGGTCGCCAAGCTTGGTAGCGAGTTCATTCAAGGCTTTCTCGTTCCAGTCGACCATGACCACGGTTGCGCCCTGTTCCAGCAGCGCTTCGGTGGTGGCAAGCCCGATGCCGGATGCGGCGCCGGTGATGACCGCGATCTTGCCTTGCAGCGATTCAGACATTTAATTCTCCTGCGTTATGAAGATGTTTCCGGGCCGGCTCAGCGCCATTCGCGCCCGATATAGATGGCCAGCAGGATGATGCCGCCCTTGATGACATCCTGCAGATAGGGGTTGATGCCCATCAGGTTGAGGCCGTTATTGAGAATGCCGAGCAGCACCGCACCAATCAGCGTGCCGAGAATGAGACCCCTGCCGCCAGCAATCGCCGTGCCGCCGAGAACGACCGCCGCGATGGCGTCCAGTTCGAAGCCGACGCCGGCATTCGGCTGACCGCTCATCAGGCGGCCGGTAAGGATGAGGGCCGCAAGCGCTGCGGTGACACCCGAAATGCCGTAGACGGCGAGCTTGACGCGCTGCGTCTTCACACCCGAAAGACGAGCCGCCAGTTCGTTTCCGCCAAGTGCATATACATGGCGGCCGAAAGCCGTGCGCTGCAACAGCACCCAGGCGATGGCATAGATCACCACCATGATGACGACCGGCACCGGAACGACGCCGATACGACCGACGCCGAACCAGGAAATCCAGCTCGGAATGCCGCTGACCGGATAACCGCCGGAATAAATGAGGCCGAGACCGCGCGCCATGCCCATGGTGGCAAGCGTGACGATGATGGCCGGCATCTTGCCCCAGGCGACAAGCGCCCCGTTGAAGATGCCAATGCCGAGACCGATGAAGAGACCGGCCGGCAGGGCAACCGAGGCAGGCAGGCCCGAATTCACCATCAGGCCGGCGGATAATGTGCCGACAAGCGCCATGACCGCGCCGACCGACAGGTCGATGCCGCCGGTGAGGATAACGAAGGTCATGCCGACGGCGAGAATGCCAACGACGGAAACCTGCCGCAGCACGTTCATGATGTTGTTGAGGCTGAAGAAATTGTCGCTCGCAAGCCCCATCAGGATCGATACGACAATCAGGCCCGCCAGAGGCAGGGCAAGCGGCGAACGCAGCATGGCGCTGAGACTGAAGCCGCCCGTTTTCGCGGCAGTGCCGGTGTTTGCATCAAGCGACATGTTCAACTCTCCCGGTGGTGGCGTTTGTCATTATTGTTTCTGAATTGATATCTTCCCCCTCGACCGTGGCGACGATGCCGCCGGAACGGAAGACGCAGACCCTGTCGGACATGCCGATCACTTCCGGCAGCTCCGAGGAGATCATGATGATCGAATGGCCCTTGGCGGCGAATTCGCGCATCAGCGAGTAGATTTCCGCCTTTGCGCCGACATCGATGCCGCGTGTCGGCTCGTCGAAGATCAGCACGCGCATGTCATGGTTCAGCCAGCGGGCGATGACGATCTTCTGCTGGTTGCCGCCCGATAGCGTATCGACGCGGGCAAAGGGTCCCTGCGCCTTGACCTGCACCTGCGCCATGGCCTTCGTCGTGTGCTCCAGTTCCTTTTTGAGATCGAGGAACCAGTGGGCCTTGCGGTATTTGCGGTAATTGTTCAGCGAAATATTCTGCAGGATGGAGAAGCTGGTAATCAGCCCCTCCTCCTTGCGGCTTTCCGGCAGCAGGCCGATGCCGCGCATCAGCGCCTCATCAGGGCCAGAAAAACGCGTGTCCACGCCGTCAACCCTGATCTTGCGGCGCGAGGCGGAATGCGCGCCGAGCATGGCGAGAACCGTTTCCGTACGGCCCGAGCCGACAAGCCCGGCAAAGCCGAGGATTTCGCCCTTGCGCAACGCAAAGCGCGAAACGGGACCGCCTTTCTTCAATTGCAGCTCTTCGACTTCGATCACGCTTGCGGCGGCAGGATCGAGCTGCGGCTTCGGCGGGAAACTGGCTTCGATGCGCCGGCCGACCATCATCTCGACCAGACGATCGTTATCGACCTCCGACGTCAGGCAGGAGCCGATCAACTCGCCATCGCGCAGAACGGTGATGCGGTCGCAAATCTCGAATATTTCTTCGAGGTGATGCGAAATGAAGATGATCGCCACGCCCTGACGCCGCAGCTCGCGCATGACCTTGAACAGGTGTTCCGTCTCGGATGGGGTGAGCGTCGCTGTCGGCTCATCGAGCACCAGGATACGGGCATCCAGCGACAGCGCTTTGGCGATTTCGGCGAATTGCTGCTGGGCAACGGAAAGACGATGCACCGGCACATCAAGCGGTACATCCACCGCCAGCCGGCTCATGATCTCGGCCGCGCGCTTGCGCATCGCGCCCTTGTTCAAAAGGCGCAGCGGCCCGCGGATCTCGCGGGCAAGAAACATGTTTTCCACGGCATTGAGATAGGGGATCAGGCTGAATTCCTGAAACACGATGCCGATGCCGGCGGCAATCGCCTCATCGTAATTGGCGAAGCGGCGATCCTTGCCGTCAATGCGGATCGTTCCCTCCGATGGCTGCAAAATGCCGCACAGGATTTTCATCAGCGTCGACTTGCCAGCGCCGTTTTCTCCCAGAAGCGCATGCACCTCACCGGCGCGCGCCTCAAGGTCGACGCCGCGCAGGACTTCGATCTTGCCAAAGCTTTTTCTTATTCCATTCAGTTCCAGCATTTCACCCTCCTCAATGGTCGGGATTTAACCCCGCCCCCATACGAGAAGGGGACGGGGCCTGGGAGGAGTTCTTACCAGCTGAACTCGCCGGCGTTCTTGCTGTCGACGACCATAACGTCGATCGGGACTTCCTTCGGCACGACGCGAGCGCCCCACTTCTGGGCGAGCGCCATGGCAAGGCCAACGCGAACCTGGTCACGCGGGAACTGCGCGGTGGTTTCAATGAAAGGACCACCCTCGGCAATCGCCTTCACCGCTTCCGGAGCACCGTCGACCGAGGTCAGCTTGATGTCCTTGCCGGAACCCTGAATAGCAGCCAGAGCGCCCATCGCACCGCCATCGTTCACCGAGAAGATACCCGCGAGGTTCGGACGCGACTGGATCATGTTTTCAACGACGCCGAGAGCAACGGAGCGGTCCTGACGGCCGTTCTGCGTATCGACCAGCTTGATGTCGGCGAATTCGGCGAGAGCTGCCTTGCAGCCTTCGACACGCTGCAGGATCGGAACGACCGGAATGCCGTCGAGAATGGCGACTTCACCCTTGCCGCCGAGCGCGTCACCGAGATGCTTGCACGACTTGTAACCCGCGTCACGGTTCTTCGAGCCCACGAAGGTGTCGACCGGGCCGTTGGCGTTGGCGTCAACAGCAACGACGATTACGCCGGCAGCCTTGGCAGCGTGAACGGCGGCTTCGATGCCTGCGCTGTCGGTGGGGTTCAGAAGCAGGATGTCGATCTTCTGCTGCAGCATGTCTTCGACGTCGGAAATCTGCTTTGCCACATCGTGGCCGGCATCAGTCACGACAACGTCGGCGCCGATGCTTGCGGCGGCTTCCTTCAGCGCTTCCTGCATCGACACGAAATAGGGGTTGTTCAGCTCCTGGAAGGTCATGCCGATCTTCAGCTTTTCCTGCGCCAGCGCCGGAGCGGCCATCATTGCAATTGCGGCTGTCGCCATCAGAAACTTGGACTTCATTTTCATCTCACTCTTCCTCCCGGTTGGAAAATTGGGGCAACAAGACCCCGTTTCCGGACAGCCCTCTGCCCGAATTCTAAAAAATCGGCGATGTGTCGCTGGTTTAATCCGCCATGACCGCTGCCTTCTGGGCTGCGAATATTGTGCGGAACCTCGACGGCGACATTCCCTTCAATTTCAGGAAATGCCGGTTGAAATTCGAAAGATTGGAGAAGCCCACATCATAGCAGACCTCCGCCACCTTGACCTCCTGATCCGCCAGCAGCATCTGGCAGGCAAGATCGATGCGTAACTGATTGCGATACCGCACCAGCGTCGTTCCCGTGTGACGCTTGAAGGCGCGGGAAAAGGCGCTCTGGCTCTGGCCCACCATCTCGGCGAGGTCGATTTCCTCGACCTGCTCGGTCAGGTGCTGGCGCAGATGCGACAGCGCGCGGTTGATGCCGCTGTCGCCGATGCCGGTCAGGTCCAGCTCGTAGCTCAGGCTTGCCAGCACCTCGGAAGACGGCGCGTTGACCAGCAGATCGAGAATTTCCCAGAAAAGCGCGAGCCTCGTCAGCCCCTGCGCCTCGATCAGCCGGAGGATCAGCGGACGAACGCGATCGCTTGTTTCATCGTCGAACAGAATGCCGCGGCGGCTGCGGTCCAGCAGCGCACGCACCACCTCCATCTCCGACATGGAAGCGCAGGCATCCTCGATAAAAGCCTCCGGAAACTGGATCACGAGAGAGCGTGTCGGCACGATCTCGTCCGGCTCGATCTCGCTGATCCAGTTCTGGGGGAGATTGGGACCGGTCATGATGAGCTGACCGGGGCCGAAACGGCCGACGAAATCGCCGATATAAAACGTGCCTGACGTGGCGACGACAAGATGGATTTCGTATTCGGGATGATAATGCCAGCGCACGGTGCGGAACGGATAGCCATGCCGCCAGGCGGCGAAGGATTCGCCCTTGCGGATGTGCACCAGTTCCAGATCGGGCTGCATCATAGTTCCTCCCATCGACACGTCCGCCGCATTTGCGGAGCAGAGCCATTCCTCTTTATGGCTCGTCCCAGGCGTTGATGAGGAGCATATGGCGTGCGCTATCTGTGCTTCCACATCACGCCGAAGAAATTACCGATACTTTTTTGACTCTTTTTTGTCGGGAATTGAATAGTCGCCGGATGGGGATGGCCAGAAACTCGGCGGCCGCGCCGATTTTTTTGCACAATTCGGCGTGATCCGCTCAAACAATGCTCACCCGAAGGCGATATCCGGTAAATTTTTGGAGTGCGGACCGCCGGACAACGGCAGGCCGCACTCATACTTTTCCGCAGCATCTCTGCCACTCAATCATCGGTGGCAGGCATCGGCGGTCGGCACGCGATCTTTTACTACGGCATCACGATCTGAAGTTTCACGTCCGTTTCCCGCGCCTCCACCGCACGGTCGAAGCCGGCGATGCTGTCTTCGAAGGGAATGGTCGCGGAAATCAGCGGCTTCAGGTCGACCTTGCCGGAGGCGATGAGTGCAACTGCCCGGTCGTAAACATTGGCGTAACGGAAAACCGTTTCGACCCGCAGTTCCTTGGCCTGCAGGCCGACAATATCGACCGGAACCGGATCGACAGGCATGCCGACCAGCACGATCGCGCCGCCCGGCCGCGCCAGCTTCGCCATGCCGAGCACGGCAGGTGCTGCACCCGAGCATTCGAAGACGATATCGCAGCCCCAGCCGTCGGTCGCCGCCGAGACGGCCTCGGCGAGATTGCGTTCGCGGATGTTGACGGTTTCGATGCCATCATAGGCACCGATGATATCGAGCTTCGGCTGGGCGAGATCGGCAACGATGACCTTGGCGCAACCGCCGGCAAGCGCCGCCAGTGCCACCATCATGCCTATCGGACCTGCCCCGGTGACGACAGCGATATCGCCCGGCTGGATACGCGCCCGGAGCGCCGCCTGCATGCCGATGGCGAAGGGTTCGACCATGGCGCCTTCGGCGAAGGACACATTGTCGGGCAGCTTGTAAGTGAAGGCGGCGGGATGAATGACCTCAGGCGTCAGGCAACCATGAATGGGCGGCGTCGCCCAGAAGCGGACAGCCGGATCGACATTGTAGATGCCGAGCTTGGAGGCGCGCGATGTGGGATCGGGAATGCCGGGCTCCATGCAGACGCGGTCACCCACCTTCAGATGCGTCACCTCGGCGCCGGTTTCGATCACCGTTCCAGACGCTTCATGGCCGAGCACCATCGGCGCGTTGACGACGAAATGACCGATCTTGCCATGGGTGTAATAATGGACATCCGAGCCGCAGATGCCGACCGTATGGGTGCGGATGCGCACATCCCTGGGCCCGAGTTCAGCGGATCCTGCTCCACCGGGAATGTCAAAATCCCTGAGCGAGAGCTTGCCTTTTTCTTCCAGCACCAATGCCTTCATCTCATCCTCCGTGGTTTGCGATACGCCTGGCAGCGAATTCAGTGAAGCGTGATGGCGTGCAACCCCGGCAAAAGTAAACAGAAATCGGCCGGATCGGCCGGTTTTTCTTCACTCCGGAAAAACTGTATCGGACAGCCCGCGATTTCTCATCATCCGCAGCGCGACACGATCCTTAAGAGGCAGGAAAACCGGCATGATTCGCCGGCCCATTTCGCGATCATCGCGTGCCTAAAAGCCTGTGGCACCGATAAACCCGGTCGCTCACATTTTTTCGCCGGGCAACACGCTTGCCTGCCTCACCCACTCCACGAACTGCGCTTCGTCAAACGCATCCTCGTGGATATCGAGGTAGCGGACTTTCGGATGTTTGGAAGTGCCGGGCGGCAAAGGCTGCAAGGATACGCCGTTAAGGAAGGTCACCTTGATGTATTTCGTAAAGCAGTGAAGGCTGAGGAACCAGATATCGTCCTCCATGCCGTAGAAAGGCGAATTCCACTTCACAGCCTTGCGCACGCCGGGCACGACACCTTCGATCAGCCTGTCGATACGGCCACCGACCGCACTTTTCCAACCCGGCATGGCGGCAATATAGGCCCGCACCGGCGCGTCGCCATATCCTTTTGCAATCTGGGGATTCCCGCCCGAAAGAAGCTTTGGCGATTGATCCGATGGCGCGCTTCCGGACGCTTTTTGCGACGGCTTGTCGACCATAACCTTGACCTCAGAGGTGTCAAACAGGTGTTACCAATAACATGATCTGTATCTATTCCAGATATCTCTACACATTTTCCGTGATGATCGCCTAGCCGACCCGGAATAACAGATAGGCAGCTATGCGGGTCAGTCTTTCCTGACCCGCAATCCCTCCAGAAAGGTCCGGAAACTGCCGACAGCCCGTTTCGAGGTCGTTTCGGGATCGTCGGAATTGGCTATCCATTGGGCGGCGCTGCTGCTCGCCGCATTGATGAAGCGGGCGCATGCCTCCGGATCGATGTCGCCGATGGTGCCTTCTTCCCGGAGCGCATCCAGGCTTCGGGCGACAGCCGAGATACAGCCATTGGCATTGGGCCAGCGCGACGGATCGCCGAGCACGGCCGGTCCGTCGCGAAAGATGATCCGCTGGATTTCCGGTTCGAGAGCCATGCGCACATAACCGACATTCTCCTCGACGAAACCCTCCCACCGGGTCGCGGCCCTTGACGAGATGTCGCAGAGCCTCTTCGTCATCTCCGCATCGATCTCGGCCACAACCGCCAGCAACAGGCCTTTCTTGTCGCCGAAATGGTGATAGAGCGCGCCACGGGTGAGACCGGCTTCAGCGGTGAAGTCGTCCATCGACGCTTCCGCATAACCGATGCTGCCAAAGGCCTTTCGGCCGGCAGCCAGAAGCTTCGCCCGCGTCTCGGCAATCATTTCGCTGCGAGGTTTGCGCATTTCTTCTCCATTTTTTACATACGACGCGTATATTAGTTGACATACGTGTCGTATGCAATTATCTCATTCACATACGCCACGTATGTATGTGGTGGACACCCTTAGAACAAGGTGCATCCCGATGTCTAATCCATACAGAGAAATTTTCAGGGCTCCAGGCGCAAAAGGCTTTTCCGCCGCCGGTTTTTTCGCCCGTCTTCCCATTGCCATGGCCCCGATCGGCATCGTCGCCATGCTTTCCCAGACTCACGGTGAATATTGGCTGGCCGGCGCCGTCTCGGCAACCTTCGCATTGACCAATGCCGCCCTCTCCCCGCAAATCTCCCGGCTGGTGGACCGCAAGGGGCAGAGCAAGGTCCTCATCCCCGCCACCATCGTCTCGGTCATCGCCTTTGCGGCGCTGATTATCGCGACAAATCAGAGATGGCCCGCCTGGACGCTGTTCCTTTCCGCCTTCCTCGCCGCCACCATGCCGAGCATTCCCGCCATGATGCGCGCCCGCTGGACGGAAATCTTCCGCGACCGGCCGGAGCTGAACACCGCCTTCGCCTTCGAATCCGCCGCCGACGAACTTGTCTATATCTCCGGCGCCTCGCTTTCCGTTGGTCTTGCGGTTTCGCTCTTTCCGGAAGCGGGCATGATGATCAGCACCACCTTCCTGGCGCTCGGCACCTTTGCCTTCCTCCTGCAACGCGCGACCGAGCCCAAGGTGCGGCCGGTTGAAAGCGGCCGCCGGCAGCGTTCGGCCATCTTCCTGCGACCGGTCCAGATCATCACGCTTGCGCTGATCTTCGTCGGCTCCACTTTCGCCACGGCCGAGGTAAGTGCCGTCGCAATCACCAAGGCGCTTGGTCAACCGGAAGCCGCCAGCCTCGTCATCGGCGTCTATGCCATCGGCTCCTTCGTGGTCGGCCTCATCCTCGGCGCGCTCAACCCCAAAATGCCGCTGCAACGGCAATTGCTTATCGCCGTCAGCGTGCTTGCACTCACCGCCCTGCCGCTGCTTGTCGCCAACACCTCGGTAGCACTTCTCGCTTTCGCCGTTTTCCTCAGCGGCGTTGCAATCTCGCCGATCTTCATCACCTCATTCGGCCTGATCGAACGTCGCGTGCCGGAATCGATGCTGACGGAAGGCGTGACCTGGGTGATGACCGGCATCGGTATCGGCATGGCGCTCGGCGCCTTCGTCTCCGGCTGGGTGATCGACAATTTCGGCCCGGATAACGGTTTCTGGGTGTCCGTCGCCGCAAGCCTTTCGACAGTCGCCATCATCGCGCTCGGCCAGCGCAGCCTCTCCGGAGATCGCGGACGGTCGGATATGGAAGCCGTGGCGCAGCCCGCCGAATAACAACCTTTACTCGCAGTCCGCATCGTTCGTCGCGGCAATTGATATATACGCAGAAAAGGTCACAGACTAATCCATAGTACAGCGACTGTTTTACTTTACCGTCGCCCCGCAAGCATGATACCGGCAACATCAACGGCCGATGATATCATGCCTGCGGGGCGATCCTGCTTATCGAAGCCGTCGCTTCGCATATTCTCGAATTCGGCACCGATTGCACATAATCGACCGACGGCTGCATCGTTCGACACACCGACCGTCCGTTCACCGGGCAGGCACGGGGTCGATTACCGGAAGGCAAGGCTCTTGAGTTGGGATCTGCAGGAATTGTTCCGGCTATATGCGAAGGGCATTGTCAGGTCCCTGCGCAGCAGGGGCATCGATCCTGAAACGGCATCCGATCTGGCGCAGGATGCGTTTTTGAAGGTGCTTGCCTCGCCGCCGCCGGCAAGTGCCGCTTCCCACAATCCCAAATCCTATCTCTATACGGTGGCGCGCAATCTCAGCATCGATCATTATCGCCGCGAACGCAGCCTCCGCCGTGTCGACCTGCCGCAAAATGCCTTCGATGCCATCATCGATCCGTCGCCATCGGCCGAAACCATCGTCTATGACCGCCAGCGGCTGCAACTGGTGGAACAGGCGCTTGCGGAACTGCCGCGGCGGGTGCGCGAGGCCTTCCAGCTGCACCGGATGGGCGGCCTGACGATCAGCGAAGTGGCGCAGAAGCTCGGCATGTCCACCACCCGCACCTGGGTTTTGATCCGCGACGCCTACGAACACATAGAGGATCGGCTGAACGGTCTGTAGAGGACGGGAACCGTCGTCTTGCCCCAGATATCGCCGTTTAATCGCTGGCCTGCGCATTAAACTTCTTTCATTCGGAAATATGCGGCCTCTCATTCGTATATATCAAAGGCTGTGACATTGTCCGGTCTCCGGCAATCCTGAAAGGCTCCCTATGAACGAAGTGTCGGAAGAACGGCGCCTGTTTCGTGAAGCTGCGGATATTGCCATTCGCCTGCAGAACGATCCCGGCAATCCCGTCGCCATCGAAACGGCACGCGCCTGGGTCGAGCGCGGACCGGCCCATGCCGCCGCCTGGGCGAAGGTCGCCGCGATCCACGGCATGACCGGCCAGATTCTGGCCGAGGAGGCCCGCTCCTCGCAAAAGGGCTTCGACCCCAACCGGCGTCTTCTGCTTGTCGGCGGCGTACTCTGTCTCGGTGCGGCGGCTGGCGGTTCGGTGCTGGCACCCTATGTGACGTTACGCGCCCGCGCCGACTACCTGACATCGACGGCCGAGATCAGAGAAATTCCCCTCGAGGACGGCAGCATGGTCACGCTTGGACCGGACAGCGCAATCGCCGTCGATTTCGGCGAGCGGGCAAGACGGGTGAACCTCCTTGCCGGCATGGCATATTTCGATGTCCGGCCCGATGCCTCGCGCCCCTTCTCCGTCGCCTACGGACCATTGACCGCCACAGCGCTCGGAACCGCTTTCGACGTTTCGGGCGACGATCTCTCCATCTCCGTCTCCGTCGATCATGGGCTGGTTCTGGCCACATCGCCCGATCTGCCCTCTCCCGGCGGCGAGAAACTGGCTGCAGGCGACTGGCTGACCTACGATCAGGCATCGCGCCGTATGGATCGCGGCGTCAGGGAGGCTTTTGAAATTGCGGCATGGCGCACGGGCATGCTCATTGCCGAAAAGGAGACGGTCGCGGCGGTGGTCAATCGCATCGCCCGCTGGCAAAAAGGCAAGGTGGTCATCGCCACCCCTGCCCTGAAAAACAACGTCGTCAGCGGCGTCTTCGATCTTGCCGACCCCATCCGCGCGCTCGATGCGGTGGTGCGGCCATTCGGCGGCAAGGTGCGGACAGTCACGCCGTTTTTGACCGTTATTTCCTCCATCTAAGAAAACTTGAGAAAAAGAGGAAAATTTTCGAACGCCATTCGTATTGTCCTCAGAGAACCCGTCGCCAGCATAGGCCGGCCGGTCTCCGGGGACAGATTTAATGGAGTGGCTTTCACATGGGGAATGAGTTCTCATCGGCTCATAAGGGTACAAACAGGGGTCGTAAGGGTCGTGGCGCGCTGTTTTTCGCCTTTCTGGCGACGACCACGACGCTCGCCGCCGGCATCGCGGCACAGCCGGCCTTTGCGCAGGCGGTTTATTCGGTTCCGGCCGGCCCGCTGAACAAATCGCTGGCAACCTTCGGAAAACTGTCGGGAACGCAGATTTCCTACGATGCCTCGATTGCGCGCGGAAAACTTTCGCAGGGCGTCAGCCGCGCAACAACCCGCGAGCAGGCGATCGTGGAGCTTCTGCGCGGCACGGGCCTCGTTTATTCCTTCACCGACGCCACCTCCGTCGTCATCGCCGCGCCGGTCAGCGCGGCAAGTGCTGCGGCAGCCGGAAACTCCACCCTTCTCGCACCCATTACCGTTCAGGGCACGCGCGGCGCATCCGCATTGCAGCAGGACGGACTGGCGCAGGATGGCTACCGGACAGAGACACTGTCCTCTCTCGGCCTGCTCGGACAGACGGCCATTCGCGATACGCCGTTTTCCGTCACCGTCGCGCCGAGGGAGCTGATCCAGAATATCCAGGCGCAATCCCCGGAGGACATCTACCGCGTCCTGCCGACCATCCGCAGCCAGACGCCGCAGATGTCCGGCTGGGCACCGATGGCCAATATTCGCGGTTTCACCACCTATGACACCGCCGAAGACGGCTTCCGCCGCTCCTACAGCCACGCGACGGTGCTGGAAGACAAGGAACGCACCGAGGTTCTTTCCGGCCTTTCGGGCTTTCTCTATGGCGCGGCCTCGCCCGCGGGCATGATCAACTATGTCTACAAGCGCCCGACGCAGGAGCGTTTGAACAGCGTGACGGTCGGTAATTACGGCGGCGCGCAGGCCTTCGTCCATGGCGATTTCGGCGGCCGCATCGATCCGGAAGGCGACATGGGTTATCGCCTCAATATCGTCCGCTCGGCGGGCGACACCGCCATCGATGACCAGAATGTCGACCGCTTTCTGGCAAGCGGTGCTTTCGACTGGAACATTACCGACCGGCTGAAGCTGGAACTCAATGCTTCCTACAGCAAATACAAGCTGGACGCCGCCAACTCCTACTGGGCTTTCGCAGACGGCGTGTTGCATGGCGATGCACCCGACGCCAGCAGGAACTGGAGCCAGCCCTGGATTCACGACGAAATCGAGAAAAAACGATACTCGGCCAAGCTCACCTACGATGTGAACGACGCCATTACCCTGCGCGGCGGATATATGCGGGAATATATCGACCGGCCGGTTCAGGATCATACGATGAATCTTGTCCAGTCCGCGGAGGAATATTCCCAGATCGCAATTCGCTCCGGCAGGACAAAAAACGTCTTCGACGCCGCGAATATTTTCGCGGACGTCTCCTTCGAAACCGGCGCGGTCTCCCACAAGCTGACCGCCGGCTATTACATGTATCAGGGCAAGGACTGGGGTACGACTTACAACCCCAATACCGGCTGGCAGCCGTCTTTCCCCCTGTCTTCTCCCCGGCATATTGCCGAGCCGACTTTCCCGCCAAACACCGGCACGCTCTACAAGTCCGGCTATGTGCGCAATCATAACTTCGTCGTCGGCGACCAGATCGAATTCGACGAACAATGGTCGGCCCTCGTCGGCGCCAATTACAGCATGATCCAGAGCCAGTCGCTGGACAGCAGCGGCGCCCGCTCCGCACCGGATTACGATGAAGCAAGGCTCTCGCCCTCGGCGTCGCTGCTGTTCAAGCCGATAGAGGCGGTGACGCTCTACGGCAGCTATATCGAAGGCCTCGAGCAGGGCGGCGTCGCGCCGGACACGGCCGCAAATAGCGGGCAGATTCTCGCCCCCATGGTCAGCAAGCAGAAGGAAATCGGCATCAAGGGCGATGTCGGCGACATGCTGCTGACGGCGGCGCTGTTCGACATCTCCAAGGCCTACGAACTGACGACGGATGCCAATGTCTACACGCAGGACGGCCGCCAGCGCCATCGCGGCATCGAGTTCACGGCGACCGGCAAGGTGACGGACGACCTTACCATTCTCGGCGGCGTGACATTCCTCGACGCCAAGGTCGAAGGCGGAACCTATGACGGCAAGCGGCCCATGAATGTCGCCAATGTTCTCGCCAAGGTCTATGCCGAATATGAGGTTCCCACCGTCGATGGTCTCTTCCTGACCGGCGGCCTCTATTACACCGGCAAACAATGGGCGACATCCGAAAACAACGACCGCCTTTCCTCCTATGTCACCGCCGATCTCGGCCTGCGTTACACCACCGAAAACTTCGGCAATCCGCTGACATTCCGGCTGAATGTCAGCAACATCACCGATGAGAACTACTGGCAGAACAGCTATTATCTCGGAGCGCCGAGAACCGTCTCCTTCTCGGTTCAGGCGAAATTCTGATGATGCTGCGCAGTTCCCTGTCCCGCAGAGCGCTGCTTTGCGGGACAGGTGCTTTTTTCCTTACAAACCGGCCGTCATCGGCCGCCCGTTCCGGCGGCATCGTCGCCATGGACTGGGTGAGCGGGCAGAACCTGCTGGCGCTTGGCGTGCAGCCCGCAGCCATGCCGGAACTGGAACGTTATGGCAGCCTCGTCGTCGAACCGGCGCTGTCGCCCTCGGTCGCCGAGCTTGGATTGCGGTCCGAGCCCAATCTGGAACTTGTGGACTATCTTCGGCCAAGCCTCATCCTGCACAGCGACGATTTCACCATGGCTGCCGGCCGGCTTGCCGCCATCGCCCCCACCCACCTTTTCGATTCCGGCGTCACTGCGGGTGAAAACCATTTAGTCAGTGGCAGAAACGCTCTCATCGCGCTCGCCGCGCGGATCGGCGATCCCGGCCGGTTTGACGCGTTTCAGGAAAGTTTCGACGCGGAGATGCGGCAGGCACGAGCACGGTCTCCACCTATGACGGACGGCCTCTGCTGCTGGCGACGGTCATAGATGGCAGGCGACTGCTGGTTTTCGGCAGGAACAGCCTCTTCCAGAATGTTCTCGATCAATTCGGCATCGAGAACGCCTGGGATGGTTACACCTCGCAATACGGTCATACGACAGTGACGGCCGACCAGCTTTCCCGCCATCCGCAGGCGCGGCTTCTGTGCATCGGCGATACCAGCAACGAGAAGCTGGATACGCTTCTCAGCGCGCCGGTCATCAAAAGCTTGCCCTTCATTCGCGAAAACCGGTTGGTGCGGATCAGGGACGTGCTGTTTTATGGCGGATTGCCGCCGGCAAGACGTTTCGCCCGCCTCGTCTCCGAAGCCCTTGCCGGTGAGGCATCGCCATGAAGAGGACGGCGAACATATCCGCGATCGTCATCACATCGCTCGCCATCGTCTGCGCCAGCCTTACCGGCTTCAACCTGTTCCTGCGCATGCCCGATGGGACGCCGCTTGCAGCCCTGTTTTTTCCCGATCCCAACATGACGGCGCAGGTGCTGCTGCACAATACCTTGCTGCCGAGGATCGTGGTGGCGCTGATGACCGGTGCGACGCTCGGCCTTGTCGGGGCGATCCTGCAAAACATTCTGCGCAATCCGCTTGCCGAGCCGGCGACGCTCGGCATTTCGGCCGGTTCCTATCTGCTCCTTGCCGTTGCCACGCTCTGGTTCCCGCAATGGATGGGCGCACGGGAATGGATCGCCTTTGCGGGCGCGGCGCTGTCGCTTCTGGCGATCCTCGCACTCTCCTGGCGCAAAGGCCTATCGCCCGTCACCGTCACGCTGGCAGGCATGATCGTCAGCCTTTATTGCGGCGCTGCGAGCGCCGTTCTGGTGCTGTTCAACCATGATTTTCTCGTCAGCATCTTTTTATGGGGCGCGGGATATCTCGATCAGCAGGACTGGAGCGCCGTCTCCTTTCTGGCCCCCCGTCTCGCCGTGCTCGTCCTTGCAGTCGCGCTGCTTCTTCGCCCCCTGACGATCATGACGCTTGAGGACGCCAATGCAAAAAGCCTCGGCCTGTCGCTTGCCACCTACCGCCTGCTAACGCTGGTGGTAGCGGCGGCCTTGACGGCGGTGGTCACCGCCTCCGTCGGCATCATCAGCTTTATCGGGCTCGCCGCCCCCGCGCTGGCGCGCGCCTGCGGCGCAAGACGAATGGCGGCGCAGCTCGGTTATTCGGCAGCGCTTGGCGCGCTGCTGCTCACCTTGACCGACCAGATCGTCCTGTTTTTTCCCGTCACCTATCGATTGTTCCCGACCGCCGCCGTCACCGCTCTTCTCGGTGCGCCGCTGATGTTTGCGCTGATCCGGCGGCTGAAGATGCCGGCCCCGCCGCAGCCGGGCGCGCAGCCGGCGGCAGCGCGCCTTGCCTCGCCCATTCCGGCTTTGCTCGGTCTCATCACCATTCTCTGCGTCGCCGCCGGCGTCGCACTCTCAGTCGGGAAAAACACGGAGGGCTGGTTTTTATCGGGACTTTACGATCTGCATGGCCTCGGCTGGCGCTGGCCGAGGGCGCTCGCGGCCTTCAGCGGCGGGGCGATGCTGGCGCTTGCCGGCGCCATTCTGCAGCGCGTCACCGGCAATCCCATGGCATCGCCGGAGGTGCTGGGCGTTTCTTCCGGGGCGATGCTCGGCGTCATTCTGGTTCTTCTCACACTCGCCGCCCCCACCCGTGGCGCGCAAATCCTCGCAGGTGCGGCGGGTTCGCTGACGGTTTTGCTGCTGATGCTGACCCTGTCGCGCAAGCCGGGTTTTTCCGGCGACCGGCTACTGCTGATCGGCATTGCGCTCAGTTCCGTCTCCGGTTTCGTCATGGCGGTATTGATGACATCGCAGGATCCGAGGCTCGGTCAGCTTCTCGCCTGGCTTTCCGGCTCCACCTATGCCGTCGCGCCGGGCGAAGCCATCATGGCGGCGGTCCTGCTTTCTGTTGGGCTTGCCTTAACCCCCTTCATTCGCCGCTGGCTGGAAGTGCTGCCGCTTGGCGAAGATATCGCCCGAAATACCGGCGTCTCTGTCGTGGCAAGCCGTAACGGTCTCTATTCGCTTTCCGCCATTCTCACCGCAAGCGCAACAATCCTCGTCGGACCCTTGAGTTTCGCCGGCCTGATGGGACCGCATCTGGCGCGGCTCGCTGGTTTCCAGCGCGCCGGCACGCAATTGCCGGCGGCGGCGCTGATCGGCGGGCTTATCCTGCTCATCGCCGACTGGCTGGGGCGCAACCTTATCTTCCCGTTTCAGATACCCGCGGGCCTCCTGGCGACGGTGGTTGGCGGGCCGTTTTTGCTTGTACTTATCGGAAGGCGCGCATGACCATATTCGCGGATGACAGTTTCAGGATTCTGACAGTGGTCGACAGCCAGCACCTCGCCCCCTTCATGCAGCGCCTGCGCTTTACCGGCACCGGGCTTCACCGTTTCAATACGCTGAAAAACCTCCATGTCAGGCTTTATTTCTCAAAGCAGAACAAGAGCTTCGACTGCAATCTGCGCGCCGCGGAAAATGCTGCCGAACCCGCGGATACCTTCGACGTCCGTTATTACACGATCCGGGCGATAGATCCCGATAGCGGTTTTATCGATATCGATTTCGTTCTGCATGAGGATGCGGGGCCGGGATGTTCCTTTGCCCGGAATGCACGTCCCGGCGCGCTTTGCGGCATGTCCGGCCCGTGCGGGCTGGGAATGAAGCCGGCAAAAAACTATCTGTTGGCAGGGGATGAAACGGCCTTACCCGCCATCGCCCGCATCTGCGAGAACCTGCCCAGGGATGTTAACGGCCAGATTTTCCTTCGGGCCGAGAATTGCCGATATGACATCGTCGCACCGCCCGGCATGCAAATATGCTGGTTGCCGCGCTCGACGGTATCTCCAGCAAAATTCATCGAACATGTTGGCGAGGCGGCGATGGAGACAGCCGCTTCCACCAATGATTATTTCCTGTGGCTCGCCAATGCGTTCTCCCAATGGCAGGACTTCCGGGACAAGTTGTCGGTCCTGTCCAAGAAACGTTATCTCAACGCCTGTTACTGGCGGGACGACATGACGACGAGCCACTGAGGAAGGACGCAAATGACGGTTCCGCAAGAACCCGCATTCAGCCCATACGTTCGGACACATGTTCTCCGGGAGACGCGGGAAAAACGACCGTCCTGTTTCCGTTCAGGAAGACCCGGTGGTGAATATGGGCGTGGATGGCCCGCGCAAGAACCTGGCTTTCCACATCCCGGCCAAGGCTGACATAATCCATCGCACTCTGGGCATGGGTCACGCGGATCGTATCCTGCTCGATGATCGGCCCCTCATCGAGATCGGCGGTGACGTAGTGGGCGGTCGCACCGATCAGCCGCACGCCACGCTCATAGGCCTGTTTATAGGGATTGGCGCCCTTGAAAGACGGCAGGAAAGAATGGTGGATGTTGATGATACGGCCTGACATTTCCTGACACAACGAGTCCGACAGAACCTGCATGTAACGCGCCAGCACCACGAGTTCCGCCCCGTTATCCCGCACCACCTGCAGGATCGCCGCTTCCGCCTCGGGCTTCGTTTCCGGCGTGACACGAATGTGGTGAAAGGGAATATCCTCATTCACCACCTGCTTCTGGTAATCGACATGATTGGAGATCACGGCGACGATCTCGACCGGCAGCGCACCGATGCGGGAACGATAGAGCAGATCGTTCAGGCAATGACCAAAGCGCGAGACCATGATGACGACTTTCGTCTTTCGCGAAAGGTCATGAATATCATAATCCATATCGAAGTCCGCCGCGACGGGACCGAAGCCGTCAAGCAGTGCATCGCGTCCCGATCCCTGTTCGGAAACGAAACTCAACCGCATGAAGAAGCGGCCGGTCTCCTGGTCGGTGAATTGCGAACTGTCGTTGATGTTGCAGCCGGACCGGGCGAGATAACCGGATACGGCGGCGACGATGCCGCTGCGCGCCGGGCACGCGACTTTCATGATATAGGTGGTCAAATCCTGCTCCCCCTTGATGGATCAGCACTCCGGCAGATTGACGGCGATGCCGCCCTGCGAGGTTTCCTTATATTTCACATGCATGTCGCGGCCGGTCTCGCGCATCACGGTGATGCAATTGTCGAACGGCATGAAATGGGTGCCGTCGCCGCGCAGCGAAAGGCTGGCCGCAGAAACGGCCTTGATGGCGCCCAGCGCATTGCGCTCGATGCAGGGAACCTGAACGAGCCCGGCCGCCGGATCGCAGGTCATGCCGAGATGATGCTCCAGTGCGATTTCGGCGGCGTTTTCCACCTGCGCGTTGCTGCCGCCCAGAACCGCGCAAAGCCCGGCCGCCGCCATCGCCGCCGCCGAACCCACCTCGCCCTGGCAGCCGACTTCCGCCCCCGAAATCGAGGCATTGTGTTTGATGAGACCGCCGATTGCCGCCGCCACCAACAGAAGGTCACGGATGCCTTCGCGGTGCGCACCGACGCAATGGTCGAGATAATAGCGCGCCACCGCCGGCACCACGCCCGCAGCACCATTGGTGGGAGACGTGACGACGCGCCCGCCGGCGGCGTTTTCCTCGTTTACCGCCATGGCGTAGACGCTCATCCAGTCATTGGCCTGATGCGGTTGGGTGAGGTTCAGCCCGCGCTCCGATTGCAATTGCGCATGGATAGCCTTCGCCCGGCGCTTCACTTTCAACCCGCCGGGCAGGATTCCCTCCTGCGTCAGGCCCCGCTCGATGCAGCTTTCCATCACCTCCCAGACGCGGTCCAGCCTCGCATCCAGTTCCGGCCCGTAAACAACCTCTTCATTCGCCCGCTTCATCTGAGCGATGGTCTTGCCCGACGCGCGGCCCATGCGCAGCATTTCCGCCGCCGTGCTGAAAGGAAAGGGCACCGGCTGCTGCTTGCCGGCGCTCAATCCCCCGGCCGACCTTTGCAGCTCCGTTTCGGTGACGACGAAGCCGCCGCCAATCGAATAATAGACCTCCCGGTGATAGGTGTTGCCCTGACGATCGCAGGCAATGAGGACCAGCCCGTTGGCATGGCCGGGAAGCGGCGGGCCATAATCGAAGACCAGATCCCTGTCCGGATCGAACCGCAGCGCCGACAGCCCCTCGGGCTCGACGAGGCCGGTCCTGCGCACCTCCGCCTCGATCTCCTCCACCCGGTCGGGATCGAGCGTATCGGGCTTCAGCCCGCACAGGCCGAGAATGACCGCGCGATCCGTCGCATGGCCCGTGCCGGTGAAGGCGAGTGAGCCATGCAGGCTCGCCCGCAGGCCGAACAGGTCTCCGGCCCCCGGGAACTTGTCACCGCCGCGCAGATCGTCAAGAAACCGGGCGGCAGCGACCATGGGCCCCATCGTATGAGAGGACGATGGGCCAATGCCGATCTTGAATATATCGAAGACCGACAGGAACATTTACGAACCGTAGATCGGGAAGGCGTCGCAAAGCGCTGCGACCTGCGCCCGCACGTCGGCCTCGATTGCGGCGTCACCCTCGGCATTCGCCGCCAGCGCATCGATGACGCGCAGGATCAGCGCACCGATCTGTTCGAATTCGGCGACGCCAAAGCCGCGCGTGGTGCCGGCGGAGCTGCCGAGCCGGATACCCGAAGTGACGAAGGGCTTTTCCGGATCGTTGGGGATGGCGTTCTTGTTGCAGGTGAGGCCCGCCCGCTCCAGCGCGATTTCGGCGATCTTGCCGGTCACGCCTTTCGGGCGCAGATCGACCAGCACCATATGGCTGTCGGTTCCGCCCGAGACGATACCCAGACCGCCCTTCGTCAGAACGGCGGCAAGCGCCTGCGCATTGGCGATGACCTGACCGGCGTAATCCGCGAAGTCCGGGCGCAACGCCTCGCCGAAAGCCACGGCCTTGGCGGCGATGACATGCATCAGCGGACCGCCCTGATTGCCGGGGAATACCGCCGAATTGAGCTTTTTGGCGAGATCGGCATCGTTGGTGAGGATAACGCCGCCGCGCGGACCGCGAAGGGTCTTGTGGGTGGTGGAGGTGACGACATGGGCGTGCGGCACGGGGTTCGGATATTTGCCACCGGCGATCAGCCCGGCATAATGGGCCATATCGACCATCAGATAAGCGCCGACTTCGTCGGCTATTCTGCGGAAGCCGGCGAAATCGATCTGACGCGGATAGGCCGATGCGCCCGCCACGATCAGCTTCGGTTTCGTCTCCAGCGCCCGTGCCCGCACCTTCTCCATATCGATCAGATGGGTTTCGGCGTCGACCTCATAAGAGACGACGTCGAACCATTTGCCGGACATGGTGACCGGCGAACCGTGCGTCAGGTGGCCGCCATGGGCCAGTGAAAGTCCCATGATCCGGTCGCCGGGCTGAAGCAGCGCCAGAAACACCGCCTGATTGGCCTGCGCGCCGGAATGCGGCTGCACATTGGCGAATTCCGCGCCGAAGAGCTGCTTCAGCCGGTCGATGGCGACCGCCTCGACCTTATCGACGAATTCGCAGCCGCCGTAATAGCGCTTGCCGGGATAGCCCTCGGCATATTTGTTGGTCAGCACCGAGCCTTGCGCCGCCAGAACATCGGCAGAAACGATGTTTTCCGAAGCGATCAGCTCGATCTGCGTCTTCTGGCGATCGAGTTCCTCGGCGATGGCGTCGGCGATCACCGTGTCCGAAACGGTATTATGCGACAGTCGGTTGAGCATTGTTTTCTTCTCCCAGATCAGGCGATGTCCGCCGCAAGTTCCTTGCAGCCGGTTTCAAGCAGATGGCCAAGATGCGATACGAAACTGTTCCAGATATCCATGCGAAAACGGTTTTCCGCATCGCGCCAGAGCACCACGCTGACGCCGTCGAAAATCGTCCGGCGTCCCTCGCCGACGGCAATCGTGTCAATGTCGCGGGCGCAGCCCAGCGTCAGCAATTCGGCGGCCTGCGGACCTTCGATCAGGAGCGTCACTTCCCGTCCGGAAATATCGACGAGACTATGCGGATGGCTAGCGTAAACGCCTGCGCAGGCGGAGATCAGCCCGTCGACCGCGCTCATAGGTGCAAGCACGGTCCATTCGTCGGGGCCAAGGCGCAGGACCTCGATGTCGCCTGAAGCGGCGCGGAGGCCGATCCGGTCCGGCAGGGTCAGTCCGAGGGCGGCGTTGAGCGGGGCGAGATCGCCGCGCGCCCGCAGCGACAGCCGCGCCTGCGCGGCCAGAATGCTGACCCGGGCTGCTTTGCTCTCGGCCAGCGTGCCGGGAACGGGGGAGGAAACGCGCATGTTCATTGTCATCTCCAGGTCAAATCTTCAGGCGGGTATTTTCGGGATCGACGAAGACCATCCCGGTGATTTTCGCGGCAATGGTGCGGTCCAGCATCGGAATATAGACGGTCTCGCCCATCCGCTCATGAGCGCCCTCAACCAGCGCCAGCGCAATCGGCTGGCCTGCGGCATCCGAGTGATAGGACGACGTGACGTGACCCACCATTTTCATCGGGATCGGCTGTTTCGGATCGAAGACGATCTGTGCGCCCTCTTCCAGCTTCGAGCGGTCTTCAGTCAGAAGACCGACGAGGTGACGGCGGCCCTTGGCGACGAGATCGGGGCGGGCAAGGCCGCGCTTGCCGACGAAATCGGGCTTGTTCTTGCCCACGGCCCAGCCCATCGCCGCATCATAGGGCGTAACCGTGCCATCGGTGTCCTGGCCGACGATGATGTAACCCTTTTCGGCGCGCAGCACATGCATGGTTTCCGTGCCGTAAGGCGTGATGCCATATTGCTGGCCGGCCTCCCACAGGATTTCCCAGAGCTTGCGGCCGAGCGGCGCCGGCACATTGACCTCGAAGCCGATCTCGCCGGTGAAGCTGACGCGGAACAGCCGCGCCGGCATGCCGGCCACGGTGCATTCCACACAGGACATATGCGGGAAGGTCTCTTCCGTCAGTTCGACACCTTCCACCAGCGGCGCAAGCAGCTTTGCCGCGTTCGGGCCGTTCAGCGCAATGGTCGACCATTGTTCGGTGGTCGAGGTCAGCCAGACATTGAGATCGGGCCATTCGGTCTGGAGGTAATCCTCCATCATGTTCAGCACACGGGCGGCGCCGCCGGTCGTGGTGGTGACATGGAAACGGTCCTCGGTCATGCGGCCGATGACGCCATCGTCGCGGATAAAGCCGTCATCGCCGAGCAGCAGGCCATAACGGCAGCGGCCGGCGGCAAGCTTCGTCCAGGGATTGGTATACATGCGGTTCATGAACTCGACCGCATCGGGACCGACAACCTCGATCTTGCCGAGCGTCGAGGCATCGAAAATACCCACACTCTGGCGCACAGCCCGGCATTCACGGCTGACCGCCGCATCCATGTCTTCGCCCGGCTTCGGGAAATACCAGGCGCGACGCCATTGCCCGACCGGCTCATAGACCGCGCCATGCTCCTCAGCCCACCCGTCAATCTGCGTCTTGCGCGTCACTTCGAAATGGGCGCCGCGGTGATAACCTGCAAACGCTCCGAAGGTCGTTGGCGTATAGGGCGGACGGAAGGTGGTCAGTCCCACCTGCGGCTGGCGCTTGCCCAGCGCTTCCGCAGCAATGTTGAGACCGTTGATGTTGGACATCTTGCCCTGATCGGTAGCCATGCCGTTGGTGGTGTAGCGCTTGACATGTTCGATGGAGCGCATGCCCTCGCGCACGGCCAGCCGCAAATCCTTGGCGGTCACGTCGTTCTGGAAATCCACGAAAGCCTTGGCCTTGCCGGCATCACGGTCGCTCGGCAGTTCCGTGTGCGAGACGCCGCTGCCGGTACGGTCATGTTCCACCGCATGGCTGGAACTATTGGCAGTCTTGCCGAGTGCGGCGGCAACTTCACGGCCCCGCTCCGCACCGTCCTTCAGCGCGGCCTCGATGCCCCACAGCCCTCGCCCGGCCCCGGCAATCACGCAATCCTCGTTGGTGAGGGCAGGAAGGAACGTAGTCCGTTCATCATCCCAGGCGATCTTGCCCTGCGTATGGGAAAAGAGATGCAGCGACGGCGTCCAGCCGCCCGACATCAGCACCGCGTCGCAGGCAATTTCCTGTCCCGCACCGACCGACGCGCCATTGACCGCATTGACTCGGACGGACTTGACCCGCAGCCGGCCCGAGGTCGCCGTGACCGTATGCGACAGCTTGACCGGAATGCCGAGCGCACGCGCCTCGCTCACCAGTTCCTCGCGCACCTTGGCGCGGGTATCGACAATGGCCTGAACACGCGCGCCCGCGCCATGAAGATCGAAGGCCGCATACCAGGCGCTGTCATGGCTCGTCACCACCACCGGCCGGTTGCCGACCTTGACGCCGTAGCGGTTGAGATAGGTCTGGGCAGCGCCCGCCAGCATCACACCCGGCCGGTCGTTGCCGTGGAAGACCAGCGGCTTTTCCAGCGCGCCCTGCGCCAGCACCACCTGGCGGGCCCGCACCCGCCACAGGCGCTCGCGCGGCGTATCCTTCGGCACGGTTTCCAGATGGTCGGTCAGCTTTTCGCAGAGGCCGATCATGTTCTGGTGGTAATAGGCAATCGCCGTCGTGCGGGTCATGACCCTGACGCCGCGCTCTTTCAGCGCCTTCAACTCATCCGCCAGCCAGTTCCATGCGGGCTTGCCGTCGATCTTCGCCTGCGGCTCGGACAGAAGCGTACCGCCGGCTTCGGCATTTTCATCGACCAGCACGACCTTCAGACCATCGACCGCCGCCGCACGCGCTGCCGCGAGACCCGCGGGACCGGCGCCGACGATCAGCACATCGCAATGCAGGTTGCGCGAGGCATAGGTGTCGGGGTCCTCCTCCGTCGGCGAAACGCCGAGACCCGCAGCCGCGCGGATGAAGGGCTCGTAGACCTTGTTCCAGAAGCTCTTCGGCCACATGAAGGTCTTGTAATAGAAGCCCGCCGAAAACAGCATATAGGCCATGTCGTTGACCGCGCCGATATCGAATTTCAGGCTCGGATATTTGTTCTGCGAGGTGGTTTCCAGCCCGTTCCAGATTTCCTGCACCGTGGCGCGGGTGTTCGGTTCGAAACGTCCGGCGCTGCGGCGGGTGCCGATCAGCGCATTCGGCTCTTCGGAACCCGCCGCCACCGGGCCGCGCGGGCGGTGGTATTTGAACGAGCGGCCCATCAGATGCACACCATTGGCGAGAAGCGCGGAGGCGACCGTATCGCCCTTCACGCCGCGATAGGTCTTGCCGTCGAAGGTGAAGCTCACGGAGCGGGCGGCATCCACGCGGCCACGGCCGGAAACGCGATAGGAGTTCATTTCGACACCTCGGAACTGGCTGGTGCACGGGTCAGGGAAGAAAGTTCAGGACGCGGCTCGCCGGCCCGATAGGTCGTGAGGAAACGGTCGCTCACCGTATCACGCACGGCGTTGAAGAAGCGGCCGCAGCCATGCAGGTGCCGCCAGCGCTCGAAATGCGGACCTTTCACGTTTTCGCGGATGAACAGGAATTCTTCCCATTGCTCATCGGTCTGCGACGAGGGATCGGCGGCGCGGGTAATATGGGCCTGCCCGGCATAGGTGAATTCGGCTTCCGGCAGTGTTTCGTTGCAATAGGGGCAGCGGATCAGCAGCATGGTTCTATCCTCAGTGCGCCACGGCTGCGGCGGCGGCCTCGTCGATCAGGCGGCCGGAACGGAAGCGCTCCAGCGTGAACGGCGCGTTGATCGGGTGCGGTTCGTTTTTGGCGATGGTCCAGGCGAAGGTATGGGCAGCGCCCGGTGTGGCCTTGAAGCCGCCCGTGCCCCAGCCGCAATTGACGTAAAGCCCGTCAACCGGCGTCTTGCCGAGAATGGCCGAGCGATCCGGCGTCACATCGACGATGCCGCCCCATTTGCGCAGCATCCGCATGCGGTTGAAGATCGGGAAAATCTCGACGATGGCCGCGATGGTATGCTCGATCAGCGGCAGGCCGCCGCGCTGCGAATAGGAGGTATATTGGTCCGTACCCGAACCGATCACCAGCTCGCCCTTGTCGGACTGGCTGATATAGGCGTGAACCGCGTTCGACATTACCACGCAGGGGAAGATCGGCTTGATCGGCTCCGACACCAGCGCCTGCAACGGATAGCTTTCGAGCGGCAGGCGCACGCCGGCCGTGTCCATGACGACCGAGGTGTGGCCGGCGGCCGAAACCGCGACCTTCTTCGCCTTGATGAAGCCCCTCGCCGTCTCGACGCCCGCGACGGAGCCGTCGGCGTTGCGGCGAATGGCCGTGACCGGGCAGTTCTGGATGATATCGACGCCGCGGGCGGCGGCGCCGCGCGCATAACCCCAGGCGACGGCATCATGGCGGGCCGTGCCGGCCCGTTCCTGAAGCGCGCCGCCCATGACCGGATAGCGGGCATTCGGCGCGATGCTGAGCGGCGGGCAATATTCCTTGCACTCTTCCGGGGTGAGCCAGCGATTGTCGACGCCGTTCAAACGGTTGGAGTGGATGTGGCGCTTGAAGCTCTGCACGTCATGCACATTATGCGCCAGCATCAGCACGCCGCGCCTTGAATACATGACGTTGTAATTCAGCTCCTGGCTCAAGTTCTCCCACAGATCGACGGCGTGATCGTAAAGACGCGCGCTCTCGTCATAGAGATAGTTCGAGCGGATGATCGTGGTGTTGCGGCCGGTATTGCCGCCGCCGAGCCAGCCCTTGTCGATGACAGCGACATTGGTGATGCCGTGCTGGCTGGCCAGATAATAGGCAGCGCCCAGACCATGGCCGCCGGCGCCGACGATGACCACGTCATATTCGGCTTTCGGCTGACTGTCGGGCCATTGCTCGTCCCAGTTCTTGTGGCCGGTCAGGGCATTCCGCAAAAGATTGAAGGCATTAAAACGCGTCATGAGCGGACCCGATGGTTGGAAAATCTCGTGTCGCAAAAGCTAGGAGCATTTGCCGCGCGCCGGCTGGACAATCGCGTCTGTTTGCATGAATATTTGCGTCATGACCTCACACCGCGCCAGAAAACGCCTCAGCGTCGCCTTCCTGCTTGCCGACCGCTTCACGCTGTCGGCCTTCGCGAATTTCGTCGATGTGCTGCGCCTTGCGGCCGATGAGGCGGACCGTTCACGGCCTATCCTGTGCGAATGGTCGGTGCTTTCGGCGACCATGAGCAGCGTGCAGTCGAGCTGCGGCGTGAAGGTGCAGCCGGATACGCGGCTGATGGACGCCGGGCATTACGACTACATCGTCGTTGTCGGCGGCTTGATCAGCGATCACAGCGCCCTGCCGCAGGAGGCGCTGCGCTTCCTGAAAGAAAGGGCGGCGGCGGGCGTTCCCATCGTCGGGCTGTGCACCGGCGTTTTCATCCTGCACGAAGCGGGCCTGCTCGATGGTTATCGCTGCTGCGTGAGCTGGTTCCACCATCAGGATTTTCTCGACCGTTTCGATACCGTCCAGATGATCTCCGACCAGATCTTCGTCATCGACCGCGACCGGCTGACCTGTTCCGGCGGCCACGGCGCCGCGCATCTGGCAGCCTTCCTCGTCGAGCGTCATGTCGGCCAGTCCGCCGCCATCAAGAGCCTCAACATCATGATGATCGACAGCGCGCTGAGCGGCGAAAAGCCTCAACCCGGCCAGCAGAGCGCGCGCAAAGCCAACGATCCCCTCGTCAAAAAAGCAATCCTGCGGATGCAGCAGAATATCGAGGTTCCGAGAACCGTGCTGGAACTGGCGAATGATCTCGGTCTTGGCCGCCGCAGCCTCGAACGGCGTTTCCTCGCCGACCTGGGCGCAACGCCTTCGAAGGTCTATCTCGAACTGCGGCTGGATCGCGCTTTGTCGCTCCTGCGCACAACGCGTGACAGCATCACCCAGATTGCGCTCGCCACCGGTTTTTGCGATGCGCCGCACCTTTCCCGCACGCTACGAGCCGAGCGCGGTTTCACCCCCAGCGAATATCGCAAGACTCAGGCCGGCCACGTCGCAACCGACGAAGAATTCGCCGTCGGCGTGCTGCTTCCACAATCCTGAACATCCTTCAGTCACCCGTGTGAACAAGCCTTCTGCCGCACGGCAGGGGGTGCAACGGGGCAGGATCATCGAGCTTTCGCAAACAACGAACATTCTTTAAAGCGAAATATATTCAATATATTGCACGTCTCCCGATGTGCGATTTTCCCAAAATGAATAATTTTCTTATAAGCAATGTATAACGAAATTATACAATTTCATTGACTCATCCGGCGACCCGTGCCAGCTTTTCATCGTCGACACGAATGGAATGCGCCCGCACCGGTTTGGGCAGGAGGTTTGGATGAAGAACGGCAAGAATGGCTTGTACGAAGATATCAAGCACCAGATTCTGACGATGGAACTCGACCCCGACCAGGATCTGGATGAGGTAAGCCTCGGCGCGCGCTACGGCCTGTCGCGCACCCCTGTCCGGGAAATCTTCCGCCGTCTCGAGGGTGAAGGTTATATCGATATCCGCGCCAATCGCGGTGCGCGTGTCATTCCGATGAACCACCAGACTCTGCGACACTTCTTTCTCGTCGCCCCGATGATCTATGCCGCGATCGGCCGCCTCGCCGTGCAGAATTTCCGGCCGAAACAGCTGGGTGAACTGAAGGACACGCAGGAACGGTTCCGCAAGGCGAGCGCAACGGGCGATGCTCCGTCGATGGTGGTGGAAAACAACCATTTCCACGCGCTGATCGGCGACATGTCCGGGAATGTCTATCTTCAGGCAAGCCTCGGCCGCCTGCTGATCGATCACGCCCGCATCGGCCACACCTTTTACCGGCCGCGCAACGATGACATGCGCGAGCGCCTGAAACTCGCCGTCGAGCACCATGACGGCTTCATCGCCGCGATTGAAAAGCATGACGAGGACGCCGTCGTCGATCTGGTCTTCGAACATTGGGAATTGTCGCGCGAGAACATGGAAATGTTCATCGCACCACAGGGAATGAAGGCGGATGCCCTCGTCGAGGTGCCCGTTGCAGCGATGGAGAAATCGTCTTGAAGTTCGAAGGCATATATACCCCGGCGATCACGCCGCTCGGGCCGGAAGGGCAGATCGACCGTGACGGTTTTGCAGCCGTTCTGGAACAGCTGATCGAAGCGAAGGTGCATGGCATCATCGTCGGCGGCTCCACGGGCGAATATTACGCGCAGACGGCGCAGGAGCGCTTCGATCTTGCGGCTTACGCAAAGGACGTTATCGGCACACGGCTGCCGCTGATCGTCGGCACCGGGGCCACGCGCACCGAGGATTCCATCGAATATGCCAGGGCCGCAAAGGACATCGGGGCCGACGCCATTCTCGTCTCCTCCCCGCCCTATGCCCTGCCGACGGAGCGCGAAAATGCGGTCCACGCCCTTGCCGTCGACCGCGCCGCCAACCTGCCGATCATGCTCTACAATTACCCCGCCCGCATGGGTGTGATGATGGGCGAGGACTATTTCGCCCGCGTCGGAAAATCGAGAAATGTCGTCGCCATCAAGGAAAGCTCCGGCGACATGGGCAATCTGCATCGCCTCGCCCGCAAGTTCCCGCATATCGCGCTCTCCTGCGGCTGGGACGATCAGGCGTTGGAGTTCTTCGCCTGGGGCGCGCGGAGCTGGGTCTGTGCGGGCTCGAATTTCCTGCCGCGCGAACATGTGGCGCTCTATGAGGCCTGCGTTCTGGAAAAGAATTTCGACAAGGGCCGCGCGATCATGACCGCGATGCTGCCGCTGATGGATTTCCTCGAATGCGGAAAATTCGTGCAGTCCATCAAGCACGGCTGCGAAATCATCGGCCTGAAGGCAGGTCCCGTCCGCGCGCCGCTCAGGCCGCTCAATTCCGAGGAAAAACGCACTCTCCAGACTGTCGTCGCCACCTTGAAGCGCACCGTTGCCCAGATCACGTCGGGAGCCAATCATGCATGAACCTTTGACCGCCGCCGAATACCGGGCGATTGCCGCCGATCTTCAATTGCCCGCCAACGCCTTCATCGACGGCGCTTTCGTGCCGGCCAAATCCGGCAAGACATTTATCTCGACCAACCCCGCCACCGGCGAAAAACTGGCCGATATCGCAGCCTGTGACGCAAGCGATGTCGACCACGCAGTCGCAAAAGCGCGGGAAGCCTTCAAAGACGGCCGCTGGCGTCAGCTCGCACCTGCGGAACGCAAGGAAATCCTGCTGGAATTCGCCAAGCTGCTTGAGCGCAACCGGCACGAACTGGCGGTCATGGAAAGCCTCGACAGCGGCAAGCCGATCCGCGAGTGCCAGACTGTCGATATTCCCGATACTATCCATACCATTCGCTGGCATGCCGAATTGATCGACAAGCTCTACGACAATACCGCCCCGGTCACCGGCAATGCACTTGCCATGATCGTGCGCGAACCCGTCGGCGTCGTCGGCTGTGTCCTGCCATGGAACTTCCCGCTGCTGATGCTGGCATGGAAGATTGGCCCCGCACTTGCCTCCGGCTGCTCGGTCATCGTCAAGCCGGCTGCGGAAACGACACTGACGACTTTGCGTGTCGCCGAACTGGCCCATGAGGCGGGCATTCCCGCCGGCGTCTTCAATGTCGTCACCGGCGGTGGCAAAGAAGTCGGCGAACCGATCGGCATGCATATGGATGTCGACATGGTGGCCTTCACCGGCTCGACACCGACCGGCCGACGGTTCCTGCGTTATGCCGCCGATTCCAACCTCAAGCGCGTCGTGCTCGAATGCGGCGGCAAGAACCCGGCCGTGGTGCTGGACGATGCCGAAGACCTCGATCTCGTTGCCGAACAGGTCGTCAACGGCGCGTTCTGGAACATGGGCGAGAATTGCTCGGCCTCCTCGCGGCTGATCGTCGATGCGAAAGTCAAGGACGAGCTGCTCCAGCGGATCGGCGCCTATATGCGCGAATGGAAGATGGGAGACCCCCTCGACCCAGAAAACCGTGTGGGATCGCTGGTCAGCAAGGCTCATTTCGACAAGGTCCATTCCTTCCTCGACGACGTGAAGACCGAAAAGCTTTCCATCGTTCACGGCGGCAAGACCGAAAAGGGTATCTTCATCGAACCCACGGTGGTCGATGACGTCACGCCGTCGAGCCGTCTTTTCCAGGAAGAAATCTTCGGCCCGATCCTGTCGGTGACGAGTTTCAACACGCTCGCCGAGGCCGTGGCTCTTGCCAACGACACCAATTACGGCCTTGCGGCCTCCGTCTATACCGCAAGCCTGCGCAAGGCGATCCGGCTGTCGCGCGACATCCGCGCCGGCATCGTAACCGTCAACTGCTTCGGCGAGGGCGACGCCACGACGCCCTTCGGCGGTTACAAGGAATCCGGTTTCGGCGGGCGCGACAAGTCGATTTTCGCGCACGACAATTATTGCGAACTCAAGACGATCTGGATCGACATATCGGATCGTTCGGTGGACGAGACGGTCAGATGACGAGCCGGTCCGTCAAACGTTTGCCGGTCGAAAACGGCATCTCGGGCTGGGAGGCGATCAGCAAGCGTTCGTCCCCGGTCCGCAGCCTGGAAGGCAACGTCACGGCGGACTGGTTGATCATCGGCGCGGGCTTTGCCGGTCTTTCCGCCGCCCGCCGTTTGCTGGAGCTTTGCCCCGGCGACAGGATCGTCGTGCTCGATGCGAGCGAGGTGGGCAAAGGAACCTCGGGCCGCAATTCGGGCTTCATGATCGACGTCCCGCATAATCTCGCATCCGGTGAATATTCGAGCGGCGCTGCCGATGCCACCAAAGTCGAGATGGAACAGAACCGCTCGGCGATAAAATTCGCCGCGGAGGCCGCCGCGGAATACGGAATGTCACACCAGACATTCGATCCGGCCGGAAAGATAAATGCCGCCGCAACCGCACGCGGCATGAAGCTCAATGAAAGTTTCGGCCTGTCGCTGAAAAACGCCGGCGAGAAGCACAGTTTCCTCGACGCTGCGCAGATGCGCGCGCTGACCGGATCGGATTATTATCTCGGCGGGCTATATACGCCGGGCGCAGTGCTGATCCAGCCGGCGGACTATATCCGTGAATTCGCCGCCGGCCTTTCGCGCAGGGTGGACCTGTTCGAACATTCGCCGGTGACCGCCCTGAAACGTGAGGGCGGCGTGTGGAGCGCCATGTGCCCGCGCGGCAGCGTCACCGCCCCAAAGGTCGTTCTCGGGGTCAACGGGCACATCGATGATTTCGGCCATTTCCAGGGCCGGCTGATGCACATCTTCGCCTATGCCTCGATGACGGCGCCGTTTCCTGCGGAGGATTTCGGCCGCAAGACGTCCGGACACGACAATTGGGCGCTGCTTCCCGCCGACGCCATGGGGGCGACCGTCAGGAAGATCACCTCCGGCGGCCAGTCGCGCATCGCAATCCGCACGAAATATACCTACGACACCACCCTTTCGCTGAGAGAACAGCGGCTCTCGAAGATGGTGGACGCGCATCGGCGCTCGCTCGACGCCCGCTTTCCCGGTCTCAAGGGCATAGCGTTCGAGCATAGCTGGGCCGGGCGCATCTGCCTCAGCCGCAACCACGTGCCCGCTTTCGGCGAGATCGAGGAAGGGCTTTTTTCCGCCTGCTGCGAAAATGGTCTCGGCACGGTGAAAAGCACACTCGCCGGCATGATGGCGGCGGAACTGGCGACCGGCAACACCTCCCGGCGTCTTCAGGAATACATGGATCACCCTCAGCCGTCCCGGCTGCCGCCGGAACCGTTCGCGTGGCTGGGAATCAATTCGGTGATCCGTTTGCAGGAATTGCGTGCAGGCCGCGAGGGATGAACCCTCCCGCGCAATGGGAAGACCGGGCCGGCGGCAGGTCTTCGATAAGAATGGGAACAAAAACTAGGAGAAGATAAATGAAGACTTTATGGAAGGCGCTTTGTGCGGCCGCGATGGTCGGCATGACGGCATTCTCCGCTCACGCGGAAGAAAAGACCATTACCATGGGTACGATGTCCTGGGAGGATCTCACACCCATCACCGGAATTACCAAAAAAGTACTGGAAGACGCGGGTTACAGCGTCAAGGTCGTTTCCTTTTCAGAATGGGGCATCGCCTATGCCGCGCTGACCAAAGGCGACATCCAGATCATGGCCTCGCAGACGGATTATGCCGCCCAGGACTACTGGGACAAGAACAAGCGGCGTCTGGAGAAAATTTCTCCCGTTTCGCACGGTCTCTATCAGGCGATTGCGGTTCCGAAATACGTGACGATCGATTCCATCGATCAGTTGAACGACAATGCCGAAAAATTCGGCGGCAAGATCGTCGGCATCGAGCCCGGCTCCGGCCTGATGCGGGATGCGGCCAGCGCCGTGAAGGAATACGGTCTGAAACTGCCCCTCGTCGAAGGCAGCACGGCCGCGATGACCGCCGCGCTCAAATCGGCGATCGACCGCAAGGAATGGGTCGCCGTCGCCATCTGGGAGCCTTCCTGGATGATGTACAAATACGATCTGAAATTCCTGAAGGACCCCAAGGGCATTTTCCCGCCGGCACAGGGCTATTACTGGATCGGCCAGAAAGGCTTCGCCGCGGAATATCCGCATGCCCGCGAAGTGATCGCCAGCGTCTACGTGCCGCTCGCCGATATCACCGCGATCAACGGCGCGGTCAACGACGGCAAGACGATGGATCAGGCGGTCAAGGACTGGACCGACAGCCACGCCGATCTTCTGAAGCGCTGGGAAAACATCAAGAGCGAATGACCTTGAACGTGCGGGCCGCCAGGGTGGCCCGCACGCGGATTTCCAAAACTTGAAGGCCGGCCCGAGCAGGCCCGTGGGGAACGCAATGGATGCTATGATGAATGATTCCAACGAAGTGTTGGTTGATTGCCAGAACGTCTGGAAGATTTTCGGTGCGCGTGCTCAGGCCGCCGTCAAGGCCGTCTCCGAACGCGGATTGTCCAAGAAGCAGGTGCTGGAGGATTTCGACTGTGTCGTCGGCGTCTCCGACGCCAGCCTTCAGGTGCGCCGTGGCGAAATCTTCTGCATCATGGGGCTTTCAGGCAGCGGCAAGTCGACCCTGATCCGTCTTCTCAACCGTCTTATCGAGCCGAGCGTCGGCAAAATCACGGTCAAGGGCAAGGATATCGCCAGGCTCAACGCCGCCGAACTGCGTGAGCTGCGCGCCCGCAACATCGCCATGGTCTTCCAGAGCGTGGCGCTGCTGCCCTATCGAACCGTGCTGGAAAATGCCGGTTTCAGCCTTGAGGTGCGCGGTGTCGCGAAAGACGAACGCAACCGCGTGGCGCGCGAAGCGCTTGAGAAAGTCGGGCTGGCTGACTGGACGTCGCGCTATCCCGCAGAATTGTCGGGCGGCATGCAGCAGCGTGTCGGCCTTGCCCGTGCATTGGCCGCCGATCCCGAAATCATTCTCATGGACGAGCCGTTCAGCGCGCTCGATCCCCTCATCCGCCGTCAGTTGCAGGATGAGTTCCGGCAATTGACGAAATCGCTCGGCAAATCCGCCGTCTTCATCACCCACGACCTCGAGGAAGCGATCCGCATCGGCGACCGCATCGCGATCATGAAAGACGGCGTCATCGTGCAGGTCGGGACCGCCGAGGATATCGTCACCAAACCGGCCGACGATTACGTCGCCGACTTCGTCGCGGGCATCTCCAGAATTCATCTGGTGAAGGCGCATTCGGTCATGCAGCCGGTCACCGAATTCGCAGCCTCGCAGCCGCAATGCGATATCGGCACGCTGCTCAAGGCCTCGCCGGAAGCCGACATCGGGGCGCTGATCGACCTGACCATGCAGTCTAACCAGGATGCTGTTGCGGTGGTCGAGAACGATGCCGTGATTGGTGTCGTCACGACACGCGGCTTGCTGCGCGGCGTCGCCGGAACGCCGGGCGAAGAATTCGCGGCGGCTTAGGCGGGGGGATGGTAATGGACACCTCGATCATCACGGACCGTTTCGACACCTGGACGGAGGATGCGCTTGGCTGGATCGGCGATAACGGCGAAGGGCTGTTCGATTTCGTCAGCCGGTTGCTTGAGGGCAGCTATGACGGCATCCTCTGGTTTCTCCAGCTTGCCCCACCGGTCGTCATCGCACTTGTCGCGGCACTGCTCGGCTGGCGGCTGATCAACCTGACGGCCGGCATTCTTGCCGGCGTCGCGCTGCTGTTCTGCGCGACCATGGGACTGTGGACCGAAACCATGAGCACGCTGGCGCTCGTCGCCACGGCGACAATTCTCGCGCTGCTGGTCGGAATACCGGTCGGCATCCTCGCGGGCTTCGCCAAATCGCTGGACAGGGTGCTGGAACCCGTCCTCGACCTGATCCAGACCATGCCGCCTTACATCTACCTTCTGCCCGCAATCGCGCTTCTGGGATATGGGCCGGCGACCGCGCTCATCGCCACCTTCATCGTCGCCATGCCGCCCGCCATCCGGCTGACCTCGCTCGGCATCCGCATGACGCCCCGGGAATTCATCGAACTGGGTCACGCAAGCGGACTGACGCCGTGGCAAATGTTCACGAAAATCCGCCTGCCATTCGCCATTCCAAGCGTCATGGCCGGTATCAACCAGAGCCTGATGATGGCCTTCGGGATGGTCGTCATTGCCGGCATCGTCGGCTCCGGCGGCCTCGGCGAGACGATCTATGGGGCAGTACGCACGCTGGATGTCGCCACCTCCATCAATGCCGCAATCGCCATCGTCATTCTGACCATGGTGCTGGACCGGCTCACGCAAAGCGCGGCCCGCCGCGTCAAGGCAGGTGCAAGATGAACTTCGATCTCTTCCGGTTTTCACCGGGCACCTATCTCGCGCCCGCAGTGGATTGGCTGAACACCAATTTCCACCCGTTTTTCGCAGAGGTGACCAATATCGTCGAGGCGGTTCTCGGTGCAATCGAAGCCGCACTGCTTTATCCGCCCGCCTTTGCCCTGATCGCTGCGGCGACCCTGCTTGCATTCTTCGCCATCAACCTCAAGGCCGCGATGGTGACGGTGTCTGCGCTGCCATTCTGCTTCTTCGCGGGCCTGTGGCGGGAGTCGATGCAGACGCTGGCGCTGGTGACCGTGGCCGTGGCCATTTCGGTATCGGTCGCCTTCCCGCTTGGCATTCTGGCGTCACGCTACAAGCGGTTCGAAACCTACCTTCGCCCGGTGCTCGACATCATGCAGACCGTGCCGCCATGGGTCTATCTGATCCCGGCCGTCATGATCTTCAGCCTCGGCCGTGTTCCCGCAATTATCGCGACCATCGTTTACGGGGTCCCGCCCATGCTGCGCCTCACGACGCTCGCCTTCAACCAGGTGCCCAAGGACCTTCTGGAGCTTGGGCAGGCGACGGGCGCCTCACCCCGGTCCATCCTGTTCAAGATCGAAATCCCGTCGGCCACGCCAACACTTCTGGTCGGCCTCAACCAGTGCATTCTGCTTTCTCTTGCCATGGTCGTACTCGCAGGGCTTGTCGGAGCCGGTGGACTGGGTGCTGAAGTCACGCGCGGTTTGACGCGCATGGAAATGGGTCCGGGCCTGAGGGCCGGCCTTGCCATCGTCGCCATCGCCATTTTCCTCGACCGCCTGTCCAGAGGGGCGTTGCAAGGCCGCCGGACATCGGTTGCAGGAAGCGGCGCGCACTAGGAAGAACACCCCATGCGCAAGAGCTTCTTCTGCATCGATGCCCACACCTGCGGCAATCCGGTTCGCCTCTTGGCTGGCGGCGGACCGCTCTTGCCGCATCTCCCCATAGCCGAGCGTCGCGACATATTCGTCCGGGACCATGACTGGATCCGGCAGGCTTTGATGTTCGAACCACGCGGGCACGATGTGATGTCGGGCGCGATCATCTATCCGGCGCATCGGCAAGACTGCGATTTCGCCGTGATCTTCATCGAGGTCAGCGGCTGCCTGCCCATGTGCGGCGCCGGCATGATCGGTCTTGTGACGGCGGCGATCGAGGAGGGTCTCGTCACCCCGAGAGTGCCGGGAAGACTGTCGATAGAGACCCCTGCGGGAAAGGTCGATATCGAATATGAGAAGCCCGGAGAATTCGTCGAATCCGTCCGCATGTTCAATGTGGCGAGCTACCTTCACGCCGCCGACGTGGAGGTCGAGGTCCCCGGCCTTGGCAGGCTCGTTGTCGATATCGCCTATGGCGGCAATTATTATGCGGTGGTCGAGCCGCAAGCCGTCTGGCCCGGTCTCGACGGCATGTCGGCCAGCGATATCGTCGATCTCAGCCGCAAGCTGCGGACCGCGCTTTCTGAGCTTTGCCATCCGGTTCATCCAGAAAATGACAGAATAAGCGGCGTGCATCACGCCATCTGGTGCGACCAACCGATTTCCGCCAATGCGGATGGGCGGGGCGCGGTCTTTTACGGTGACAAGGCCATCGACAGATCGCCCGGCGGCACCGGCACCTCGGCCCGCATGGCGCAACTCCATGGCAAGGGTCGTCTGAAAACCGGGGACACATTCCGTCAGGAAAGCCTGATCGGCACGATCTTCGAAGGCAGGATAGAGCAGGACACGGAAATCGGCGGCTTCAGGGGAATCGTCCCGAGCGTTTCAGGCTGGGCGCGGATTATCGGGCACAACACGATATTCGTGGATGACCGCGACCCGCTGGCCCACGGATTTCAGATCGTTTGAGGCCCCGCGCATTCCGGCGCAAATGGGTCTCAAGAACCGGCACCCATGAAGGTCACCCGGGTAAGAGCCGTATAGTTGGATTCCGAGGCCATCAGGGCTGCGAAGACGAGCACGAGAACCGGCGGAAGCAGGATGGCGTAGATCAGGACCAGCCGTTCCCAGGCCATGTGCATGAAAATCGCCATGATCAGCCCCGCCTTCAGGATCATGAACAGGATGATGAGAGACCATCTCGGATAACTCTGAATGCCGAGATAATCGACCATATAGGAGAAGGCGCTGAGGACGAAAAGCAGTCCCCAGACTACCATGTAAAGTCTTATCGGATGCTGCTGTCCCTGTTGTGACTGTTGCTGTGCCATGATGCCATCCTCACTCACCACAGATAGAAGAATGCGAAGATAAAGACCCACACCAGGTCCACGAAATGCCAGTAAAGCCCGGTTATCTCGACGATCTCGTATTGCCCCTTGCGGCTGGTGAAGAACCCCCGCCTTTCCTCATCGAAATCTCCCCGCCACACCTTGCGCGCGACGATGAGAAGAAACAGGACGCCGATGGAAACATGGGTGCCGTGAAAGCCCGTGATCATGAAGAAAGCCGAACCGAACTGCGCCGCACCCCACGGGTTTTCCCAGGGACGAACGCCCTCTGCGATCAGCTTGCTCCATTCGAATGCCTGCATTCCCACGAATGTCGCGCCAAGCGCTGCCGTCGCCACCATCAGCGCGGCGGTTTTGCGACGGTCGCGGCGATATGCGAAGTTGACGGCCATGGCCATCGTGCCGCTGCTGCTGATGAGAACAAAGGTCATGATGGCGATCAGGATCAGCGGAATGTGCCTGCCGGCAATCGTGAGCGCGAAAACCTCGCTCGGATTGGGCCAGGCCGCGGTGGCCGACATGCGCGCCGCCATATAGGCCAGCAGGAAACAGCCGAAAATGAAGATATCGCTCAGGATGAATATCCACATCATCGCCTTGCCCCAGGAGACGTTCTTGAACGCCCGCTGGTCCGATGACAGATCGGCGGCGACGCCGCGCAGTCCCGCCGGCCGCAGATGCGGATCACTTACCGGTCTTTCCTCCATGGATGCGGCCATGATCGACACTCCTCAGGTGACCAATTGACGGCAGAGATCGACGAAACTGTTCGCCCAGCCGGCGAAAAGCGCAAAAAGGATAAGCCAGACGACCAGCATGAAATGCCAGTAGATGGCGCACAGCTCCACACTCAGGCGCATCCTCGCCGACAAGGGCTCGCTCCGGGCACGGATTGCGGTGCGACCAAGCACGAAAAGCCCGCCCAATATATGCAGGCCGTGCAGGCCGGTGATCATGTAGAAGAAGCTGTTCGATGGGTTATCCGCCAGAATATAGCCTGCGGAGATGAGTTGCCGCCACGCCAGGAATTGACCGGCGACAAAGAAAACAGCCGTCGCAAAGGCTGTCACAAGAGCCGCGTTCAGCCTGTCGCGATGATCTGGACGGGTTTCGGTTTTCGCCCATTGCAGCGCCAGACTGCTGGCGGCAAGCGCCGCGGTGTTCACCCATAACAGTCCGGGGATCGGGATACCCCACCAGTCGGCGCCGCCCATGCGGCCGAGATAGGCGCTGATGAGCAAGGTGAACAACGCGCCGACAACCGCCAGAAATATCCCAAGTCCGACTTTCGCAATCGTCGCCGACGATCCCTGCATCTCCGGCGCATCGCCTGCCAGACCGACTTCCAGCCAGGGCTTCGAGGCCAGCCGCTGCCGCGCCATCCACCAGCCGATGATGCCGGCGATCCCGGCCATGAAGACGAGGATGGCGCTCATGACAGGGCCCTTTCGGAAGGCCCGGCCGCCGCCGGCTGGTTTTGCGGCAGGAAGTCCTCAGCCGCACCGGGCACGCTATAATCATACGGCCAGCGATAAACGACCGGCAGTTCCTTGCCCCAATTGCCATGAACCGGCGGGGTCTGCGGCGTCTGCCATTCCAGTGTCGTGGCCCGCCACGGATTGCCGACCGCCTTTTTGCCCCAGCGCAGGCTCCACTCGAGATTGAACACGAACAGCAATTGCGCCGCACCGACGATGAGCGCGGCTACGGTGATGAATATGTTCAACGTGTGCGCCGAATCTGGAATGAAAGCGGTTTCGCCCAGCTCGTAATAGCGGCGCGGCACGCCCATCAGCCCGAGATAATGCATCGGGAAGAAGATGGCATAAGCGCCGAGAAAGGTGATCCAGAAATGGACGTGCCCCATTGCCTCGTTCAGCATCCGGCCTGTGACTTTCGGATACCAGTGGTGAATCGCACCGAAGATCACCATGATCGGCGCGACCCCCATCACCATATGGAAATGGGCGACCACGAACATCGTATCCGAAAGCGGCACATCGACGACGACATTGCCGAGGAAGAGACCGGTCAATCCGCCATTGATGAATGTGACGATGAAGGCGAGCGCAAACAGCATCGGCAGGGTGAGATGGATATCGCCGCGCCAGAGCGTCAGCACCCAGTTATAGACCTTGATCGCCGTCGGCACGGCGATAATCAGCGTCGTGGTTGCGAAAAAGAACCCGAAATTCGGGTTCATGCCGCTGACATACATATGATGCGCCCAGACGACGAAGCTCAGCGCCGCGATGATGACGATCGCCCAGACCATCATGCGGTAACCGAAGATATTCTTGCGCGCATGGGTGCTGATCAGATCCGAGACGATGCCGAAGGCGGGAAGTGCGACGATATAGACTTCCGGATGGCCGAAGAACCAGAACAGGTGCTGAAACAAAATGGGACTGCCGCCCTCCTGCTTCAATTGTTCGCCCATCTCCACGATGGCCGGCATGAAGAAGCTCGTGCCGAGCAGCCGGTCGAACAACATCATGACGGCGGCGACGAAGAGCGCCGGGAAAGCGAGCAGCGCCATGGCGGTCGCCGTGAATATGCCCCATATCGTCAATGGCATGCGCATCAGCGTCATGCCCCGCGTGCGTCCCTGCAACACGGTGACGACGTAATTCAGCCCGCCCAAAGTAAAGCCGATGATGAACAGGATCAGCGATGACAGCATCAGGATGATGCCCCAGTCGCGCCCGCCCGGCGTTCCAGAAAGAAGCGCCTGCGGCGGATAGAGCGTCCAGCCGGCGCCCGTCGGCCCGCCGGGTGCGAAGAAACCGGCCACCAGCACAAGGACGGCGGAGAGATAAAGCCAGTAGCTCAGCATATTGGCATAGGGGAACACCATGTCGCGCGCGCCGAGCATCAGCGGGATCAGGTAGTTGCCGAAACCGCCGAGAAACAGCGCGGTGAGCAGGTAGATCACCATGATCATGCCATGCATGGTGATGAACTGATAATAATGTTCCGCATCGATGAAGGAGAAATAGCCGGGAAAAGCGAGCTGCAGGCGCATCAGCCAGGAGAGCACCAGCGCCACCATGCCGATTGCGATGGCTGTCAGGAAATATTGAATGGCAATGATCTTGGCATCCTGGCTGAAGACATATTTCGTCCACCAGCTTTTCGGGTGATAAAGCTCGACGTCCTCGACTTCAGCGGGCTGAATGACCTGCCCGGCGTCGGATCCAATCTCGGCCATGTTCCATCCTCCCTGTTCCCCCGATGCGGTCTTCCCTTCCGATATGCACGGCGCTTATCTGGCCGCCGACGTTTCCGCTGAAGCCAGCAATTTCGAGAAAGTCGGCTGCTGCTGCAGCCAGGCTTGATAATCGGCCTCGGTATCGACGACGACGGTGCCGCGCATCTGCGGATGGCCCACACCGCACAGTTCCGCGCAGAGAACCTCGAAGGTTCCCGTCCGGGTCGGCGTAAACCAGTAATAGGTGACCGAGCCGGGGATCATGTCCATCTTGGCCCGGAACTCCGGCACGTAGAAATCATGCACGACATCGACCGCGCGCAGCAGCATTTTCACCGGCCTGCCGGCGGGCAGATGCAACTCGCCGCCTTCAACGATGACATCGTCCATTCCGGCGGGATCGTTCCTGTTCAGGCCGAGCGGATTGCCGGGTCCAATAGCGCGCGTATCCGCCCGCCCGAGCCGTCCGTCCGCTCCCGGCAGGCGGAAACTCCATTGCCATTGCTGACCGACGACTTCCACCTCGCTCGCACCGTCCGGGACGGTCACGAACTGGTTCCATACGAAGAGACCCGGCAGAAGCATTGCAGCCACCCCAACGCCGGTTCCGCCCGCCAGCCACCATTCCAGGCGCTTGTTTTCGGGCTGGTATGCCGCCCGGTTTCCGGCGCGGTGCCTGAAGCGGAACACGCAATAGGCGACGAACAGCACGACGGCCGAGAAAACGAAGCCGGTGATCCAGAAAGTGATGATGATCGTATTGTCGATATAGCTCCAGTTCGAGGCTATCGGCGTCCACCACCACGGGCTCAAGAGGTGGAACACGATCGATCCCACCACCAGCAGAACGAGAATCACAACGACAGCCATCGTCTCCTCCCGTGACCCGGCCACGAATACTTTTACAACTCCATCGCGAAGTATATTAGAATTATCTCATAAATTGATCGGGCGAGCAATTACGGTGGCGCCTGCGGCAGCGTCCCCTTCCTGTGCTACGGCCTCAATCGGGAAGGCAATCGCGAAAAGCAGACAGATCGGAAGAAAACGATACCACATGGCATCCCCGCACTCTCCATGGCCATCCCAACCGCCGCGGCTCCCCTCAGTGGGGCCGCAACGGCAAGGAGGGTGATCTACGGATAGATTTCCTCTATGAATTCAGGGCGTACGGCTTGGATAATCGGACACGATCAGTTTCCGATAGAGGTGCCAGGTCGAGTGGCCGAGGATGGGCATGACGACCGCGAGGCCGATAAATACCGGGATCGTGCCGACGACGAGCAAGGCCGCGACGATCAATCCCCAAAGCGCCACCGGAACCGGGTTGGCAAGCGTGGCGCGGATGCTCGCATCCACCGCCGCGACTGCGCCGACATCCCGGTCGAGCAGCAGCGGGAACGCCACCACCGTTGTCGCCAGCACGACGACCGCGAAAACGAAACCGGCCAGATTACCCCAGACGATGAGCGAGAGACCTTGCGAGGTCGTCAATACGTCCGACAGAAAGGTGGAGAGCGAAACCGGACCGGTCGCATCGAAAGTCGCAGTGTAGATGCTCTGCGCAACAATCAACCAGACGACGAAAAGCACGAACAGCATGACGGCGACCGCAATGATCGACGGCAGGGCCGGAGAGTGACGAACCTCCAGTGCATGCCGCCAGGAGCTATCCAATCCCTGCTCGCGTCGTCGACTGATTTCATAAAGCCCGATGGCCGCGATCGGACCAATCAGTGCAAAACCCGACATCAGCGGATAAATAACCGGCAGCAGATTGGCGCCGGAACTCCACATCACCAGAAAAACACCGGCGATCGGATACATAAGACAGAGAAAAACATAGTGGGACGGCTTTTCTTTAAAGTCCTCAAGTCCCAGCTTCAACGCATCCACAATATCCGGGATGCCAATCTTGCGGACTTCCGGGCGGGCAAATTCACCACTCGCACCGGCCATGACATGGAATGCCGTCATAGCACTTCTCCTCCTGCGCCATGATCCGGCTGGCGGTACAGGAACGCTCGGTGACTTCTATCGACGCGCCAAACCGCAACCGGCTGTTTTGTAATTTATCAAATTTTGTCGCCTTTGTCGCCTGTTCTTTAAATTGGAGAAATCAGACACCCGTTGCCGGCACGGTCGACAGAACCGCACTTGTGCAGGTTTTGGATCGTTGCCAGCTCCGTGCACTGTCTATGGCGCGTGCGAAGCGGGCATGGTCTTCGGCATCGACCGATCCGTCGGGGGCGAATATCTCGGCATCGCCTCGCAGGGCCGCAACATCGACGCCGCACAGTTCCGCCAGACCAAGCGCCGTCAGCTCGCGCATGGCGGGCACGCAAATGGTTCGGCCGCTGGCAGCGGCCAGAAAGCGAGCGAAATAGCGGCTGTTCGACAAGCCGCCATCGATGGAGATCGTGGCGCCTATGGGAGCGACGGCCGATGCCGCCTCGATCAACCGCGCCGTCAGCAGGGCAATACCTTCCAGCACGGCGCGCACCATGTCACGCCGCTCGGTCGCGTGGTCCATGCCGATGAACAACGGCACGGCCTGCCTGTCCCAATAGGGCGCGGCAAGGCCCGAAAGGGCGGGCACGAAGACAAGGCCGCGGCGAATGGCCGATGGTCCCTCGAAACCGTCGAGTTCGGTATTTTCAGCATAGAGGCCGATCTTTTTCGCCCATTCAAGCGCCGCGCCGGCATCATAGATCCCGCCTTCGATGGCGAAAACCGCAGTCGCACCCTGCATTTGCCAGCCAATGGTCGGCAGAAGCTCTCCCGTCAAAGGCCGCCCGTTACCGGCAACGGCCAGCAGAAAGGCCCCGGTTCCGAAGGTTATCTTGCAATCGCCGGCCTTGCGGCAGCCATGCCCATAAAGCGCTGCCTGCTGATCGACGATGGAAACGCGGATGGGCGTTCCCTCAACCGCGCCGAAGCCGCCATCGACAGGGCCGATTTTGGGCAGGCAATCCAGCGGCACGCCGTGAAGCGCGCAGAGTTCCGGGCTCCAGTCTCCGGTTGAGAGATCGAGCAGACCCGTGCGCGACGCCGTTGCAAGGTCGGTGCGGAAACAGCCCGTCAGCCGGTCCAGAAAAAACGCATCGGTGGTGCCCAGCCGCAAACGGCCTGCGGCGCGTGCCTGTGCCACCGCTGGATTGTGCCTGACCAGCCAGGCCAGTTTACTGGCCGAAAAATAGGGATCGAGCGGCAGCCCGCAAATCTCTTTCGAACGATCCGTTGCCGAAGGCGGCAGGGCGTCCAGCGCTTCGGCGGTGCGGGCATCCTGCCAGACGATGACCGGCGACAGCGCCTCGCCGCTCACGGCATCCCACGCCAGACAACTCTCGCCCTGATTGGCGATGGCGATGGCATCCACCGGCCCGGCGGCAGCCAGCATCGCGCGGATGTTGCCCAGCAGTTCTTCCGGATCATGTTCCACATGGCTAGCGGCCGGATAAAATTGCGCGTGACGCCGGCTGGCCACGACCTCCGCCGTGCCGCCATCGCTCACCACAAGGCACCGGGTCGATGTCGTTCCCTGATCGATTGCGGCAATGCGCATCAATTGGTCTCCTGAAAGTGAAAAGCAATCTGGCTCGCTTCAAACGCAGCGCCGGGAATGGGCACCAGTACACGGCGTTCAGGACACCAACGGCCGGTCTTGCTCCACACTTCCGTTTCATCGAGATGAAGCGAAAGCCGGCCTTGAATGCGTCTGGTAAAGCGAAGCTGAAAGTCGCGAAATGCGGGGCTGTCGAGCCCACCCGGCCGCAACATGGCGGGAACCGCCAGCTTGAGCGGATCGGCGAAGGTGACGGGCACCCCCGGCGCGCCGCATGGTTCCCGGGCGAGATCGTCAGCCACCGCCGCGCCAACCCGACGGCCTTCGCGAAACGCCCAGCCGCCCGTTTCCGCAGCTCGCAAGACATTCCCGCCGGCGAAGAATATCGGATTGGGCATCCGTCCGTCCTGATCGATCAGCGGCCCGGCGCTGCCTGCCGCAACATCCACGGGGGACGCATTGAGAAGCGCTGCCTCCGGCGTGAACCGCCCGGTGAGCAGAACACCGTCGCATTGAACTGTCGTGATGCGACCATCCGCCAGACGGATATAGGCCTCCTCGACCCGGCCGCGTCCGCGAATATCCGTGAGTGTCGCACCACAATGAAAGGGCACCCCGGCCAATCGCGGAAACCATTGAAAAGGCGACCGCGCCAGTGGATGCGGTTCCGGCTCGATCATTGCCACCGGCCGGGCGCGATGCGTCAGGCAGGTCAGAAGCGCGGAAAAGGAAACCAGTTCCGAACCGACGATAAGCGGCCGGCGAAAGGGCATGATGCCGTGAAAGGCGACATAGGATTGCAGCGTGCCGGTGGTGACCACACCCACCGGCCGGTCACCGGGCAGAAGTCGCGCGGAGCGTGGTTTTTCCCGCGCGCCGGTGGCAAGCACGATACGCCGGGCCTTCAGCGTCTCGACGCCGCGCGCCGATGCCACCAGCAGCGCGCCATCCTGCCCGAGTTCCACCACGGAACGACCGGTGCGTATATCGACACCCGCATCCTGCGCCTGCCGCTGCAGGCGTTGCGCATAGGCCGGACCGAAATAAACGCGTCCGAATTCACGTATGCCGAAGGGCGAATGCAGGCAATGCCGGGTCGCGCCGCCAAGGGCCGGCTCACGGTCAAGGATCATCACGCGGGCGATGCCGCGCGCTTTCAGCTCCAGCGCCGCCGCCACACCCGCCGGGCCGCCGCCGACCACGATGACATCCGCACTCTTTTGCTGAAAAGCTTCCCCTGCACTCATTGGTTATCTCCCTCGCGAAGGGCAAGCGGGGTCGCTAGGCGGTCGCCCGTCATCGCGGCCAGCCGGGCGTTGCAATAAAAACCTTGGCAGCGGCCCATGCCGGCGCGGGTGCGCCGCCGCAGCCCGCCGAAATCGCCCGGCGGCACCGGGCTTAAAAAGGTCGCCTCGATCTCGCGGCGCGTGACGAGTTCGCAATGACAGACGATTTCGCCGTGATCGGCACGCTGCCAGTCCCGCTCGCAGGTTTCCGTCAGGTTGGGCATCGTCACGTCGGGAACTGAGGGCGGTGGGACAAAATGCGTGCCGAAACCTTCGTGAAGCCTCAGCGCATGTTGCGCCAGACCGAGTGCGGCGCTGAGGCCGGTGGAGCGAATGCCGCCGAGCGTGATCGCGCGTCGGTCCGGCCGGGCGGAAATGCGGTAATGCTTCTTTTCAGACGCCGGCCGAAGACCGGCATAAACGGCGGTCACGGAAACGGAAGCAAGCGCCGGAACGATCTCCGCGCCGCGCTCCAGCAATGCTTCCAGCGTCGCCGTCTCGACCGTCGCGCGCTCCCGGTCTTCCTGCTCTTCCGCCGTCGGGCCGACGAGAACATTACCGAAGGCGGTGGGGCAAACCACGATGCCCTTAGTGATTTCGGTCGGAACGGGCAGGACGATACGCGGCACATGCCGGCGGGCAGCCTTGTCCAGCACCACGAACTGCCCCTTGCGGGGCTTGATGGCGAAGTCGGGCGAAAGCCCCAGACGCGCATCGACGATATCGCCGAACAGCCCGGCGGCGTTGACGACGCTCGCGGCAAATATTGTGCCTGCCGTGGTCTCGATCCGCCACGCGCCGTCGAACGCACCGGACAGGACTTCCGCGTTGCGCACCAGCTGCGCGCCGAGCGCCACCGCCTGCGTGAGATAGCCGAGCGGCGCGGACCAAGGATCGATGATATGTTCGCCCGGAACGTCGAGCGCGGCGACAAGGCGGTCGGACAGGCCGGGCATGGTTTCACGGGCCTGCACGGCCGTAAGGAACTCAAGCTCGGCGATGCCGTTGCGCCGCCCCTGATCGGCGATCGCCTGCAGTTTTTCCGCCTCGTCCGGGTTCCAGGCGCAGACCAGCGCGCCTGTTTCGACGAGGCTGAGGCCCATCTGCCCATGAATGGAGAGATATTCCTCCCGGCCTGACTTCACCAGTTCCAGTTCCAGACTGCCTTCCGGCGCATCGAAGCCGGTATGGAGGATGGCGCTATTGGCCTTGGAGGCGCCGGAGAGGATATCGGGGCCTTTCTCGATGACCACCACCTTCGCACCGGCCAGCGCGAAACGGCGGGCGACCGCGCAACCGACCACACCGGCGCCGATGACGGCGACATCAAATTCCGTGGAGGGGGTTTCAGCCATGGGCTTCCCTTTGCCTTCGTCTTTCAAAGCGAAATCAACGGGCGCGACGGATCGCGCCGATGCAGCAGCGGCGTTCATAAACGGGAGTAAAATTCGCGCCTGTGCCAGTAGGGGCAGCCAGCACCAGCGGGCGGCCCCGAGACTTTATTTCACGAAAGTCTTGGTCAGGCCCGCCGTGCGGTCGACGATGAGGACGACGGCAAGGGTGAGCACGATCAAGAGAACGGAAATGGCCGCAACGAGCGGATCGGCCTGCGTTTCCACATGCTGATACATGGCGACGGGAAGCGTGGTGATGCGCGGGCCGGTAAGGAACAGCGAAATTACCGCTTCATCGAACGACACCAGAAAGGAAAGTGCCGCGTCGCCACCACGCCCGGCGCGATCATCGGCATGGTCACGCGTCGGAAAATAGTGAGCGGCGATGCCCCGAGCGTGGAGGCGGCCTCCTCGAAGATCAGCGGCAGGCCGGCAAGCGAGGTGGTGAGAACACGCAGCGCATAGGGCAGCACGATGATGAGATGGGCGATCACCAGACCGGTGAAGGTGCCGAGCAGGCCCGCACCGGCGAAGACGATCAGGATCGCGAGGCCGAGAACGATGGTCGGCAGCAGCAGCGGCGCGGTGAAGAAGGCGAGAAGCGCATCCGCACCGATCACCCGCATGCGAACGATGGCATAGGAGGCGGGCAGCGCGATCAGCATGGAGAGCGCGGTGACGATGATGGCGAGAAGGGTGCTGGTGCCGAGCGCTCCCATCATCTTGGAATTATGCATGAGATCGACATACCAGCGCAGGCTCCAGCCGGAGGGCGGAAAGGTCATGTAGCTGTCGGCCGAAAACGAGATCGGCACGACGAGAACAACGGGCGCCAGCAGGAAAAGGAACATGATGAAGGCGACGATTTTCAGCGCCAGCGGAGCGGGACGTTCTTCCATCTTCGATCTCCTTTAAAGAATGGCCCGCAGAAGCCGGGAATAGAGCACCAGGGCAGCGCCGAAAATAACGAGAATGATCATCGACAGCGTCGCTGCGAGCGGCCAGTTGAGCGTCACGATGGCCTGATCGTAGATTTCCGTCGCCAGAAGGAAGACGCGCCCGCCGCCAAGCAGCTTGGGGGTGATGAACGAACTGACGGCGAGAACGAAGGAAAGCAGGCAACCGAGGGCGACGCCGGGCATGGTGAGCGGCACGATGATCCGCCAGAATACCTTCCACGGCGACGCGCCGAGCGTTTCCGCCGCCTCTTCGACACGCGGATCGAGCCTGCCGAAACCGGCAAGCAGCGCCAGGATCATATAGGGCATCAGGATTTCGGTTAGCCCGATGACGACGCCGACCTTGTTGAACAGCAGCCGCACGCCGCTTTCGGCACCGAGCGCTAAGAGGATGTTGTTGATGAGGCCGTCATCGGCAAGGATCGCGATCCAGCCATAAGTGCGCACCACGGCCGAGGTGAGCAACGGCGAAATCACCAGCACCAGCAGCAGCGTTTTCCAGCGGCCCTGCGCCCGGTGAAGATAAAGCGCGATGGGATAGGAGGCGATGAGTGTGAGAACCGTGATCAGCAGGCTGGTCAGGATGCTCTGGCCGATCAGTTCGATATAGAAGCCGTCAGTCAAGGTGGACGACCAGTTGTCGAGCGTATGGGCTTCCCCGAGACCGCCGCCGCCAAGGCTTTCACGGAAAGAAAGCAGGAGCAGGTTGAAGACGGGCATCACGAAGGCAAGGCCATTGACCGCAATGATCGGCCCGAGAAGAAGCGTTGCGAGAAACACCATGGAGGATGTGCGGCTGCCGGGAGCCGTGATCATGACCGCCGCTGTCATTGGCCTGCTCCGAAGACCAGCGTGTCCTCCACCCGCCAGACGAGGCTGACCGCGCTGCCCGCCGCCACAGGTGTTTCCCCGCCGGAAGTCGCGCGCTCCACCGACAATGTCTGTCCGCCCGCGGCGATCTCGTAGTGAAGGATATCGCCTGCATAATAGACATCGCGAACCTCACCGGCGATGCGATTGACCGGCGCTCCGTCGAAATCGGGTGCGGCGTCGCCGGCAACCGTCATGGCCATGCGGTGCGGCCGTACCATAAGGTCGATGGTGCCACTGTGCGAGCCGGGCGCACGCAATACCGCATCCCCGACCGCGATGTGATCGCCGACGGCGTTTCCGACCAGCCTGTTGGTGCGGCCGACGAAAGAGGCGACGAAAGCCGTCGCCGGGCGCTCGTAAAGATCATGCGGCGTGCCGAGCTGTTCCAGACGCCCGCCATTGAGCACGGCGACCTTGTCGCACATGCTGAGCGCCTCGACCTGATCATGCGTGACGAAGATGGAGGTGATGCCGAGCTGTTTCTGGATGCGGCGGATTTCAGAGCGCATCTCGTCGCGCAGCTTGGCGTCGAGATTGGAAAGGGGTTCATCGAACAAAAGGATGGAGGGCTGGATGACCAGTGCACGCGCCAGTGCAACGCGCTGCTGCTGGCCGCCGGAAAGCTGGGCGGGGCGGCGGTCCTCGCGCCCTTCCAGACGCACCATGGCAATCGCTTCGCGCGCACGCCGTTCCGCTTCGGCAGTCGGCACTTTGCGCATTTCAAGACCGAACATGACGTTCTTGAGAACCGTCATATGTGGGAAAAGCGCATAGCTCTGAAAAACGAGGCCGATATCGCGCTTATAGGGCGCAAGCTGCGTCACATCCTTGCCGTCGATCAGGATCGAACCTGACGTCACGGGAGCAAGGCCGGCAATCATGCGCAGCGATGTCGACTTGCCGCAGCCGGATGGACCGAGGAAGGCAACCAGTTCGCCCTTGGGAATCTCGAGATTGAGATTATCCACGGCGACCATGGTTTCGTAGCGCTTGGTCAATGAACGAATCGAGAGGAATCCTGGCTGCATGATGTCTGAAGTTCCCATTCTGGCTTTTTGCCTTTCTCCAGAACATGTCCCATCCCGGCGGGTCGCGGACATGCCCTGTCCCTTGATCTATGCAATCGCGGCGGAAATTTACCTGCGCTCTGCGCGGCGCTTTCCCCATGCAGGCCTTCGGGCCACCCACCCCTCCATCGATCCCAACACCGACGGAGGAAATGAGCCGGGGCCCATGCCGTTTCCGCATCCGCCCGAAGGGGATGCGGAAGTCTTGCCATTTTTCACGACAGAGACGCGAAAGCCTTAGCGGCTGAGCGGGATGACCTTGCGGCGCCAGTCCTGCGTGATCTGGTCACGAACCTTCGAGAGGCCGATCCAGTCAACCGGGATAACCTTGTCCATCGCCTTGACGACCGTGCGATCGCTGACATCGGGAGCCACCGTGGCCTTGGCGTTGGTCGGCGCATAATACATGGCGGCGGTGAAGGCGGCCTGAGCTTCCGGGCTCAGCGCGTAATCGATGAACTTGCGGGCCGCCTCGGACGACGGGCCGCCCTTGACGAGGTTGAGCGTGTTGATCTGCAGGATCGTGCCCTCCTTCGGAAGAACGACCTTCATCTTGCCCTTGGAACCGTCGGCATTGACCTGGCTGCGGGCATTCCAGCCCACGCCCAGCGACACCTGGCCGTTGACGACAGTTGGATAGACTTCCGGCTTCGGTTCCCAGGTCTGGACGTTCGGCGCGACTTCCGCCATGGCATTGATGCCGGCGTCGATATTCTTGATGAAGTCGGTGCCGCCATTCATGTGGTCCATGATGATGGTCGTACCGATACCGACGATGTCAGGAGCGCTCAGCATGGCGATCTTGCCCTTTAAGGCGCTGTCTTTCAGGGCATTCCAGCTGTCCGGTGCGGTCTTGATTGCATCGGTATTGTAGATGAGAACGAGGTTGTCGAAAGTCACGCCGACACCGGCGACGCCTTCGAAGCGGGCGTTCGGATAGAGGTCGGCAACGTTCTTGGTAACGCTTTCATCGACCTTGTCGAACAGACCTTCATCCGTGCCGGTCTTGGCGACGGAGACGTCCATCAGCGCGATATCGGATTGCGGAGCAGCTTTCTGGGCGCGCAGCGAGCCGAGCATGGCGGCGGAACCCTGCTGCGGGAAATAGTCTACCTTGATATCCGGGTTGGCGGCCATGAAAGGCTCGATGACGGCCTTGGTGTAACGTTCCTGGAAAAGGCCGCTATAGCCGAGGAACGTCACGGTCTGCTGGGCGTGCGCCGGCAGGGCGGCCGCGCCAAGCATGAGAATCCCACTCAGAAGTATCGATTTCTTCATTGTCCTGTTCTCCTCTATTGTTATTGGGAGTGGCGAACGGATCCGCCACCCGAAAGATTGTGTCAGGCGCTCAGCTTGGCCTGGACGAATTTGTTGGCGCCGGAAATATCCGGCAGCTTCTCGCCGTTGCGCAGGCGTTCCAGAAGCACGATCTCGGCTTCCTGCATGCCGATGGCGCGTTCCGCCATGGCACGGGCCTGGCTCGGATGAAGGGCGACAACGCCGCTTTCATCGCACAGGATCGCATCGCCCGGATTGATCATCTGGCCACCGACGCTGATCGGAACGTTGATCGCGCCTTCCAGACCAAGGATCTTGGTGGTGATCGGCGACGGGCCGCGGCACCACATGGGCATGTCGACCTTGGTGAACTCCGAGAAATCGGTCGCCGGGCCATCGACGACACCGGCTTTCACACCCGCCATCTTCATGGTGTTGGTGATGACACCGCCCCAGCAAGCGTGGCGGGTATCACCGCAACGGTCGATGAGAACGATATCGCCCGGACGCACGAGTTGCGTCAGGTAGTGAAGCATGGTCGAATCCGCATTCGGGATGCGCAGCGTGACGGCGGTGCCCGCCACGCGCTTGCCCGGAAGAACGGCCCGGATTTCAGGATCGACGAAACCGGAATGAAGCACATGGCCGATCGTTGCGACTTCGACCTTTTCAAGAAGCTCGATGATGTCGGCACCGATCTGTTCCGGCATGGGGTTGACGATAAACATTGGGTCTTTCTCCGATCAGAGAACGTGGTGGTTCGCCACCGGCACGTTGGCGCGCACCTTGGCCGAATAGTCGAAGTCGAGAGCGGCGCCGGCAGTTCCGACGGTGTCGGAGCATTGCGCGACGATGTGACCCCACGGATCGATGACCATGGAATGACCCCAGCAAGCCTTCTTGCCGCCCGCATGGGTGCCGATCTGGCCGACGGCGAGGAAATAGGTCTGGGTTTCGACGGCGCGGGCGCGGGCCAGCACTTCCCAATGGTCCTTGCCTGTCATCAGCGTGAAAGCGGCCGGCAGAACGATGACATCTGCACCCTTGTCCCGCAGGGCGCGGAACAGTTCCGGGAAGCGGATGTCGTAGCAGATGCCGCAACCGACCGTCCTGTCGCCAACCTTGTAGGTCACGACCTCTTCGCCGCGGGCAACGGAATCGGATTCACGGTAGCTGATGCCGTTCGGCGTATCGACGTCGAACAGGTGAATTTTGCGGTAACGGGCGATCTGTTTGCCGTCAGGTCCGAAAACGAGCGTCGAATTGTAGAAGCGATTGCCTTCCTTCTCGACGATGGAACCGGCATGCAGCGTGATCGCGTGCTTTCTGGCCAGATCCGAAAGCAGCGAGTAAATCTCGCCGCCGGGGAATTCTTCCCCGCTCTCATGCATTTCCTGAGGATTATCTCCAAGAAATGCGAAGTATTCCGGAAGAACAACAAGATCAGGACTATCCGCCTTGACTGCCTTCTCAATTAAATCGGCAGCAACCTTGAGGTTTTCTGCCTTGTCGTTCTGGGTATTCATTTGAACAAGTGAGACTTTCACGTTGCTCTCCTCTCATGTTGCGAGGAGAATTAAGAACGGGAACTGTTTTCCTGACAAACGGAAAAACTCTATCGAAACCCATAAGGTAAGCTTATAGATTAATCATTTTGCGTTGCAGCATAAAATTTAAGCTGCGGCCGTCATCCATTGCGTGGTGGTTTCACTGACGATTTCCGTCGCCATGTCGGCAATGGCACGGGCAAGCGCGTTGTCGCCGCGCTCCTGATAAACCGTGTGGAAGGTAAGAGGCGGCACCGGCGGCGTGATGTCGAGAATACGCGCTTCGCCCGATTTGATGATGCCGTCCACCAAAACGCGCGGCAAGGCGCCCACCCCGACGGCCGTGGCCACAAGGCGCGTCATGATCGACAGCGAATTGGAATTGTAGATGCGGCTATCGGACAGGCCATGGGAATCGAGAAGCGCCCGCAACGCCTGATGCGGTTGTGAGCCGGTCGAGAAGGTAAGCAGCGGAAAATGCGCGATATCTTCAAGCGTGACACCGGTTTCCGGCAGCGGCAATTCGACGGCGCCGACCCAACAGGATTCGAAGGTGCAGAGCGGTGAATTATAAATATCCGCAGCCATGATCGGCCCCATGATGAAACCGACATCCACCTCACCGTTCTGAATGCGCTGCGAGAGTTTCAGGCTGGTATCGATGGTCAGATCGAGGCTGACGCCGGGATATTGCTCGTTCACGCGGCGGATAAGCAGCGGCAGCCAGGCATAGACGATCGTATCGGCGGCACCGATCCGCACCGTACCCCTCAGCGCCTCCCGGTTACTGACGATCTGCCGGAACTCGCCGGTGAGGTTGACGATCTTTTCGGCATGTTGCAGCGCCAGACGACCGGCGGGCGTCAGGTTGACGCAGCGCACATCGCGCGTGAACAGCACGACACCAAGCTCCCGCTCCAAGGCGGCAATCCGGTTGGACACCGATGCTTGCGTTGTGTGCAAACGTTCCGCGGCTGCCGAAAAGCTGCTCAATCGGGCAGCCCAGAGAAAAGTTTCGAGGAATCGCGTATTCATGGGCTCAATCTTCTCGCATGGCTCCGCGATCCAGTTCCAAGTCTCTGGCTTCGTCTTGCCCTTGGCCTTTGTGGTTCAAGGGGTAGTATGTCCGATGCGCGCGCCCATAGGCAAGCGATCAAAGCCGACGCCTCCCTTTCTCATGGGGATCGCGCCGGCCTCGTTTGCAGGGTGGGAGAATAGCCTTGAGGCGACGGGATGGCGGGAGCCAACAGACGCCCGCCATCCCTGCCCGGCTTTAGTGACCGCCCTTTGTGGCCGGCACCGGCGTGTTGAGAAGCTGCTGCTCCCAGAGATAGGCGATGCCGCTGCCGCCGAAATGCTGGATGAGGATTTCGGTCAGTTCCTCGACATGGTCGGTGCGCGCCCAATCGCGCTGCCATTCGCCGGCGAGCGCCATCACGGTCATCGGGTTCGCACCGGCCGCGATCATGCGCTGGATGGCAACTTCGTGAGACTCCTTCGAAATCCCGCCCGACGCATCGGTGATCACGGTCACGTCCCAACCTTCGCCGGCGGCCTGGATGACGGGCATTGCGACGCAAACCTCGGTCCACAGGCCGGCGATGATCAGTTGCTTGCGGCCGGTCGCCTTGACGACGTTCACCACATTCTCGTCCTGCCAGGTATTCACCCAGGTGCGATCGATGACTTCCTGGCCGGGGAACACATCGGTGATCTGTTTGAAGAGAAGTCCGCCGCGCGCCGCAATCACGCTGGTGAGAACCGTCGGAACATTGAAGGCTTTTGCCAGCTTCGCCAGTGCGGTCGTGAGGTTGACCACAGCCTGCGGATCGTGGCTGTTCAGGTTCGCGAGCTGATAGGGCTGATGATCGATCAGAACGAGGACGGAATCTTCAGGGCGGAGAAGTGAATCGAGGCCGTTACGAAAGGTCATGGGTTCATCCTATGTTGGCGGTTTATTGAAGCGCTTGCGCAAAGACATGCGCCCCTTCGGGCGTTGCCGCGGGACGAAACTTGTCATTCCTGTTTATGATGCGGTAGTCCTTGTCAGCGCTGAGCTGTGTCGCAGAATGAGGAACGCTGAGTGGATATCGAAGATCTTCGGACATTCGTCGAAGTTGCAGATGCGGGAGGCGTCACTTCAGCCGCACTGCGGCTCGGCATCTCCAAGTCGATGGTCAGCCGGCGGCTCTTGCGGCTTGAAGCCGAGCTTGGTGTCCAGCTTCTGGCCCGATCCACACGCGGCGCTTCCCTGACAGAAGCGGGCGCAACCTTCAGGGACTATGCGGCAAGGATTTCAGCCGAAATCGATGTGGCGAGGGAGACAATTCTTCCGGCTGGCGAGCTCCGCGGGCGTCTGCGGATTGCTGCGCCGCTTTCTTTCGGCCCGACGCATTTCGCACGGGTGATTGCGCAAATGGCGCACCGCTATCCTCAACTCCAGATTCAGACCTGTTACACGGATCGTTTCGTGGATCTGATCGCAGAAGGGTATGATTGTGCGATCCGGATCGGCCACCTTCAGGATTCCAACCTTGTCGCCAGACGCGTCGGCCCCCTCTACGGAAGTTTCGTCGCCAGCCCGGACTATATCAGGATCCATGGCTCTCCGGAGACACCGGAAGAACTCCTAACCCATCAGGCTCTCATGCAGGGAACGGAAACCTGGCAGGCGATGGATGGAGACAGGGTGACAAGCATTCGCCCACAGGGACGTTTCAAGGCCGACAACGGGGCCGCCCTCGCCGTCGCCGCAGTTGCCGGTTTGGGGATCGCCGTGTTGCCCGACGATCTCATCAAGGATCATCTGGACTCGGGCGAGCTGGTCCGCGTCATGAAACGCTATCCGCCGCCGCCGGCGGGAATATTTGTCGTCAGACCGCCCGGCCAGCATCCGGCAAGAAAAATCCGGGTGCTGACCGAGATGCTGATCGAGTGCTTTGACCACGGCCCGACGACGGCATTCCGCTCCAATGCCGGGGGAAGCCCCCCGGCCGCCACCTGACCGGCACGTTTTCAAAACCGAGCGCGCTCTATCCGTCACCCAGCCGTGGGCTTCGGGAGAACCAGGTCACCGACGGTGTATGTGTGGAACTCGCTCCTGGAGACGGTGTCCAGTTTCCGGAATTTTTCGACGAATTGCGGATCGGAAAAGAACTCGTCGACATTGCCGGTTCCCTGAATGGCCTCGACATTAACAACGGTCTCTCCGTCGGTGCTTTTCGCAAGGCTGCTCCAGAGAAACCCTTCTTTTCGTTCGGCAACATAGTGAACGACATCCTGAATAATGGCGAAGGCTTCGTCCTGCTTTCCCGGATGCGCATGAATGACGTTGACAACGAAAGTTGTGGGAGAGGGAGAGCCCGCAAAAGCTGCGGTAGGTTTCGTTTCCATGAGTTATCTCCATTTGAAGCTCGGGCCATTTCGGCCGCGGCGACATCTGGATATCGGAAGCAAAATAGCGGATAAACAAGCTGCTATTCTTAACATACCGGACAAAAATTCCTTAATTGCGGCGTCATGGACAAGCTCGGAACACTCGGCATATTCATTCAGGTGGCGGAAGCGGGAAGCTTCGTGGCCGCCGGGCATCGCCTCGGCATCTCAGGATCAGCCGTCGGAAAAGCCATTGCGCGTCTGGAGGAGGAGCTGGGCGTAAGACTGTTCAATCGCTCGACGCGCAGCATGGCCCTGACGGAGGATGGAAGTTTCTTCCTCGATACCTGCCGGCGCATCCAGTCCGAATATGAGACCGTGCAGGCGCAACTGTCGAGATCGCAGGCCGTTCCGCGCGGGCAACTTCGTGTGAGCCTTCCGCTTGCGGGCATGCTTCTGATGCCGACGATATCCGCCTTCATGCAGGCATACCCCGAAATCAGCCTCGACCTCGATTTTACCGATCGTCTGGTTGACGTCATCGAAGAGGGATTCGACGCCGTTATCCGAACGGGCGAGATCAGGGACACACGGCTGATGAGCCGCAAGCTCGGCATTTTCAGGCACAGCGTCGTGGCGGCGCCTGACTACCTCAAGACGCATGGACGCCCGGAGGTTCCGGAAGATCTTGCCCGGCACCGCTGTCTCCACCATCGCTTCGCCAATTCCGGAAAGCTTGAGCCGTGGCCGCTGGTTCGCGAAGGACGCGAAATCAGGATCGATATTCCGGTCGCCACCGTTGCGAGCACGCTGGAGCCCCTGATCTACCTTGCGGAACGATCATTCGGGATAACATGTCTGCCCTCATTCGCGGTGACATCCGAAATCGCTCAGGGAAAACTGGTATCGCTGCTGGATGATTATATGGCCGACACAGGGACTTTCCGCGTCCTCTGGCCGACCAATCGATATCTCTCTCCAAAAGTCAGAGCATTTGTAGACTATATGGCCGCCAATCTTTTCGCCCGGTGATCGAACAGACGGCAAGCGCTCAGTAAGCGCCGCGATAATGATCCCTGATAAAGACGGGAAGATCGTTTGACGGCGGCGTAAAAGGCACCTGATACATCATGTCGCCGACAAAGCCGCGGTGATAGGTGCCATGATTGACGATATGCAGCACGATCTGCTCGCGGGTCATGACGCCTTCCCCTCCTCCGACAAATTCGAAATAAACGGCTTTCGCGAGATCTACGTCCGCCCAGATGTCGACCATATCGACATACCAGCGGTCCATTTCCTGAACGGCTTCCCATAATTCGCCAATTGCGGGCGTATTGTCGGTGTTGCGGGCGGTGTAGCCGTGTTTCTTTCCTTGTAGATGATGCCTGAAAATATCGTCCACCACATAAACATGGTTCAGCGTATGCACCATGTTTCCGAACCGCGTCGGCCTTTGCCGAAGGGCTTCACCTTCCGGCAGCTCCATCACGCTTCTGAACGTCAACCCGTTCGCCCAGGCCTTGTAACGTACCAGCATTTTCAGGGTGTCCGTTGCCGAGGCGGCGGATGCGTGAACGGGGCTGAGCGGCGCAATACCCATGCTGAAACTCCTTCGTATTTTTGAATTTCAAAAACGATGATCGGATTGATCCGGCGCTGACGCCCCGGACCGGAGGCATTGGATGAGGATCAGCGTGCCGCGATCTTTTCCTGCAAGAGCCGGATGGCGAGATGCTGGATCAGAATGATCGTCTTGGCATCGCGAATATCGCCGCGGCCGATCATCCGCATCGCCTCGGGCAAGGCGATTTCCAACACGTCGATGTCTTCGCCCTCGTCGGCTGAACCGCCGCCTGCCCCGACCTTATGTTTCTCGGCATATTCACCGTAGAAAAAGGCGAGATATTCCGTGACCGATCCGGGGCTCATATAGATATCGAACAGATGCGTAAGTTCGGAAACCTCATAACCGGTTTCCTCGATCAGTTCCGCACGCATTCGCGTCGCCGGGTCAGCGCCTTCCAGCAGCCCTGCCGGTGTCTCGATCAGCGATTCCAGACCGCCATTCAAAAGCACGGGCAACCGGAACTGGCGGGTCAGCAGGACATTATCGCTTGCCGGATTATATAACAGGCATGTCGCGCCGTTGCCGCGATCATAGGCTTCCCGGGTCTGCCGTTGCCAGCTTCCATCCCTCAGCTGAAGTTCATACTCATACTTGGTCAGCCGTCCCCAATCATCCGCCAATACGCGTTCGGAAATGGGGCGGTAAACACTGCTACTCATCAAATTCACCTCGTTTTCGTCTGTCTTTTCAAAGGCCTTGCAACCGGCCTTCGACATGCGTGCGCGTTTCGCCGCCAACCCATATCTGGCCGGCATCGTCGCGGGTCAGATAGATGCGGCCGTGGCGGCCAAGGCGCGTTCCCTGCGCCGCGACATAGTCTTTACCAACCACGCCCGTCGCAAACAGCCATTGCGCCAGCGAGGCGTTGAGGCTTCCGGTAACGGGGTCTTCGACGATGACGCCCAGATGATCGCTGAAAAAGGCGCGAACCTCAAAGGCGGTCTCGCCGCCTTGCGCATGAGGGCCAACCACACCGACATCGATACGGCCTGGCCAATTGCGGGCCGGGTCGAGGCCAAGCACCTTTTCGGCCGATGCCAGCCTGATTCCCAGCCAGCCGGGACCATTATCGATCCAGGCGGCATCGATGATATCGCAAGCCTCGATCCTCAACAGCTGCCGCGCCTCTTCCAGTTCGGCCGGCGTCGGTGCGCCGGAACGGATAAGCGGCGGCGCGGCAAAACAAAGTCGTCCATGCGAGCGCCGGATCGTGACCAGTCCCGCACCGCATTCCTGAACAATGGCGGTTTGATTTTTTGCCATGCCGTTGGCGGAGAGCCAGGCATGGCAGCTGCCAAGTGTGGGATGCCCGGCAAAGGGCAACTCCCTATCCAGCGAGAATATCCTGACCCGGTAATCAGCCTGCGGATGGGTGGGTTGCAGCAGGAAGGTGGTTTCGGAAAGGTTGAACCAGCGCGTCAATCCCTGCATTTCATCCGTCGACAAAGCATCGGCACCGATGACGACCGCCAGCGGATTGCCGGAAAGCGGCCCGGAGCCGAACACGTCGATCATATGGATAGCAAAACTCATGACACGGCTCTTTCAGTTGGGATTGATCGGCAACGCGGATGGCGGGGCTGTCAGCTCTGCGAGAGAAGCAATTTCAGTCCTGCAACGGCAAATACCGCAGAAAGCATGGATTCGATCCAGCGCCGCAATCTGGTGTAGAGCGCAATCATCGAGGCGGTGGAAAAGAGAAGCGCATAGCTGCCGAATACGATGACACCGAGAAGGGCGCAGCCGCCAACGATCGCCGGCAACATGCCCGCAGGCGCGTCTTCGCGAAACCCCAGCGACATGATCGCTATCCACGCCATGATCGCCTTCGGATTTCCAATATGCATGAGGAGACCCTGCCGGTAGAGCACCCGATAGGGCGGCGTCGCACGCCCGGTGTTCATCCCCACAAGATCGGAGACCGGCTTCAGGGCCGACCTGCCCGCTCTAAAGGCCAGATACAGCAGGTAGATGCCGCCAAATATCTTGAGGATGAAAAGCGCCTGGGCATAGGCGGCCAGCACGGCGGACATGCCCGTCGCAGCAAGGATCGCCCAGAAGAGCGAGCCGGTGATGACACCGGCAGCCAAAGCGAGGGCGGGCAGACGACCATCGCGCATCGCCGTACCCATGATCGCCATGTTGCTTGGCCCCGGGCTGGCGGTGGCGACGATATAGGTGCCGTAGACGAGGGCGATCTGGCTGGCGATCATTCCGATTTCTCCAGAATCAGGACTTCCCCAGCACTATTGCTGGAGGTCTCCGCGATGAACGATGTGGACCTTGTTGCCGTCAGGGTCACGCAGATAGGCGCCGAAATATCCGTCTCCGTAATGCGGGCGTGGCCCCGGACCTCCTTCATCCGTGCCGCCATGCGCAAGGCCGCCTGCATAGGCCGTCTCCACCGCCTCTTTCGACGGCGCCAGAAAGGCGACCATGCCGCCGTTGCCAACCGTGGCCGGCTCGTCGTTGAAAGGACGATAGACATAAAAGCGGGGCAACGGGGAGTGTGCTGCCACCCAGCAAAGCGCCGCAGGCCCGCCATCCGGGGTAACGACCCGCCGCGTCAAGCCGAGCGGGACAAGCACGGCATCGTAGAAGCGTTCCGCCCGCTCAAGATCACGCGTTCCGACGGTTACATGGCTGAACATTCGATCCTCCAAGCGCCGGCATCATGGCCGATTGCCCGCCGTAAAGTGTGGATTTCAATCAGCGTCGTCATAGCCTATGTTACACTTGCTGTTTATTGAAATAGTGTAACGTGACACTTTTATCGAAGGTATGATCGTGCTGCTGCAATCCCCCTGGACTCCCCGTCTTGCAGATATTGAGGCGAATGCCGCAGAACGGCTGGTGCTCGCTCTTGCCGATGACATCATCGAGGGGCGACTGACGGGCGGTGACCGTCTACCCGCCCATCGCGATCTTGCATGGAAACTGGGGGTGGGGCTTGGCACGGTGACAAAAGCCTATTCAGTTCTCGAACGGCGCGGACTGACACGCAGCGTCAAGGGGCGGGGAACATTCGTCGCGCTCCAGGAGGCGCACAAGGATCGGCAGTTCGACCTCTCCTCCAATGCGCCGCCGGCCACGCTCAACGCCCGCATTCTGGCCAGGACACTAACGGGGATCGCCCGCAGGATCGATACGGATCACATCAATCTTTACGCCCCGCCCGCCGGACATCTGGAACACCGCCGCATTCTGGCCCACTGGCTAGAAACGCTGGGTCTGACTGTCGATCCGTCACATCTGGTACTGACGAGCGGCGCCCGCCAGGCGCTGGCCCTGGCCTTCGATCTCGCCTGCGGCCCGAAGGGCCTGCTCCTGACCGAACGGATCACCTATCCCGGCGCGATCGCACTGGCCCGGAGAAAAGGATACCGGATGCAGGGTGTTGAAATCGATGCCGAAGGCATGGTGCCGGAAGCGCTTGCCGCAGCGCTCGCCGGCACGGCGTCGCGTGACGGCACAGCAGTCTATCTGACACCGACGCTGCATAATCCGACAACCGTCACAATGGGCGCAGCGCGGCGGCAGGTCATTGCGGATATTTGCCGCCGGGCCGGCGTATGGATCATCGAGGACGGTGTTTATGCGGCATCGGCCGAGGCCTTGCCGCCGCTCGCCTCATTGGCCCCTGAAATCTCGTTTCATGTGAACGGGCTCTCCAAGTCCCTTGGTCCCGGCCTGCAGATCGGCGTGCTTGCATTACCGGCCGGACTGCACGACACCGCCGAAGACCTTCTGCAGGACATGCCGATGGCCCCATCCGCACTGTCCTGCGCGGTGGTTGAGGATTGGCTGACCTCCGGCATCATCTCGTCAATCCAGCGGGATTTACGTCACGAGGCCCGACGGCGCTCCAGTCTGGCTGTTTCACTGCTCGGCACGAACCAGCTTGGCTCGCATCCCGATGCATACAACGTCTGGCTGCCGATGGAACGCGACGCCGCCAATCGTTTCGCATTCGCCGCTGCGGCGATGCGTATCAAGTTGACCCCTCCGGAATCCATGCTGGTGAATCCCGACGATCCGGCGAGCGGTATTCGACTCTGTCTCGGCGGCCCGTCATTCGACGATCTCACGGAGGCGCTGACGCTTCTGGCGGGGCTGCTGAAGCGTTGGCCTTGAGGCCATCGGCAAATAAACGGCAATACGAAAATTGCATGGAAGCGACCGTATATGATGAGTGATCACCCGCTTGTGCCGGACCAGAATGCGTGGAACCCTTGGAGCCCTGCCGAACTGTCCCAGCGACTGGACGGCGTATCGCAGCCATGGTGCGTTGTCGGCGGCTGGGCTCTCGATCTGTGGCACGGGAGCAAGACACGCGAACATGACGATCTCGAATTCACGGTCCTGCGCGAATATCTGGGTATCTTTCGCCGGAAACTGGGTGACATGGAGTTCTATACCGTCAACGATGGCGTTATCGAACCGCTGCCAGCGGACCAGCACCCGGCTCCCGAGATTTTTCAAATATGGTGCTTCGATCGCCCTGCCGAGTGCTGGCGCGCCGATATGATGATCGAGCCGGGGACGAATGACACCTGGGTTTACAAGAGAAATCCGGAAATGACGCGGCCGCGGATCGAAATGGTGTCGCTGACCGCAGACGGCATCCCTTATCTCAATCCCTCCGCCGTGCTTCTGTTCAAGGCAAAGCACAGGCGCCCCAAGGACGAGGACGATTTCGCAAGAGCCCAGCCCAAATTACCCCTTTCGGAACGCCTTTGGCTGCGAGACTGCCTCGACCGCCTGCACCCGGGTCACGACTGGGTGCGGGCGCTGCGCCTCCCGTAAGGCCCACTTGCGGTTAAACCGTTCGCAAAACGCCAGAAACGCCTCATTTTACGACTTTGATCGCCCAATGTTTAGTCAAACATCGCAGGCGCATCTGTTTTATGCAGCAGTACCTATCTAAACGAATAGGTACTGCGCTTTCAAACCAGCCATACTACCCACCCAAAAGAGTGAAGCCCCTATTCGCCTAAGCTCTTTCGTCCGGCGGCAAGCCGATGCACCGTAAGGCATCGGAACAAGCGGCGCAGTCACCGGAGGCTCGGCAAGCGTCGGATACGCAACTTCAGGCCTGGTTTTGCCCGCATATGCAAGTCGTTGCGGTGCTGAAGGAGATATCGAGAATGCGTGACGTCCATGTTCGTGTCGTATCCCCCATCGTAACGCGCGGCTTTCGCAAGCTGGCGGATCTCAAGGCGCTGGAATATCCCGGCATCAGCCTTTCCCACGCCGAAATAGCCACCGGGCCGGGCTCGATTGAAAGCGAGTTCGAGGCGGCGATGTCCGTTCCGGGCACCCTGCTTGAAATAGCCCGCGCCGAACGTGAAGGCGTCGATACCGTCATCATCGACTGCATGGGCGATCCCGGCCTGCGCCCGGCCCGGGAGATTTCCGGCATGGTCGTTCTCGGGCCATGCCAAACCGGCATGCATGTTGCTTCCATGCTGGGGCACAAATTCTCCGTCATCACCGTCATGCGCCGCCTGATCCCGTCTTTTGAAAACACCGCCGCCCTTAGTGGCCTCTCCAGCAAGCTGGCCTCGGTGCGCAGTGTCGATATTCCCGTGCTGGATCTCGAGGCGGACCTTGCCGCCACCGCCCGCCGCCTGGTCGAGGAAGGCAGGAAGGCGGTGGAGGAAGATGGCGCGGAAGCCCTGATTTTCGGCTGCACCGGCCTGATGGGATGCGCCGCCGGCCTGCGTGAAGGGCTGCTTGCCGAGGGCATCGACGTTCCCGTCGTCGATCCCATCCCGACAGCCGTTTCCATTGCCGCCGGCCTCGTCCGCGCCGGCCTTTCCCAGAGCAAGACGACCTATCCGGCACCGCCTGAAAAGGAACTGATCGGCTACGACGCACTGCACAGGGCCATGTTGCCGCAAGCGGCCGAATGACGGGAGATCACGCAACATGGCGGTATCCGCAATGACGACAACGGACAAGCAGATGGACGGCCTGCCCCTCGCTCAGGTTTCGCCGGCGCGAAAACGCTCCAGTGATGGTTTCGGCTTCTGGCTGCTCCTGCTGCCCGCCCTGATTTTTTTCATCGCCTTTTTCGTCGTGCCCACCGCCTCGCTTTTCGCCCTCGCCTTCAACAAATCAGTGGCCGGCGTCATCACATTGTCGAGCGCGATCACCTTCGACAACTTCGTGCGCATATTCACCCGCGCCATCTATTACGAGGCCATCCTGCGTTCCGTCGGCATTGCCGCCGTGGTGGCGCTCGTCTGCTTGGTGCTCGGATATCCGCTTGCCTATGTCATCGCCAAGACGGTCAATCCCGGCCGTAACACCCTGCTGATGATCCTCGTATTATCGTCCATGCAGCTCGACATGGTCATCCGGCTCTATGGGCTGATGGTACTTCTGGGCGATAACGGTCTCATCAACGGCGCGCTCATCCGCATGGGTGTCATTTCGCAGCCGCTGCCGCTGATGTACAATATTTTCGGCGTCGTGGTCGGGCTGGTGCAGATCACGCTGCCTTTCATGATCCTCTCCCTGATCGGCATCATCAAATCCATCCATCCGGCGCTGGAAGAGGCAGCCAGATCGCTCGGCGCCTCCCGCACGAGAGCCTTCTTCTCCATCGTGCTGCCGCTTTCCATGCCGGGAATTCTGGCGGGCACATTACTGGTCTTCGCACTCGCCATTTCATCCTATGTCGTGCCGGCGCTGATGGGCGGCTGGAAGGTCATGGTCATGCCGATCCACATCTACCAGCAGGTGGCGGAAACCGGGCGCTGGCAATTCGGTGCGGCAATCGCCGTGGTCCTCTTCGTCACCAGCCTGATGGCGATCGCCGTCTATCACCGCGCAGCCATGCGCACCACGGGAGGGCGCAGCTGATGCGTGAGGAATCATCCATTCCGCTTGTTTTCAGGCTTCTGTCGGTCCTGACACTGACCGTCCTGCTGGTGCCGGTCATCATCGTCATCCTGTCCGGGCTGAATGCCGGCGATTACCTGACCTTTCCGCCGCAGGGTTTTTCCCTGCGCTGGGTCTATGCCTTCCTGACCTCGCCGACCTTCCTTTCGGCCTATGGCGTTTCCTTCCTCGTCGCCGGCATCTCGACAGCGATTTCGACGGTACTAGGCACCATGGCGGCCCTTTTCCTGACACGGTCGTCCAGCCGGCTTGTCGCACCTTTGCGCGCCTTCTTCATGATGCCCATCGTCCTGCCGGGGGTGGTGCTTGGCCTTGCGCTCTATGTGTTCTACGTCACCACCGGCATCGGGCTGGCGCGGAGCATGGCGGGCCTGATCGTCGGCCATGTCATCGTCACCTGCCCCTTCGTCATCGCCACGGTCACCGCCGCCCTCGTCGGCTTCGACCGCAGCCTGGAAGAGGCGGCACGGTCGCTGGGGGCTTCTCCCTTCACCGCCTTCCGCCTCGTGACGCTGAAGATCATTTCACCGGCCATTTCGGCGGGCACCATCTTCGCCTTCATCATTTCCTTCGGCCAGTTCGAGGTGACGCTGTTTCTCTCGACGCCAAACCTGCAGACGCTGCCGATGGCGATGTATGTGGCGCTGCGCTACGCCTTCGAACCCACCGCGGCTGCGGCAGGCATCTTCGCCATCCTCCTCGTTGTCGTCTCGATGGTGGCGACCTCCAGGCTCATCAATCTGAAGCGCATTTTCGGCGGCTAGGGCTCCGCCGGACATTCAATGAACTACCCGTATCCATAGATTCAAAAACAAGGGGAACATGGACATGACAGGAATGACATTCGATCCCGGCCGCCGCAAGCTTCTCAAGATCGGCGCCGCAGCAGCAACCCTGCCGCTCTTCAACATCAATCACGCCTTCTCGCAGGACGTGACCTATGACGGTTCCGTCTTCGATGCTGGCGGGGCGGTGTTGCGGATAGGCGAATGGGGCGGCCCGTGGGGCGAGCTGGTCAATAAATATCTGCTGACCGACTTCGCGAAAGATTTCAACTGCAAGATCGAATATGATTCCACCTGGCCGTGGTTTCCCAAATTCGTCGCCAACGGGCCGAAGAAACCGCCGCTCGACATTACCAACTGGAACCTGCCGGAAATGTTCAAGACGGCGGCGGCAGGCGATTTCTTCCACACGATCGACGAAATCCTTCCCAACCTGCCGAACGGCAAAAATCTCTGGCCCTTCGCCACCTCGAACGGCGTCGGCGTCACCTGGGCCTTCAACCAGTATGTGCATGCCTACCGCACCGATCTCGTCACACCGCCGCCGACCAGCTTCAAGGACATGTGGAAGCCGGAATTCGCCGGCAAGCGCGGCACCTACATCACCTCCAACACGCTGCAGATGGACTTCTTCCTCGTCGCCTGCTCGCTCTTCGGCAAGGATCAGTATGATCTCGATGCCGGTTACAAGGCGATGAAGGAATTGATGCCTGCCAAGATTTCGGATTTCACCGGCAACATGCAGACGCTGATGGATCGCGGTGAAGTGGTCATGGCGGTGCAGAGCGACGCCGAACCCATGCAGGCCCGCGACAAGGGCGCGCCTTTCGCCGTCATGTACTGGAAGGAACTGCAACCGATCCTGACCCAGACCTATACGGTCAGCCGCTATTCCGAGCCGACCCAGAAGAAGCTTGCCTATGCGCTTCTCAACCGGGCGCTGGAGCCGTCCTTCATGACCAATATGGGCAAGGAATTCTACCTGCGCCCCACCGTCTCCAATGCCGTCCTGCCGGACAATCTCGTCAAGGCCGGCATCGTCAACAGCGCCGACGCCACCAAGGATTTCTGGCTGCCGGACTGGAAGGCTTATCTCGAAAACGAAGACGATATCGTCGAGACCGTGAACGAAATCTTCGCGGGCTGACCCTCGCACCCGCAGAACGTCGTGGCCGGTTCCGCCGGCCACGCCCCAGAGGGAAAGGACAACGAAAGACGATGTCGGATATTCAACTGAAAAGCCTCGTCAAATCCTATGGCGACAATGTCGCGGTCGCAGGCATCGATCTGCATATAGAGCAGGGCGAATTCTTCTCGCTGCTGGGACCTTCCGGCTGCGGCAAGTCCACGACATTGCGCATGATCGCCGGCTTCATCCGCCCATCATCGGGGCAGATCCTGATCGGATCGGATGACGTCACCCATCTGCCGCCCGAAAAGCGCGACATCGGTATCGTCTTTCAGAATTATGCGATTTTTCCGCATATGAGCGTGGCGGAAAACATCGCCTTTGGCCTTAAGCTGCGAAAGAAATCCAGGGAGGAAATCGACAGCTCCGTCGCCTTCGCATTACGCCAGGTCGGGCTGATGGGATATGAAAACCGCTATCAGCGCCAGCTTTCCGGTGGCGAGCAGCAGCGTGTGGCCCTTGCCCGCGTGCTGGTTACCGAACCGCGCATCCTGCTTCTCGACGAACCGCTTTCGGCGCTCGACAAATCGTTGAGGGAGGAGATGAAATACTGGATCAAGGACCTGCAGAAGAAGCTCGGCATCACTACCGTTTACGTGACCCACGATCAGGATGAGGCGCTTACCATGTCCGACCGCATCGGCGTGATGCAGAAAGCCAGAGTCGAGCAGGTGGGCACGCCGCAGGAAATCTACGAGAGGCCGAAGACACTTTTCGTCACCACCTTCATCGGCCAGTCGAATGTCATCGACGCCACGGTGAGGGGCCGCCAAGGCGAAAGCCTGGTGGTCAGCTTCGGCGACACCGTGGCGCTGACACGTGTTCCCGCCGAAGACTTCGCCGATGGCAAAGCCGTCAAGCTCATCGTCAGGCCGGAAAACATCATCATCGGCGAGGCCGGCACCGGCGTTCCGGCAACCGTCGTCTCTGAAACCTATCAGGGCGCCCTTGTCCGCTACCATCTTTCGGTCGGCGGGCAGGATATCGTCGCCGAACGGCAGAACCAGTCCCATCTCGCCAGGCTGTCGCCCGGACAGGCGATCGGCGTGACGTGGGACCCGGAACGATCCGAAGTCTTGGTGGCCTGAGACCCGGCCACCGGAACCAGAAAATCGGGAAAGGATGCAATGTGCGGTGACCAGCCGCGCAGGCGCCCTTCCCTTGTCAATCGACAGGAGAAAGACATGCGTATTGGCATTGATGTGGGTGGCACGAATACCGACGCCGCCCTTATGGATGGGGCAGCGGTCATCGGCGCCTGCAAAAGCCCGACAACGGCCGATGTCGGCTCGGGCATCGTGGCGGTGCTGAACAAGCTTCTGGGCATGACGGGCGTATCCGTCTCGCAAATTCAGGCGGTGATGATCGGCACGACCCATTTCACCAATGCCGTGGTCGAGCGCAAGCGCCTGCTGGAAGTCGCCGCCATCCGCCTCGGCCTGCCGGCCACCAAGGGCCTGCCGCCGCTGACCGACTGGCCGAAGGACCTTGCCGACACGCTTGGCCGCCACACCTTCATGCTGCGCGGCGGACATGAATTCGACGGGCGCACCATCGCGCCTCTCGACGAAAAGGGATTGATGGAGGTTGCCGCCACCGTGCGCGAACGCGGCCTGAAGACGGCGGCCATTACCTCGGTTTTTTCGCCGGTCACGCCGGAAATGGAGCTTCGCGCCGCCGAAATCCTGCGCGATGCGGTTCCTGACATCGCCATCTCGCTCAGCCATGAAATCGGCAGGGTGGGTTTCCTCGAGCGTGAAAACGCCTCGATCATGAATGCCTCGCTGGCCGAGCTTTCCCGCAAGGTCGTCTCCTCCTTCCGCAGCGCGCTGAAGGAACTCGACATCAAGGCGCCCTTTTTCATCAGCCAGAACGACGGAACATTGATGTCTCCCGACTATGTGGAGCGTTATCCCGTCCTTACCTTCGCCTCCGGCCCCACCAATTCCATGCGCGGCGCTGCGATGCTGGCCGGTGTCAAGGAAGCCATGGTGGTGGATATTGGCGGCACGACATCGGATGTCGGCATGCTCGTGCATGGTTTTCCGCGAGAATCGGCGGTTGCCGTCGATATTGGCGGTGTGCGCACCAATTTCCGCATGCCGGACGTGCTCGCCATCGGGCTTGGCGGCGGCTCGCTGGTGCGTGACGAGGGTAAGCGCATCGGCCCCGATTCCGTCGGTTACGAGATCACCAGCAAGGCGCTGGTTTTCGGCGGCGATACGCTGACAACCACGGATATCGTGGTGGCGGCCGGGCTGGAGGATATTGGCGACCGATCCCGCGTTGCGCATATTCCTGCAAAAACCATCGAAAACGCGCTCGACACCATGCATCGCATGGTCGATGAGGCCGTGGATCGCATGAAGACCAGCGCCGATCCGCTCCCCGTCATTCTGGTGGGCGGCGGCTCCATTCTGGTCTCACGCGATCTGCCTTCGGCATCGAAGGTCCTGAGGCCACAAAACGCCTCCGTCGCCAATGCCATCGGCGCGGCGATCGCACAGGTAGGCGGCGAGGTTGACCGCATCTTCTCGCTGGAAGGCACCTCGCGTGACGCCGTTCTGGCAAGCGCCAAGGCCGAGGCTTCTGAACGGGCGGTAAAGGCGGGGGCGACTGCAGCCTCCGTCAAGATCATGGATATCGAGGAAGTGCCGCTTGCCTATCTGCCCGGCAGCGCCACCCGCATCCGCGTCAAGGCGGTCGGCGACCTGGTGATCGGTTGAGGGCATGGCGATGAAACTCACACGCGAACATCTTGCCGATCTTGCCGTCGGCGCGGCTTTTCTCGGAACCGGCGGCGGCGGCGACCCCTATGTCGGGCGCATGATGGTGCAGCAATGCCTGGACGAAGGCTGCGAGGTCGAGTTGATCGATCCCAGTGAATTGCCGGACGACAGCCTCGTCATCCCGACAGCCATGATGGGTGCGCCGACCGTGCTGGTGGAGAAAATCCCCTCCGGCGAAGAGGCCATCTTCTCGCTCCGTCGCCTTGAGAAACGGCTCGGCAAAAAAGCCGGCTACACCATGCCAATTGAGATAGGCGGCATCAATTCCACCATTCCGCTGGTCGTCGGCGCCCGGCTCGGTCTGCCCATCGTCGATGCCGATGGCATGGGGCGCGCCTTCCCGTTTCTCGAAATGGAGACATTCGGCGTTTACGGCATATCCGGCTCTCCCATGGCGGTGAGCAACGAGTGGGGCGATTGCGCGCTGATCGAAGCCGTCGATAACAGGCAGATGGAATGGCTCTCCCGCGCCGTCGCCATTCGCATGGGCGGCTGCGCCTATATTGCGGAATATGCCATGAGCGGCGCGGAGGTGAAGCGCACGGCAATTCCCAATACGCTGACACTGGCGATCCACATCGGCAAGGTGTTGCGCAAGGCGCAGGAGGACCACATCAATCCCATCGAGGCGCTTCTCGGTTTCCTGCCATCCACGCTTTACCGTTATGGTCGCGTCATCTTTCAGGGAAAGATCGTCGATGTGATGCGCGAAACCAAAGCCGGTTTCACCATTGGCCGCGCCCGCATCGAAGCCGTCGCGCCATTCACCTCGCAGATGGAAATCGAAATCCAGAACGAGAACCTGATCGCCAGACAGGATGGCAAGGTAAGAGCCATCGTGCCGGACCTGATCTCGATCATGAACACGGAAACCGCCGAGCCAATCACCAGCGAAAACCTGCGTTACGGCCAGCGCGTCACCGTGGTTGCCGTCTCCGTGCCCGAGATCATGCGCACCCCGGAAGCGCTCAACGTGTTCGGCCCGGCCTGCTTCGGCCTGAAGGAACCCTTTACCTCCATCGAGGAGATCGACTGACATGGCAATCATCACGGAGCAGGACATAGACGATCTGGCCGTCGGCGCGGCCGTTCTCGGCACCGGCGGCGGCGGCGATCCCTATATCGGCAAACTTCTGGCCAAGGCCGCCATCGAAAAATACGGACCGGTCGATCTGATCGCACTCGACGCGGTGCCCGATGGCGCAGCCGTCGTCGCCTGCGGCGCGATGGGAGCGCCCACCATCCTCATCGAAAAAATCCCCTCCGGCGAAGAGGGCGACCTTGCGCTTGAGACCTATGAGGACCACACCGGCATCGATGTCGGCGCCATCATTCCCTTCGAGGCGGGTGGCATCAATTCCATGATACCCATTGTGCTGGCGGCCAAAAAGCGCGTGCCCGTCATTGATGCGGACGGCATGGGCCGCGCCTTCCCGCAGCTTGAAATGGAAACCTTCAACGTCTACGGCGTGCCGGCAAGCCCGGTGGCGGTGGCGGACGAACGCGGCAACCGCGTGCTGATCGAGACCGAAGACGCCGCCAAGGCCGAGTGGCTGGCCCGGGGCGTGACCATCCGCATGGGCGGACAGGCTTACATCGTCAATTACGGCATGGATGGCGAGACGGCAAAACGCGTTTCGGTGCCGGCAACCATGTCGCTTGCCATCGGCATTGGCCGGACCCTGCGCGAGGCGGCCGCAGGGCATCTCGACCCGGTCCGGGCGCTTGTCGATTTTTTTGCGGGCACGCATTACGGCCATGCCGAAATCATCACCTCCGGCAAGGTCTGCGATGTCGCCCGCAAGGAAGAAAACGGCTGGTCGGTGGGGATCGCCACCATCGAGCCCTTTGATGCCTCGAAACCGAAGGTCAAAATCCGCATCCAGAACGAAAATCTCGTCGCCGAGGAAGAAGGCGGACGCGTGCTCGCGATCGTTCCCGATCTCATCACCGTGCTCGACATCGACACGGCCGAAGCCATCACCACAGAGAGGCTGCGTTATGGACAGCGCGTAAACGTGCTTGCCGTGCGTGTGCCGCCCATCATGCGCACGCCGGAAGCGCTGGCCGTCTTCGGTCCCGCCGCCTTCGGCCTGCCGCAAGCCTACCGGCCACTCGGCTCTTGACGAACGCCCGGCATCAGGCGCTGATAATGCCCTGCCCTTTCCGGACATCATTTCGGCTGGGGCCGGTCGTTCAGTGACGAAAGAGGACCGATGCCGAGCCGTGTCTTGCGTGAAAAGCCGTTGCATGCCGTCAGAACCTTTACCGGCGCCGGGTTGCGCTTCAGCCCGCCGCGCATGCTTTTTTCAGGCATCGAAAGACCCTATCTGCTCTCCAAGCTGGCCGCAGGGCTTTCCAGACAGATCGTCGTTCTTCGCGCCCCGCCCGGTTTCGGCAAGACCGCCCTGATGAAAGCGGCCTATGAGCGTCTGGTGGACGGCACCCTCACTTTGCCGGGCATGCGCGATACGGCGGTTTCCCATTGTTCCTGGCTCAACGCGTCCGGAATTGCGTCCCCTGAGCGTTTCGTCGGTGAATTGCGTCAGTCGCTTGGCCTTGCCACAATGGCGGACACGCAGGATGCGATGACGGACGCCATGGAAGCGGTGGCGCGGCGTGAGGGTCTGACCATTCTTTTCATCGACAATGTCGACGAAATCGATACCGGCAGCCGATACCGGCTTCTGGAGCAGCTCATTCTTTCCGCGCCCGATACGCTCCGTATCGCCTGCTCGTCCTGTTCTCCCGCGCAATTGCCGCTTGCCCGGCTGAAGGCACGCGGGGTATTGACGGAGGTGACGGCGCGAGAACTCGAATTCGGGCGATCCGACCTGCGGCGGCTTCTGGCCCGCGGCGCGATGGCGGCGCTTGTCGATCCCCTGATGGAAATCACCCGCGGCTGGCCCGCGCTGGCGCAACTCGCCACCGGTATCGTGACCGGAGGCCCGACGGAAGAAGAGCGGCGCCTGTTGCTCGCGGGGACCCATGCCGATCTGATGGACTACACGCGCGAAACCGTCATCAACCGGCTTTCTCCCGCACTCCTGTCCACCCTGCGCCGATTGTCGCCTTTCTCGGAATTTCGTCTTGATCTCGCCTCCGACCTCGGTTTGCCCGGCTTGACGGAAGAGGATCTGGCCATGCTGGAGGCCATGCATCCCATTATCGAAAACGGGCCGAATGGCTGGCTCTCCCTGCACCCCGTGCTTCGCACCTGCCTCGAACGGGACACCGCCTTCGTTTCGGAAACGGAAAAGAAGGCGTTGCATCGCCAGGCCGCCCTCTGGTTTGCAACCCGCGCCCATCTGGAACGCGCCGTTTCCCACGCCGCCCAGAGTGGCGATTTCCATATGGCGGAAGAAATCATCGGCAAGGCCGGCGGCGTCGATATTTTCCTGCGGGCCGGGCATCAGGTGCTGGAGCACCTGATCGATAATTTTCCGCCGGAAATCCTGCATGCATCGCCCGGCCTGATGGTCTGTTATGCCGTGGTGCTCTCCAAGCGCGGCAATGCGGCGGCCGGGCGCGAACGGCTCGATATTCTGAAAGAAAACGGCGAATGGTCCGCTGCCGCACTTGCCGCCGTCGACCGTAGCGTCCTCGACCATATCGACAGCCTGATCGATGTTTATGAAGACCGCCGCATGAGCCCTGCCGAGGCGCAACGGCTGGAACGGGCCGCCGCCGCCCTGCCGCCGCATGCCACGTGGGAACTCGCCTGGCTCTTCAACCACCTCTGCATCATTTACACCCGGACCGGCGAGCTTGAGGAGGCGCGGCGGGCGGCGCTGAAGGCGCTCGGATATTACCGCGAGGAGAAAACGCCCTATGCCCAGGTCTTCATGCTCATCCACCTCGGCCTCGTCAGCACGCTGACCGGTGAATTTTCCGCCGCCCTGCAGTTTTGCCGGGAGGCCGAAGAACTGGTGGAACGCGTGCACTGGACGGACAGGAACCTGCTTGCCATCGTCCGTCTTGCAACAGCCGATGTGCTTTATCAGCAGGGTGAGGTGCTTCACGTCGAGCAGACCCTGACGGAGTGCGTGGAGCCGCTGATACGCGGCGAAAGCTGGGTCGACCTTTTCATGCGCCTGTTCTGGCTGCTGGCCCGCAGCCGTCTTCAGGTCAGCGGCTTCGACGCCGCCGCTGCCGCAATCGACAAGGCGGAGGAAGTGGCGGTGGAGCGCAACCTGCCCCGCCTGAAGACCGCGGCTGCGATCATGCGTGTCGATCTGCTCGTCAGGGCCGGCATGATCGAGTCGGCGACGCAGGCGATGGAACGGGTGGAAACCCTGAAACAGGCGGGCGGTCCCGGCAACTGGACCTGGCGCGAGGCCTATGATTTCGACATCGCAAGCGCCCGGTTCGCGCTTGCGCAGGGGCAGGCGCCGCAGGCATTGCTAAGGCTCGAAGCCCTGATCCTTTCCGCCAAGGCGTCCGGCCGCGCCTATCACCGCATGCTGGCCGAAATCATGGCGGTACAGGCATCGTGGAAAGCGGGCCGGCAACAACAGGCCTTCGCCTATCTGCAATCGGCCATCGCCCTTGCCCGCGCTCACGAGGCGACGCAGCTCTTTACCGATGAGGGGCACGATCTTGCCACCACATTGCGCGCCATCGTGCGCCGTTTCGGGCTGAAGGTATTCAGCCCGAACGCGGTGGAATTCATGAGCCGCATCGTCGGACACGGCCTTGGCCGCCAGCCACGCATGGTGATGCCGCTGGGCGGCAATGACGACGGCGCAACACATGCCGCCGGACTGCTGAGCGGGCGGGAAACCACCGTTTTGAAACTTCTCTCCGAAGGCCGCAGCAACAAGGAAATGGCCCGCGATCTCGGCCTTTCGGAAGCGACCGTGAAATTCCACCTGAAGAACATCTACGCGAAGCTTGGCGTCAGCCGGCGCGGCATGGCCGTCTCCGTCAGCAAACATCTCAAGCTAACCGACCGCGAATGACGCCGACATCGATATGCGATGTCGGCCGGCTCACATGAGGTTCTTAAACTGGACTACCCTTGAACCAGGTTGAGGCAAATGACGGTCCTGTCATCGCTGAATTCCGCCGTTGTCGAACCTTTGACGGACGGATACTCACGCAGCTTGTGAAAATCCGCCGCCTCGACACGCGCGAATTCCGCTTCCCAGGCCGCAACATCCGTCCCCGCAGGCAGGGACAAATAGCCGTCAGAGAATATTTCAACGCTCGATAGCCCGTCTTTGGCGATACGGACGTCAACCGTCCCCTCCTGCATGACGGTTCCGCCATTCACCGAGGCGTAACCCAGTACATGCCCATGCCGGTTTGCGAATTGCGGCTGGACACGGATTCCACCCATCAGGAATTCCTCGACCGTTTCAATGTCGTTCTCAAGGCCACTCATCCCGGCCGCGGCAATAACGACATTTTCCGCATCCCGCGCCGTCATGATGCCGTTTGCGACAGCCGAACGCAGGCCTGAGAAGATCGTCGCGCGCGTGCGAGCTTCAGCCGCATCGCCATCGCCGATGGCGGCGAGAAGCTGTTTGAACACGAATATACGCGCCGAAGTGCTTACCGTATCGATCAGCTTTGTGTGCTGAAACAGGCGGGTGCCGTTGATCCTGACGCCTGAATCGCCGGCAAGCAGCAGGCGGAAGCTGTCGCCCATATCCGCCACGATCGCCAGGGTGGTCGATGGCGGATGGCCGGCATTGATGCGCTGCGCCTCCTTTTTCAGGATATCGCTGATATTCTGAAAAAGCGCGGGCGCGGCGAGCGTTTCCAGCCTGCCGTCAAGGCTCATCTCAGCCACGGCATTGGCGGCGGCAAGGGCCGCGATGCGACCGGAACTCAGCCCACCGTAACTTGCTCCGGTCGGGTCGGTCGCACCGTCGAAAACGGCCAGAACCCGTCCGGGAATGAGAAGCGCCACATCGTCCCCCGGCTTTGCGGCGTTCTTGTATTTCGATTGCGAAAAGCTCGCGATATTCATCTTTTTGGTGTCCTTGCAGAGGGAGGCTGGCGGCGACACATGGGTCGCCGCTGCTGCAGTTTTGAATGATATTTGATGGTTTCAGACGAAAGAGGCTTCCTTGTCTTCCGAAAGCCGGAAGACGACGAAGACGCAAAGTCCGGTGCTGACGAGAAGTAAGGTGGAAAGAGCCGCGGCCGTGCCGAACTCGCCGTCAATCACCTGAATATAGATCAGCACGGGCATCGTAATTGTCCGCGCCGTGTAGAGGATCAGCGTCGAGGACAATTCGTTGATGGCGGTGATGAAGCTCATCAATGAACCGATGATGAGACCCGGCAACATCAGCGGCACCGTCACCGATATGAACGTCTTTGCCGGCGAAGCGCCGAGATTGACCGCGGCCTCCTCGATGGAAGGCTTGATCTGCCGCAGGATCGAGGTCGTGGAGCGGACGCCGTAAGGCAAGCGGCGGATAAACACCAGCAGGATGATGATGAGTGCCGTGCCGGTAATGTCAAAGGGCGGATAACGGAACGTCGTGACGTAGCCGATTGCCATGACGACGCCGGGTATCAGATAGGGCACCATCAGCAGAAGATCGAGCGAGCCCGATACTGCATTGTCCCGCCTGACCACGATGAAAGAGAGCAGGCCGGAAACGATGGCGATCAACACCACGGCGGCAATCGCAAAGGTGAAGCTGTTGGCAATCGCCTGCGGTGAATCGCGAAGAATGCGGGCATAGCTGTCCAGCCCGAAACCGCCTGTAAAGACGGGGCCGTTCGTTGCGAGGAACGATGTGTAGATGACCGTAAGGGACGGCAGCATGGCGACAAAGACGACCAGATAGCAGAAACCGTGCACGATAAACGATTTCAGCGGGCGCATGGAGCGCTTTACCGGCCGGTTGGTCAATGAGCTGGCATAACGGCGCTTGGCGAGAATGTGCCGCTGCAACAGAAGCGCGGCCATGGAAATAGCGATCATCACCATGGAAATCGTGACTGCCATGGTCGGCGTGCCGGCCATTTCGGAGGTGTATTGCGCATAGGCGATGGTCGAGAGCGTCCTGATGCCCTTGCCGAGGATTGCCGGAGTTCCGAAGTCTGCGATGGACAATACGAAGCAGATGATCGCGCCGGTGCTGACTGCCGGAAAGACCAGCGGCAAGGTGATCTTGCGGAAGCGTTCGAACGCGGTGCAGCCGAGGTTTTCCGCCGCATCCTCATAGGATTTGTTGATGGTATTCAGCGCATTTTCCGTCATCAGGAAGATATAGGGAAAGAACTTCAGGCTGAAGACCATCACGATGCCCGGTATCCCGTAGATGGTCGGCAGTGAAATGCCGGCGAAAGACAGGAGATTGGTGACCGCACCGTTGGCGCCGAACAGCATGATCCAGGCATAGGCGCCGATGAAGGGCGGCGCGCACAGAACCAGCACCGCGAAGGTGGCAATGAAGGTGCGGCCCTTGATGCGGTAACGCGAGGTGCAGAAGGCAAGCGGAATACCAAGCAGGCAGGCCCCCAACATGCCAAGCACGCCGATGACAAGCGTATTCCACAATGCCACGGTATAAAACCGCCGCGTCAGCACCTGAACATAGTTGCCGAAACCGAAGTCACCCGTCTTGGCGTCGAAGAAGCTGATGAAGAACACGCTGAAAATGGGCAGGATCAAAAAGATCGCCAGTATGACAACGGCAAATGCCGTCACGCTGGTCCAGAAGCCCGGCAGTCTCAGGCGGAAGCCGCCCGTGGTTGCGGTCGCGGTCATATCCGTCATGACAGGCGCTCCCCGGTAACGCCCTCACCGAAGAGCTTGGTATCGCCCGCAGCCCAGGAGAAAACCGTTTTCTGGCCAGGCTGAAGGGCGATGATATCGGGCGACGGCTTGGTGATCGCCTCGATTTCCTCTCCCGACGACAGCACCGCGGCAACATTCATCTCGCGGCCGGTGAAGCTGACCTGCCTTATGGTGACAGGCAGTTCGATGCGGCGTTCATCTTCGGTCGCGGGCGAGCCGACGGTAATCGCTTCGGGACGGATGGCGGCAACGACCGTTCGTTGCGGCGCAATGGCGTCGACCTGCGGCAGCCCCACACTGTGCCCGGAAATGGATATCTGCCCACCCGAACGATCCAGCGTCAGGAAGTTGTTTGCCCCCACGAATGAGGCGACGAAACGGTTGGCGGGGTTGTTATAGACTTCCCAGGGCGCTGCGGCCTGCTGGATGACGCCGCCATACATCACGCAGACCAGATCGGACATGGCAAGCGCCTCTTCCTGATCGTGGGTCACATAGACCGTGGTAATGTTCATGGCCTGCTGGATTTCGCGCAGCTCGCGCCGCAGATCCACGCGCAGTTTCGCATCGAGGTTGGATAGGGGCTCGTCCATCAACAGCACTTTCGGATTGATGACGAGCGCACGCGCCAGGCCGACACGCTGCTGCTGACCGCCGGATAATTCATGCGGCATGCGCTTGGCGTAGGGAGCGAGCTGCACGATGTCGAGAATCTTGCCGACGCGTTCGCGAATCTCGGTGGAAGACGCCTTGCGCTGCTTCAAACCGAAGGCGATGTTGTCGAATACGGAAATATGCGGGAAAACCGCATAATCCTGAAAGACCATGCCGACATCGCGCTTATGCGCAGGCACATGTTCGATCGCCTGTCTTTCGATACTGATACTGCCGCTATCCTGCTGGTGAAACCCGGCGATCGTGCGCAGGAGGGTCGTCTTGCCGCATCCGCTCGGACCGAGAAGCGTAAAAAACGATCCCGAGGGGATGGAGATATTGATGTCGGAGAGGGCGATGACATCCCGGTAACTCTTCTTGATGCTGGTAATTTCCACGGCGGCCATGTGCTGCTCCATGACAGATCCTGCACGGCCGGTGACCACGCTGGACAAACGAAAAGCGAATTGTGAATGGGATAAAGGGGGACGGCCGCTTCTGCGCCGTCCCCGGCAATTATCTTACTGAACGTCGAGCAATGTCTCGTTCCACTTTTCCATCAGGCGCGCGCGGTTGTCCGCAGCCCATTTGAAATCGTATTTCGCGTCTGGAACATCGGACAGCGGAACGAGTGCCGGATTGGCGGGAACATCGGTTCGAACCGAGCGACGACCCGCCTTCACCACGATTTCCTGCGCTTCCTTGGAGACGATGAAATCGATGAAGGCCTTGCCATTGCCGGCATTCGGCGCTCCCTTCACGAGCGCCATGCCGTCAGGCGCGATTGCCGTACCCTCTTTCGGATAAACGATTTCGACCGGCGCGCTGCCGAGCTTGTAGCGCAGCGCGGCATCTTCCAGCGTAATGCCAACGGCCTGTTCGCCATCGTTGACGAAACGCGGCACCGCGCCTGAAGAGGTGGAAAGAACCGAGTTGCCGAGAATGCCGGTATAAATTTCCCAGCCTTTTTCCTCGCTGTCGAAGTCCTGCAATACCGTCGCCATCTGAATATAGGCCGAGCCGGACTGGTCGGCGCGGGCCGACGAAATCAGGCCCTTATATTCCGGCTTTGCGAGATCGGCCCAGGACGTCGGAACGGGAGCGCCTTTCAGGGCCTCCTTATTGACGATAAAGGCCGTGACGACAGCCGTGAAAGGCACCCAGTTCGCGCTCGGTGAGAAGGCAGGGTTGATCGACGCAGCCTCAACCGGCTTGTATGCCTCGAAAAGGTCGGCGGAGAAATCGATGACCGTTCCGTCAACGCTCCAGATCACATCGCCCGCCGCCTTGCCGCTTTCCGCCTTGATGCGGTTCATCAGCTCGCCGGACCCGGCTTTGACAAGCTCGACCTTGGTGCCGGTTTTCTTTTCGAACATGGGCAGCAATTCGTCCATAAGCTGCTGCGGGGCAGCGGAATAGACCACGACGGTACCTTCGGCATGAGCGAAAGCCGCGCTGGCAAGAAAAGTGGCGCCGGCAAAAAGGCGCGCGAAAATAGTGCATGATTTACGCATAAGGGGGCTCCGTTTTTTTGTTCCCTGACAGACCGGCCCTGCGACATGATTTCTTTTTGATTTTGCCTGTCGCCACCCGCTGTCTATTATTTATTTTCTTTACGTAAATTAATTAGTCAAGCCGGAATTTATTTTGAATGCGAAAATAAAATATCCAATTGAAAAGAAATAATTTTTTATGATTTTCACTTACACGCCTTCAATCTCAACGGCAGGTTTTCCGGCAAAACGAGGTGTACAATCGCACGATTTGCGCTAATCATCCGGCGTAACTTCTCGCGGGGAGACTTGTTTGATCGATCTCGGCTACAATGAGCGGCGTCTGCTTGAGATTTTGCGCGGCAAGGGAGGCATGTCGCGTATCGAGCTGGCGCGGGAGATGGATGTTTCCGCACCGACCCTTACCCGCCTGACGGCCAATCTCCTGGAATCCGGCCTCATCGTCGAAGCGGAGGAGGCCCGCAATGACGGTAAACGGGGGAAACCCTCCACCGCCATCGAAATCAACCCGAACGGGCTTTTCACGCTGGGGGTCTACTTCAATCCAGACGATCTGCGTGTCTGCGTGGCCGATCTCAACGGCACGATAAGGCAGGAAATCAGATCGGAACTGGAAGGGCACAGTTTCGAGCATATTATGGAGATGGCCGAGGCCGCCGCCCGACAAGTGCTTGAAAAAGCAAAGATAAGAAAGAAAGATGTGCTGGGCTGCGGCATCAGCTTTCCCGGCCATTTCAAGCGTGATCGCGCCATGTCTTTCGCATCAAGCAGTTCGAAAGCTGGCGCGACATCGACGTCGACAAGGACTTCCAGCCCTATTTCGATTTCCCGGTCTTTCACGAAAATGACGGCAATACCGTCATTCTTTCCGAACTCTATTACGGTGCAGGCCGCAATATCCGCAATTTCGCAATGATCTGGCTGACATATGGCATCGGTGGCGCCCTGGTGGTGCAGCGCCATCTCTATCGCGGCACAAATGGCAATGCCGGCGAGTTCGGCGGGCTGTTTCCGAAGTCCCATCCCCGCCCCTCGGGACAGGACCTGTGCGACACTCTGGCTGCTCAAGGCATCGGCATTCGACGCCTGAAGGACATTGATGAAAGTTATGCCGACCATCCCGCCGTGGTGTCGTGGCTGGAGCGGGCAACCGATCAGCTTCGTCTGCTTTCACTGACGGTCGCCCGCACGATGGATCCGGCAGCCATCATTTTCGGTGGATCGCTGCCGGACTGGATTCTCGAACATATCGTACGGCGTATCGGTTCTCTGGAAATACTCGGCGAGGATTTTTTCGTCGAGCCGCCGGAAATACGCAAATCGATCATGAGCGACTTGCCTCATCTCGGCGCCGCCAGCATACCGATCTACCGCGCCACCACGCCCAGCTATTATTCCGGGCGGGCGCTGAAGGGCTGGGCCTGACATGACATGACATGGCCGGCAGAACTGTTTTCCGCATTTGTCTGCCTGTTGATGACAGGGGAACCCGCTATCTGGATATGCGCCGCCGGAATTCCTCCGTGCCCTGCATGATCTTGTCCAGAAGAGCCTCTATCGCCCAGAAACGCTCCTGAATATCGAACGTCACCGCACGGCTTTCGATGTCGCTTATGGTGCCGAGGCGCTGGTGATAGAGCTTCGCCAGTTTGGGATAGCCCATAGGCTCCGCCATGGCGGCGAGCGCCAGATAGACCGACAGCTCGTCAGCCAGTTCCGGTTGCCGGCCGGCTTCCGTCAGCAGCCATTTGTAGAGATCGGGATGGAAATTGGTGAAGACCCCGGTGAAACCGCGCGATCCCGCTTTCATGGCGTCGAATGCAATCGCCGCATTGGCGTTGACGATGGCGAGCGGCGTATTCGCGGCGAGCGCTACACGCCGCTTGACCGTTTCAAGATCACAGGAGACATCCTTGAGGATAACGAAGCGACCGCTATTGGCGCAGAAGGAAATTTCGGCATCGGTCATGAGACGGCGATAGGGCGCCGGGCATTCGTAGAGACCAAGCGGCAGGTCGGAAGGCAGACGCTCCAGGAGCCAGCCGAGATCGTCGAGAAACTTCGAACCGCCCTCCTGCCGGGCATCCAGCCGGTTGGTGACAAGCACCATGCCGTCAACACCCGTCTGCGCGATGGCATTGAGCTCTTTCTGCTGATCCTCAAGCGTCTCGCTGATATGGCCCGAGGCAATGACGGGAATGCGGCCGGCTGCGGCCTTCTTAACAAAAGCAGCCAGTTCCACGCGCTCCTCAAGGGTGAGGAACATCATTTCAGAAGACTGGCAAACGGCAAACAGCGCGTCCGATCCATTGGCGATGTACCATTCCACGAGATTGGCGACGCCCTCGAAATCTATCTTGTCGCCCCTGAAGGGGGTAATCATCACGGGAATGATGCCTTCGATACGCTTGGTCATTGTTTTCGTCCTGTCAAACATATGTGGTTCCGGCATTCCGATGCGGAAGCCTTGCCGGCGTGGATCAGAGCTGGTTGCGTGGCTGGCGGTTCGCGAGCACATCGATCACGGCCTCGGCGGTAATCCGGCCGATAGACGTGTAGGTTTCATAGGTTTCCGCGGCCGTATGCGGCGTGGTGACGATCTGCGGCAGGGTGAAGAGCGGATTATCGGGCAAGGCAGGCTCCATCTCATAGACATCGATCGCCGCTGCCTGAAGATGGCCGCTGACGATGGCGTCGTAAAGCGCCTTCTCATCCACAAGGGCGCCGCGTGCCGTGTTTATGAAAATCGAGCCGGGTTTCATCCGGGCAAAACGGCCCGCATCCATGAGACGGCGCGTCTCCGGCAGGCTCGGCATCATCATCACGAGAATGTCGGAAGACGAAAGCACCTCATCCATCTCGCACATCCGCACGCCAAGCTTCGTTGCGGCAGCCTGGTCGGGAAACTTGTCGTAAGCGATCACCTCCACATCGAAACCGGAGAGCTTGCGCGCGATCTTGCGGGCGATGTTACCGAAACCGAGGAGACCGACACGGCGGCCGATCAGTTCCTGCCCGACGAAACGGTCCCACGCGCCACCGCGCAAGGCATCGTGCAGATAGGGTATCCGGCGCATTGCCGAAAGGATCAGCCCGAGCGTCAGCTCGGCCACCGCATTGGCATTGCCGCCCGGCGCATTCGTCACCGCGATGCCATGCCGGTGGGCCGCATCGATATCGATATTATCGACACCGACGCCAAAACGCGCAATCGCCTTCAGTCGCGGGGCAAGGTCGAAAACACGGTCGTTCCAGGTATCGACACCGGCGATAACGGCATCGACATCGCCAAGTCTTGCCGATAATTCGTCAAATGTCATCGGCCGCCCGAAGCCGTTTTCAACGACATCGATACCTTCCGCCTCCAGCATCGCCTTGGCGTCCGCGCAATAGCGGGAATAATTCGTTGCCGTTACCAGTACGGTCTTGCTCATTGCAGTGTCTCTCGGAAAATCGGAATTAAATACGTGCACCGGCCTGATCGAACAGAACGCAGCGATCGGGATCGAAGCTCATGGTCAGGATTTCGCCCGGTGCAGGCGCCATATCGCCCGGCAGGCGGCAATTCAGCCGGTTGCCGGCAATATCCAGCAAGGCGAGCGTGTCGGCCCCCAATGGTTCGATCAGTTGAACGGGACCGGAAATCGTGGCGGAAGACGAAGCCCGATGGGCCGAATCCAGCGAAAGATGTTCTGGCCGCACGCCGAGTTCCGCAGCACCTTCATAATCCCGGCGTTCGACCGAAACGGGGATGCGCGTGCCATCCGGCAGGGTTGCGACCCCCTTCGAAAGCTGCACGGGCAGGAAATTCATGGCCGGCGCACCGATAAAACCGGCGACGAAACGGGTTCTCGGGTTGCGGTAAAGCTCCTGCGGCGCACCGATCTGCTGGATGTGACCGTCCTTCAGCACGACGATACGGTCGGCCATGGTCATGGCTTCCACCTGATCGTGGGTGACATAGATCATGGTGCTGCCGAGCCGCTGGTGAAGCTGCTTGATTTCCGCACGCAGATCGACACGCAGCTGGGCGTCGAGATTGGAGAGCGGCTCATCGAAGAGAAAAACCTTCGGTCCGCGCACCATGGCGCGCCCCATCGCCACACGCTGGCGCTGGCCACCGGAAAGCTCGCGCGGGCGTCGCTTCAGCAGATGGGTAAGCTGCAGGGTGCGCGACACGTCTTCGACGCGCTGCTTCACCTGCGCCTCCGGCACACCGTTCATCCGCAGGGCAAAGCCAATGTTCTTTTCCACGGTCATATGCGGATAAAGCGCATATTCCTGAAACACCATCGCCACATCCCGCTCCCAGGGACGAAGCCTGTTGACGACCGCTCCGTCAATGGAGATCGAACCCTCCTGAAAATTCTCCAGGCCGGCAATCATGCGCAGCAGCGTCGATTTTCCGCAGCCGGAAGGACCGACGAAGACAATGAACTCGCCATCGACAATATCGAAGGAGAGGCCATGGATGACAAGGTGCGCGCCGTAAGCCTTGACGACGTTCTGAATGGAAAGAGTGGCCATGGAATTATCCTTTGACTGCCCCTGCGGACAGGCCCGCGACAAGGCGGCGCTGGACGAGCAGGGTAAGAATGAGCGGCGGAAGAGCGATCATGGTTGCGGCGGCCATCAGCGCACCCCAGTTGGTGACGCCCTCGCCGATGAAATTGAACGACGCGACGATGGCGGTCTTGGTGTCGAAGCCGGAGAGCGCCAGAGCGAACAAGAAATAGTTCCAGGTGAAGATGAAGCAGAGAATGGATGACACCACCACGCCGGGCATGACCACCGGAAGAACGATGCGCCAGAGCACCGACAGCGGACGGCAACCGTCCATCTGGGCGGCTTCCACCAGTTCGCGCGGCATGGCGTCGAAATAGGGCAGCATCGTCCACAGGGCGACCGGCATGGCGATGACGGCATGGGTGAGGATCAACACCGTGTAGGAACCGACAAGCCCGAGTTCGGAAAAGATGATGAACCAGGGCAGCAGGAACAGCGTGCCCGGCGCCATGCGTGAAAACAGCGCCAGTGTCGCGGGCCATGTGGTGCGATGCCAGGAGACCGCAAAGGCCGCCGGAAATGCGAGCAGGAGGCCGAGCAACGTCGCGCCGGTCGAAACGATGAGCGAATTCAGCGTATTGGACAGAAATTCCGTGCGCTCGAAAAGCTGCCGGTAATTGTCCAGGGTGGGCGTGAAAAAGAGGCTCGGCGGCAGCTTCGTCACCTCGTAACGATCCTTGAAGGACGACAGGATCATCCAGAGGATCGGGGTGATCGCGGCGATGACCAGAATGGCGGTGCTCAGACCGCCGCGCAGTCTTTCGGCAAGGGAAGGCTGGTATGCCTCGTGTTCGTGCATGAAAATTCCTCCTCGATTTACCAGGTGACGGCCTGTCGCAGCCGGGAAAAGGCGACGACGGTGACCATGACGACGGCCGCGAGCGTGATCATGCCGGCCGAGGCGTAGCCGAAACGGGAAAACTCGAAGCCCTGCTGGTAGGCATAGATATTGAGCGTGGTCGACGCATTGCCCGGCCCGCCGCGCGTTGTGATGTAGATCACGTCGAAGAAACGCAGCAGATCGACCGACCGCAGGATCGCGGCGGACAGGAGCGTCGGCGCAAGCAACGGCAGGGTGATGTGAACGAGCCTCTTCCAGCCGATCACGCCATCGATCTCCGCCGCCTCGAACACCTTCGTCGGCAGGGACTGAAGGCCGCCCAGAACCAGAAGTCCGATCAGCGGCGACCATTGCCATGTGTCGACGGCGGCAACCGTCAGAAGGACCCACTTGGGATCGGCGAGCCAGAGGCTCGGGCCAATCCCCACCTCCCCGAGCAGCCAGTTCGCGACGCCGACGGCCGGATCGAGAATGACGATCGCCATCATGCCCACGACCACCGGCGGCATCATGAAGGGCATGACAGCCACCGTGCGAACGAGATTGCGCGCGCTACGCACCCGGTTGAGGGTGAAACCAAGCCAGGTGCCGATCACCATCTGCATGGCGAGCGCGAGTCCATAAAGCACCCATGTCAGAATGAAGGCGTTGTGAAATTCCCCGTCGGAAAGCAGCTCAAGATAATTCGCAAGACCGACGAAACGATCATCCATGCCGAGCGAGTTTTCGCGCAGCGAAATCCAGATCGCATAAAGAATGGGGAAAACGATCATCAAGCCGACGAATGCCACGGCGGGCGCCATCATCCAGCGAAAGGAAAGAACGGTCTGGCCGGGGCCGGAGATGCGGGAAGGCATCGGAGCGGTCATCACACGGGGATCCCTCATGAAAATGATATTTGTGTCTGCAATTGCTTGCCCCAAGCCGCGCCAGGTCGCACGCCGTGAAACTGACCGGCGGCTTGTGCAACGATTGGGGAGAGCAATATTTCCCGCCGGGGATCCGGCTCCGGACTTTGCAGTACGGAACCGGATTTCCCGGGAGGAATTCCTGGAGCCGGCGAATTATTGCAGGGCGAACAGGGCCTTGTCCGCCTCGCAGGCGCCATCCTTGATCGTATTGTTGCCGAGCAGATAATCCTGAACCACCTTGCCGATGATCTCGCGGGTCTGCGGCACCTTGTCGGTCGGCGATGCGTAGTCGCCGGTGCCGGTCTTGCTAATCTGCCTGATGGCGTCGGCCCAGCTCTTGCGGATCGGCAATTCGTCGGTGAATTTTTTCATATCCGCACCGTCAAAGACCGAGCTGCGTGGCGGCGCGACACCGGCCTGAATGAGACGGGCCTCGATTTCCGGCGACGTCGCCCATTGCATGAACAGCCAGGTGGCCTCCTTGCGTTTGGAGAAATTCGACATCGACAGACCCCAGCCGAAGGCGACGGGCTTGAAAATGCCGGTTTCCTTGCCGGGCGGCAGCACCTTGATAGCAAGATCTTCAGCACGGCCGGGGAATTTGACGATATTGGAGAATTCGTTGGAGGACTCATGCGTCATGGCGACCTTCCCCTGGCCGAGAAGCTCGACGACCTGCGGGAAGGAATGGTTGGAAGCGCCGACGGCGCCATAGGTTTTCAGAAGATCGCCATACATCTGCAGGCCGGCTATGGTCTTTTCCTGGCACAGACCCGGCTTGGTCTTGTCCGCAGACTTGAAGTCGCCGCCAAGATTGAAGACGAAAGACGCCATCGGATAGGGTATCGCATTGCGCACGCCGCGCGCCGTCCAGGCGTTGACCGACTTGTCGCATTCCGAGATTGTTTTTGCAGCGGCGGGAATGTCTTCGAGATATTGCGGTTCCGGAACATTGCACTTGGCGAAAATATCCTTGCGCCAGTAGAACAGCGGACCTTCGACATTGATCGGCACGCCGGTCAGCTTGCCATCAAAAATCTCGTTCTTGCGCAGCCCCTCGCCGAAATCCTCGAAATTGAAATCCGGCGAGGTCAGGCTTGCATCCTTCAGCAACGGGTTGAGATCGGCATACCAGCCAGCCTTGTTGTAGACCGCGCCCTCACGGATTTTCAGCGAAATGAAGGCATCGACATCGGATGACCTCGCCTGCATGAGCGTCGACAGACGTGCGCGGATCGGGTCTTCGTTGAGAATCTCGACGCGAACCTTGATGCCGGTCTTTTCCGTGAATTCACTGGTCATATCCTTGATGGCATTCGGCCAGGGATGGTTCGTGAACAGAACATTTATTGTCTGGCCTTCCTGTGAACGCCAGTTGAAATCGGCGGCTCCCGCAATCGAACCGGTAAAAACGACGCATGATGCAAGGGCTGCCATTTTTGACGCCGCCGCCAGACTGTTTCTGAAAAATTTCATGTCAATCATATCCTCCCAAATCTCGGTTATTTTCCTCAATGACGTATCGCCCCCGGATGAGAATGCGGGCGCATACCTCTCCCTCCCGGTCGGCGCGGATTTGCTGCGCGACCGCATCTCCTCCCTCAAGACAGACGGAAGCTAGCAGGAAAATTTCACTGCCGCAATAGCTAACATGTTACTATGATTGATAGTGACATTCACCTGCGGCGCCCTTATGCATTCGGCAGCGGTTTCATTGGACGTCACGCTCTGGCGTGGCTGCCCCAAGCGTAGGGAAACGGCCCGAAAGGCCCGCCAGAAGAGCCGCTACCGTGCGATCGCGCGGTTTTTGGCATTGTGAATATGCTGCTCCATCGCGGCGGCTGCAGCGGCCGGATCGCGTGAGGCAATCGCATCGAGAAGGTTCAGGTGATCGTACATCGTGGGCAGGACGAGCGGAGGATTGAGCTGCGTATGTGCCTGGCGGATCAGCCGGATTTTTATGGCGTTCACACGGTAGATATTGGTGAGGATCGAATTCTGCAGGGAATCGATCATCCCGTGGTGAAATCGGGAATCCAGCTCCTGCGCCCTGTCCACAAGGGCTCTGGAGACGTGATTGGCGTCCGGCTCGGCATTGCAGGCATCGATGATATCCAGATGTTCCTGTCGGATGGCCTCCAGCGTCTCATCGCTAACCAGCCTCGCAAATATCTGAACCGCCTCCTTTTCCAGAAACAGCCTGACCTGAAATGCATCCTGCACCAGATTGAGATCGACCTGGGCGATCTGCATGCCACGCTGCGGAACCGTCACCAGCAGCCCTTCGGCCTCAAGACGCGGGATCAGCTCACGGATCGCCGCAAGCGGCAACTGGGTAAGCTCGACCAATTGCCGTTGCGAAACAAATTGTCCGGGGCGAAGCTGGCGGGAAAGAAGGTGCTCCGTGAAACTGGAATAGGCGCGGTCTCTCTGATTGACGTGCCCCTCCGCATTTCTCAGGCTACGGCCATCCTTTTTCTTTTTCTCTACCAATGAGCGAACCTCCAATGCATGTATCTAACATGTTAGTAAGGTTGCCAATGAGATTCAATCACGGTCGAAGATGAAATTCGAAAATAGGCCATTCAGGCTCGAGGGGACTGAAATGCCCGCGTGATCCGTCGCAGCACGGCGTTCGCGTGATCGCCGGTGACCGCGGAAATCATCACCACGTCCAGTTTTGAAAGCTGTGGAAGCAGGCCGTCCCTCACCTCCCGCAGACCGGCAGGCGCTACACTTCGCGCCAGCAGTGCGACGCCGATCCCGGCTTCGGCAGCCGCTCCCACCGCCGTTGCCCCGGTTCCGACGAACACCTCACGCCAGGCAATGTCCGCCGCCTCCAGCGCCCGAAGGGCCATGGCTCGCAAATTGCAGGGCTCCGGTTGAAGCACCAGCGGTACCGGCAGGTTCGAAGGCAGATCGAAATCCGCGCTGCAGTACCAGCCGAAGCTTTCCTGAAACAGCAACTCGCCATCGCGGCGGATATCGTCATGCCGCAACACGACGATCGCATCGAGCGCGCCGGCATCGTAGAGTTCAAGCAGGGTCCTGGTGCCGGCCGTGCGCAGATGAAGTGTAACGCTCGTCTCACGCTCGCTGATCACCCGGAGTATCCGGGGCAGGTCGGCCCCGATCAAATGATGCGTGAAACCAATCGCGAGACGGGTCGGCTCCTGCCCAAAGACATCGAGCGCACGACGGCCGGCCGCGACATAAGCCCGCGCGGGCTCCAGAAAACGTTCGCCGGACGCCGTCAAACGCACGCGGCGCGGCGTCCGTTCGACGAGACGATGCCCCAGCATGTCCTCAAGCCTGCGCAGGCGCAGCGATATCGCCGCCTGTGACGTGTTCATCACGCCTGCAACCCGTGTGAACGACTGCAATTCGGCAACGAGAAGAAAAGCCTCGACGGCCTCGGGATCCAATGAGCGCATGTTTTGCATAACAAGCTGTTATCGCTGAAATGCGCAAGCCCCTAATTCTATCGGGTCCTCGCGAGCGCTATTGCACGAAAACTCTCGATAGGAGCTTTTCGTGTCTTCACAGATTTCCTCGACCTCGCCCACGCCAGCCGCCAACCGCCGGATCTGGGCAGTCCTTGCCGTCGCCGTCGCAACGCAAACCGCCGGCTCGTTCGTATCGCAGGGGATTTACATCCTCGTGCCCTTCTGGCGGGAAGCATTCGGCATCTCCCTCGCATCCGCATCACTGGCCGTGACCGTCATGAACGGTGTGCAGATCGTGACGATGTTCACGCTCGGCCGCGCCATCGATATTCACGGCGAGCGCCGCATTGTCGGCATTGCCATGCTTGGCATGGCGCTTGCGATGGCCTGCGCGGCGGCATTCGCAAACAGCCTGCCGGCGCTGCTTTTGTGCATCGCGTTTCTGGGCGGCACCTATGCCGCTGTCCAACCGGGCGGCACGCGGGCGATCATGCGCTGGTTCCCGCCTGCCAAACGCGGCATAGCGACAGGGTTTCGGCAGGCCGCGGTTCCTTTCGGAACGATGATCGCGGCCGCCCTCCTCCCGTTCCTGGCGGTTCGTTACGGATGGCATGCGGCAGCATGGCTCTGCGCCGGTGTTTCCGTCATGGGCGCCGCACTCTTCTGGGGTCTCTATCGCGAGGGAGGCGATGTGGCCGCAAAAACCGAGCGCCCGCTTCCCCTGGCAAGACTCGCCCGCGAGGTCGGGCAGAATCCGAGCTTCTGGCCCGTATTACGGCTTGGTATCGCCATGTCGGCATTTCAATTCACCCTCACCGCACACGTCATCGGCTTCATGGCGGATGGATTGGGGCTTGGCCTTTTTGCCGCATCGTCCATGTTTGCCGCAACGCAGCTTGCGGGCATTCCTGGCCGGATTTTGCTGCCATGGCTCAGCGACCGCTTCCGGCCCGGCCTTCGCACGCAATCCTTCGGCCTGGTATCCGTCATTGCCGCAGGCGCTGCCGCAATCCTCGCGGCTCTGCCCATCGGCACCCCGACGCCGATTATCCCCATTGTGCTTGTCGTGCTGGGAATATTCGGGATCGGGTGGTTTCCACTATATCTTCTTCAGATCGCCGAAAGCGCACCGAAAGGGTCGATAGCGTCGACGATTGCCTTCGCTTCCACGATCTGCCTGGGTGTCATGGCAATCGGCCCCTATATATTCGGCCTTCTGGTCGATCATCTTGGCTACGGAGCAGCATGGTTCGCACTGATCGTGCCGGTGGTCGTAACAGCCCTGCCCCTCACAATCTCATCGCCGCGCCTGCCGAAAGCTCAGATCGGCTCTTCATGAAACGGGATAGGCGCGGCGGCAATCGCAGACGTAAAAGTGCCGGTAGCCTTCAGGAAAACCTATGCGGCTGCCGCCTCGGCACCCTGCTCGAAGTCGTGAACGTGAAGAGCGATTTCAAAGCCCCGGCGTTTCAGCCAATGGGCAACGACCCTCGCGCGGGCGCCCAGCAGGTCATCCACCAGAATGACCCGGGCGCCGCGCACGGCAATGGTGCGATAGGCGACACCGAGAAGCTGGCCGCCTTCCGAAGAAATCGAACCTTTAAGGTGGGAGGCCGCGAATTCTTCCGGTGTTCTGACGTCGAGAAAATAGGTCGTTCGCGCCGTGTCCCGCAGCCATGTCTCGGCCGTGGCGCGATCGATGAACTGCAGCCCGTCATCGCGGGAAAACGCCTCCAGACGCGCCTTAGCGATATTTTTCGCGTCGTCGCTGGCGGACGGATATATCTGCGAGCGCCCCGTTTCCAGCTCAAACCCGTCATCCGTCCAGCCGCGCGTGCCATCGTGCAAATAGCTGACATCGTTTTCAACACCGGCGTCGATCAAGGTCTGCGCGCCGAGGATAGCACGGGGAAGGCCCGCGCAGGAGACGACAACCCGTGTTTTGGGCGATGGCACGAGGTCGGAAAACCGCAGCAGAAGCTCGGCCCCGGGTACGCCGATGGCGCCCGGCACATGCGCCTTTTCATATTCCGCTATGGTGCGGGTGTCGATGACGACAACATCTTCGCCGGCTTCCTGCCACGCCTTCAGTTCACGGGCGAAAACCACGGGCGTGTTCTTTTCACCCCGGACCTTCTGGACGAAAGGAACGCCGGGAATATCGAATGTCGGCAGGGCGTCGACGCCGCCGTCGATCCATGCCGGAATTCCACCCCGCAGAAAATGAATATCGCTCCAGCCTCTGGCGGCCAGCCGTTCCGCCGCCTGCTCCGCGCTTCCCTTGCCATCGTCCACCAGAACGGTACGCACGACAGGACGCGGAATGAAGCGGTCGATCTCCGCATCCAGCCTTTCGGCCGGAAGGTTGGTCGCAAACAATGGAGAAGCGTACCCCACCTCGTCTGCGGGGCGAATGTCGAGAACGGCAAGTTCCTTGCCATCTGTCAGCCACTCGATGAGACGGTCTTTGGTTACGGCATTTACGGACATTGCATATCCTCCTGACAAATTCTGGTTTTTCACATCGGGTTTCAAGCGGTCGGATCGAGCCATAGATCGCCGAAACTCCAGTTCAGCCCCTGCGCGCCGGTGACGTAGTTCCGGACGCGCCTGTGCGCCACGATCTGGCTTCCCGCCGCCACAAGATCGACCGAGGCGACGTCGTCATGGATGAGATGCTGGAACCTGCTCCAGGTCACCCAGCGCTTTTTCGGATCGGGCTCGATCGCCGCCGCCTCGAGAAGCTCATCCGCCTCCGGATTGGCGTAGTTGGCCGCGTTGGAAAAGGGCAGCCCGATCTTGAAATTCTTGCTCCAGTAAGCGCGCTGGATGCCAAGCGACGGATCGAAGGTGTTGGAAAGGGATTCCACCACCAGATCAAAGGCGCGGTCCGTGTAGACCGTCTTCAGATAGGTCGGCAGGTCGTATTTGCGGATTTCGACAGCGATGCCGATCTTTTCAAGCTGGCTGCGAAGGACATCGGCAAAGCCGGGCGTCAGATAGGAATTATATGTCAACCGCACCGGAAAACGCTTGCCGTCGTCCTTGCGGGGATATCCCGCCGCATCGAGCAATTTTTCCGCTTCCCGGGGATCATAGGCATGGGCCTTGACGGACGCATCATACCAGTTCGGCAGGGCGGTGCTGACCGGGCTCGGCGAAATCTGCGCATAACCGAAGAGCGCCACATTGACGATTTCATCGAGATTGATCGCCTTCGCAATGGCCAGACGGACGTCTTTCTTGCGGAAGACTTCGTTATCGTAATTGAAAAACAGCTGCTGCTGCGGGCCCGCATAAGCATAGGTGTTCGTATCCAGAACGAGATCTGGATTCTGCTTCAATCGCTCTAGATCCGCCAGCGGCACCGGGTTGTCGCCAATATCCACTTCTCCCGTTTCCAGCGCCACCGCCCGCGCGGCCGGGTCGGTGATGATGCGCAGGATGATGCGATCGAGATAAGGTTTGCCGGCATCCCAATAGTCGGGATTTCGTTCGAAGATCAGATGGCTGCCCGGCGTCCACTCCGTCAGCCTGAAAGGGCCGGTGCCAATCGCGGTCTGCAATGTCTGGCCATCGGCTGGTTTCAGCTTTTCGAAAATATGCTTGGGCACGATCGGCGATTCCGAACTCGATTGCGCGGCAATCAGAAATGGCGCCGGTTTGGACAGCACGATAATGGCGGTCAGGGGATCCGGCGTCTCCACCGCCTCGACGTTCTGATAGGTGATGCGGCCGCGCGGATGGGCTTCCTTCAGACGGAAAATCGAAAACGCGACGTCTTCCGAGGTGAAGTCCCGACCATCGTGCCATTTCACATTTGGGCGAAGTTTGAACGTATAACGAAGATGGTCATCCGAAACGGACCATTCCGTTGCCAGCAGCGGTTGCGGCTTCAGGTCGAAATCGAATGTCAGAAGACCTTCAACGATCTTCGGGCCGATTGCCTGTCCGGTCCCCGATGAGGTGTTGATGGCAAAAAGCGCGTTGCCGGGATCGACACGATAGAGCAGCCTGAGCGTGCCGCCGGAGACGGGCCGGCCCGCGTCGCCATTCGCTGCGAATAGCGACCCCGGCAGGGTCGTTCCTGCCGTTGCCAGAAGAAGCATCCTGTTGAACTGGCGGCGTCCAATCGTCATGAAAATCCCCGTTTGAAAACGTCGTTTCGATGACGAAAGGATCAGGGCAAATCAGGGTTTCCATAAGAAGAAAATTCTTCTTTGCCGCCAAAGAAAACATTTCTTGCAGAATTTTATTTCAGAACGCATGCAAACACGCGCCAAAATTTGTGCCGAATTATCCATTTTGCCCAAATCCTCGTTGCTTCCCTGCGGCCGATGGCGAATGAGAGGAAATCGCACTGGCGTTTCGTTTTGAATTCCCGTGGAAATGTTGTTTCACTGAAAAATCGGGATTGAGTAGGACATTGCTCGGCAGATGGGTCGGTGAAGCATATCAAATGATACATCTCACAGGCTTTCCAATCCCCGCCATGGGCCCTGCGGTCCATCACCAGCATTACGGAGTTTCTTAGCGATGAACCTGACCAGTCCGATTACCAAACTGGAAATACCGCAGCAGCGTGTTGAAGCCCGCTATGGAACGCAGACCGATTTTTCTCCGCCTTTCTGGAACGACACCATCGACGCCTTGCTGAACCACCGCACCGCCCGCGCCTATCTGCCGAAAGCTCTGCCACAGGGCAGCCTGGAACTTCTGGTCGCAGCCGCGCAATCTGCACCGACATCGTCCAATCTTCAGGCGTGGAGCGTGGTGGCGGTTCAGGACAAGGAGCGCAAGGCACGTCTGGCGGGCTTCACTGGCGGCAACGCCCATATAAAGGATGCACCTGTTTTCCTCATCTGGCTTATCGACCTGAAGCGGCTGCGCACGGTCGCTTCAAACCAGGGAAACAAAGGCGAAGGGCTGGATTATCTGGAAAGTTTCCTGATCGGCGCCATCGATGCGGCGCTGGCAGCGCAGAATGCTGTTGCCGCAATTGATTCACTCGGTCTTGGCTCCTGCTATGTGGGCGGTATCCGCAACAGACCGGAGGACGTGTCCCGCGAACTGAACCTTCCCCCCGAGACGGTTGCCGTCTTTGGCCTGACGGTCGGCTATCCCGACCCGGCGGTGAAAACCGATGTCAAACCGCGCCTGTCGCAATCATCCATTCTGTTTCATGAAACCTATTCGGAACCGGCGCGCGACGATCTCAATTCTTACGATGAGGTCCTGAAGGTGTTTCAGGAAAAACAGGGCCTGCCGCAAAACGGCTGGACGGCGCCCATCGCCCAGCGTGTGGAGAACGCCGCCGCGCTGAAGGGTCGCGCGGAACTGAGCCAGACATTGCGTCGCCTCGGTTTCGGCATCAAATAAACTCCGTTGCGGCTGACGGTATTGAACGCAGAGGCGCCTCCGGCTCGGCAATGCGACGCGCCGGCCAGGGGCAGCGCAATCTCTCCCGAAATCGCCGATTTCGGGAACTGATTTTCTATAAAATTAGTAGATATAGAATGACCGGTCTTCCTTTATGCCTCTCGAAGGCCTTACGATCCGTTCCAGACTGCTTCTGAACCGCATCCCGCCACCGTCCTCAATCGCCGCCCGCACAGACCGCCGAACCAATCAATAACCGAAATCCTCCGGAAAATCCGGAGTGTAAAAGACAGGACGAGAAACGACAGATGCCACGTTACGTTATCATTGGCGCCGGCGCGGTGGGCGCGAGCCTTGCAGCGCAGTTCGCACTTTCCGGCATTGATTATGCGCTTTTCGGGCGGGGCGCCCAAATAAGCCATATCAGGCAGCACGGCCTCACCTTCCAGCGCCCGGCGGAGACGCGGCAGATCGATCTGAAGGTTTTCGACCTGACGGATCTTCCGGAATTGACGCCGGACGATATCCTCCTGCTCACGGTGAAAGCTCAGGATGCCGTAAGCGCGCTCGCCTTCTGGTCCTGGCAAAGCGTCTCGAACGCGACGACACCGGCAGCGGCAAATCTGCCTATCGTCACTTTTCAAAACGGACTGGCGACAGAAGCGAATGCCCTGAGAACATTTGCCCGGGTCTATGGTGCAAGCATTCTGACACCGGCGCGGTTCACCGAAACCGGCAAGGTGGTGGTGGGCGGCGAGCCGCAATTGGGCATCGTGACAGTCGGGCGCTTTCCGCTTGGACAGGATGCCGTGACCGCGCAGGTCACGGCGGACCTGAACAGGGCAGGATATCTTGCCGAGGCAAGCGACGATATCCGCCGCTGGAAAGCAGCGAAGCTCCTTCACAACGTTCGCAACGTCCTCGAACTTTTCGACGGTTCGGCCGATCTGAACGACAGGATCAGCGCCGCTCTGGTGGATGAGGCCCGCCATGTGCTGGAAGCGGCAGGCTACACCCTTGCCTCGCCCTCCGAGCGAACCGTCGACATTTCGAACTGGCGGGTTGCGCCGAACAGCGGAATTCATCCGGGCCAGCAATCGACCTGGCAGAGTTTCAGGCGCGGAGCCTCGAGCGAAGTGGATTTCCTCAACGGCGAAATCGTTCTGCTGGGCCGGCTTCACAATGTTCCGACGCCCTATAACGAAGCCGTTCAAACGCTTGCCGGAAAACTGGCGCATCAGGGCGGGTTTTCAAAGCCGCTGCCACTCGATGCAATCACGTCTCTCATCGCCGCCCCGGACCGGACGGCGCATGCCAATCCCGTCGCTTCTTCATGACCGGCGGCCTGTAGCAGTGCGACTTTTGAAACGACAGTGTGAAACGATAATGCGAGAAGCCATATCAGACCATATCCTCGCCGCCGCCGGCACGCTCTTCTATCGCGAGGGCATCCGGGCTGTCGGCATAGATCGGATCATCGAAGAAGCGAATGTTGCGAAGGCGACGCTCTACCGGCATTTCCCGTCGAAGGATCACCTCGTTGCGGCCTATCTGGAAGCGCGTCATGAGCGCGTGATTTATTCGCTTCAGAAAGTGCTGGATGCGGACATGGCTCCGAAAGAGCAGATCCGGTTGATCTTCGAGCAGCTCCACGAAAAGGCCGACAGCCCGGATTTTCGCGGCTGCGCCTTCGCTCTTGCGGTTGCGGAACATGGCGAATCCGAGCGCGTCGTGGTCGTCGCGCGCGCCCATAAGGCGAAGGTCAGGGACGTGTTTGCCGCTGTTCTGGCAAGAGCCGGCAGCACCGTGGAGATTGCCGCCGCCCATCTTTCGCTTCTCTACGAAGGGGCCTTAGCGACCGTCGCCGTCGGGCGCGATCCCAAAGCAGTGCTGATTGCGCGTGACTGTGCGCTCTCCGTCTTCGACACGGCCGCCTCCAACGATCAACCCAACTGAAAGCAGCAGACAATGACAAAGACGATCGATTATTTTTTCAGCATCGGCTCTCCTTGGGCCTTCATCGGTCTTGAACCGTTTGCTGCGCTGGCGAAAGAACAGGGCGCCACGATCCGCCCTCATGTCATTCCGCTGATCGAGGAAAATGGCGGCATTTATTCGCGAAACCGGCCGGAGGCCAGACGCGCCTACTGGATCAGGGATCTGAAGCGCTGGGCGGCATTGCGCGGAAAAGTGCTGAATTTCGACAATCGCGCCGCGCTCTCGGATCCCGCACCGGCAGGCCTGATGGTTGCCGCGGCCGTCGAAACCGGCGAGGACTGGCTGAAGCTGGCAGTTGCGCTTCAGGAAGCCTTCTGGGTTCGCGGTGAAGACATCGGCAAGGCGGACGTCCGCCGGGCAATTGCGACAGCCGCAGGCTTTGATGCTGCAGCCCTCGATGAGCACGGCCAAAGCGATGCGGTTGCAGCATTGCAAAAGGCCAGCTTCGAAGCGGCGAGGACAGCCGGTGTGTTCGGGGTGCCGACCTATCGCTATCAGGATGAACTCTACTGGGGACAGGACAGCCTTCCGTTTCTCGAGCGTCATCTCAGGGGCGAAAAGCTCGCCGCCTGATATCGCCGCAAGAAGGCGGAGACAATCCCGGCGTTTTACCGGGCGGGGCGCTTCGCTTTCAATGTTTGAAGTCTGTCGCAGCATTCTGCTGCCAGGTTCCCATGGAATCTTCTCATGCCTGACCTCTCACCTCCTCTTATCCAATCGCTGCGGAACCTCCTCGGGGAGCGTCTTTCAACGTCACTGACACTGCGCGAGCAGCATGGGCGCGGCGAAGCGCATCATGCAGCCGTGTTTCCCGATGCGGTCGCTTTCGCCGAAACCACGTCTGAGGTATCCGAGATCGTGCGGCTATGTGCGGCGGAGGGGGTGCCCGTCATCGCTTTCGGCGCCGGCACTTCGCTTGAGGGGCATTTGACGGCTCTCAATGGCGGGGTCTCGATCGACCTTTCGCGCATGTCGAAGATAGCCCGTATCAGCATTGACGATCTGGATTGCACGGTTGAGGCCGGTGTCACGCGGGAGCAGTTGAACACATATCTGCGCGACATGGGATTGTTCTTTCCCATCGATCCCGGCGCGAACGCCTCGATTGGCGGCATGGCCGCAACCCGCGCTTCGGGCACCAATGCCGTCCGCTACGGAACGATGCGGGAAAACGTGCTCGGGCTGACCGTGGTGCTGCCGACCGGTCAGATTATCAGAACCGGCGGCCGCGCCAGAAAATCTTCCGCCGGATATGACCTGACGCGGCTGTTCGTGGGCTCGGAAGGAACGCTGGGGATCATCACCGAAGTAACGCTGCGTCTCTACGGAATTCCGGAAACCATCTCGGCCGCGCTCTGCTCTTTCGAGAGCGTCGAGCAGGCTGTGGCGGCTGCCATTCAGGTCGTGCAGCTTGGCATCCCGGTCGCCCGCATGGAGCTTATGGACCGTGGCCTGATCAGGGCGGTCAACGCCTATTCCGGGTTGGACCTGAAGATCGAGGATACGTTGGCTTTCGAGTTTCATGGCTCGCCCGCCGGCGTTCAGGAGCAGGTCGACATGGTATCCGCCATCGTGGAAGAACATGGCGGCAAGGATTTCGAGTGGGCCAATGCGCCTGAAGAGCGCAATCGTCTCTGGAAAGCGAGGCATAATGCGTTTTATGCCGTCGTATCGCAGAGGCCAAACGCCAAAGGCTGGTCATCGGATGTCTGTGTTCCGGTCTCGCAGCTCAGCAACTGCATATTGAAGACCCGCGAACTTCTAAAGGATTGCAGCGTACCGGCGGCTATCCTCGGCCATGTCGGCGACGGCAATTATCATGTCGTCTTCGCGGTCGATCCCGGCAATGCGGAAGAGCTCGGCGAAGTGGCGGCGATCAACAAGAAGATGGTGCGATATGCGCTGTCTGTCGGCGGCACCTCGACCGGAGAACACGGCGTCGGCACTGGGAAGATCGCTTATCTGCGCGAGGAACATGGCGAGGCGGTCGATCTGATGGCGCTCATCAAACATGCGGTCGATCCTGCCGGCATTATGAATCCCGGGAAAATCCTGCCGAACTAGAATTGCCACTTTGCAGTCGATGATCGTGAGGCCATGCGATGAATTCCTTCAAAACTCACAGTTCCCACTGGGGGGCATTCTCCGGACGGCTTGCAAATGGGCGACTGGAGATCGAGCCCCATCCCGGCGACCCGCATCCATCACCGCTGCTGGGCAATCTTCCGGCGATTGCCGACAGCCCCGTTCGCATCAGACGGCCTGCCGTCCGGCGTGGCTGGCTTGAACGCGAGACCGGCCACGCGCAGCGACGCGGCGCTGACGATTACGTCGAGGTCAGCTGGACCGAAGCGACGAAGCTGGTCGCCGATGAGCTGAGACGGGTCTATGACCGTCATGGTCCGAGCGCGGTATTCGGCGGCTCTTATGGCTGGTCGAGCGCCGGCCGGTTTCATCATGCACAGAGCCAGATTCACCGCTTCTTGAATGTCCTTGGCGGATATGTCCGGTCCGTCAACACCTATAGTTCCGGCGCCGCCATGGTCATAATTCCCCATGTGCTTGGACCGTATGACAGCTTCGACCGCAAGAGCGTGACCTGGGATGCGATCGAACGCAGCAGCGAGCTGGTGCTTGCCTTCGGTGGGATGGCGATCAAGAATGCCGATGTCCACGGCGGAGGGATCAGCACGCACACCGTTCGGCAGAAACTGGCCGGCGCGAGCGCTCGCGGTGCGCATTTCACATTCGTCAGCCCCCTGGCGGACGATTTTCCCGCTGATGCGGGTGCCGAGTGGCTTCCTATTACTCCCGGTACGGACGTGGCGATGATGCTCGGGCTTGCGCACGTCCTCGTCACGGAAGGACTGCACGACCGGAGGTTTCTGGAGCGTTATACGGTTGGATATGACCGGTTCGAAAACTATCTTCTTGGCAGGGAGGACGGCCAGCACAAAAGCCCCGAATGGGCGGCCGCGATCTGCAACATCGCCCCGGAAACGATCCGCAAGCTGGCGCGCAGGATGGCCGGTTCGAGAACCCTGATCACGGTCAGTCACTCGCTTCAGCGGGCCGATTATGGCGAACAGCCGGTGTGGATGGGCATCGTCCTTGCCGCCATGCTCGGCCAGATCGGATTGGACGGCGGCGGATTTTCCTATTCCCTCGGCGCGTTGGGCAATATCGGCAAGAACCTGCTCGCCGTTCCCTTGCCAACGCTCCAGCAATTCAAAAACCCCGTGCCGGACTATATTCCCTGTGCACGCATCGCCGATATGCTGCTCAATCCCGGTGCCGAGTTCCATTACAACGGGCACGTGCTTCGTTATCCCGATATCCGGCTTGTCTATTGGGCGGGCGGCAATCCATTTCACCATCATCAGGATATCAACCGGCTGCGGGCGGCTTTCAGACGTCCCGAAACGATCATCGTCCACGAATCCGCCTGGACCTCCACCGCTCGACATGCCGATATCGTGCTGCCCGCCACGACCACGCTTGAGCGTGACGACATCGGCGCTGCCGATCGCGATCCCCTGATGATCGCCATGAAGCGGCTGATCGACCCCGTCGGCGAGGCACGCGACGATTATGAGATATTCGCCGGGATTGCGCGGGAACTTGGCAGGTTCGATGCCTTTACCGAAAACCGCAGCAGCGGAGAATGGCTCGCCTTCCTGTACGAAACGACCCGTCAAGCGCTTGCGGCGGGCGGCCACGACGCACCGGACTTTGAGACCTTCTGGAAGCGGGGAGAACTGCTCCTTCCAGTCAAGCCAGACGACGGTGGCCCGGCGCGCGCTTTCCTTCACGACTCCGGGACGAAGCCGCTGGCGACACCGTCAGGAAAAATCGAAATCTTTTCCGAGACTGTCGAGAGCTTCGGATATGATGACTGCAAAGGTCATCCGCGCTGGTATCCGCCAAGAATGGAGACGCCCGATGATGCCCGCCTCCATCCCCTGCATCTTGTCTGCAATCAGCCGTATCAACGTCTGCACAGCCAGCTGGACTATGGCGATTTCAGCCGTTCGACCAAGATCAGGGATCGGGAGCCCGTCCGTATCCATCCGGCCGACGCTTCGGCCCGCGGAATAGCTGACGGCGATGTCGTCAGGCTTTTTAATGCGCGCGGCAGCTGTCTCGCTGGCGCCGTCATCAGTGAAGACGTCATGCCGGGCGTGATGCAGCTTGCCACCGGCGCATGGTTCGAGCCACAGGATGCCGCGGTGGACAATTCCATCTGCATCCATGGCAATCCCAATATCCTGACCCGCGACATCGGCACTTCGAAACTGTCGCAGGGTTCGACCGGCCAGATCGCCAAGGTGGAGATCGAGCTTTTCACCGGCGACTTGCCGCCCGTCAGGGTTTTCGAAGCCATGACATTTACGCCGCGTAACAAAGCGTCTTCGTCGCCAGGCCATCATCGAACGCCGGAACGAGACGGCAATTCAAGGGCGTCTGAAACGCCAATCCAAACAGTCGGCAAAATGGCGATAAAATAATTCACTAAATCGATAGAAAAAGAATAACCAGTCTTTCTCCCTCACGCCCGGCTGCTAGTTTATGGGCAAGATAAACACGCAACGAGGGACCGCGTCATGACTGGAATATGTAGAAGCGGGCGCGCTCCTCAGCCAAGCGAACTCCCACGAGCCGCTCGCTAACCCTCGCGACGCCCAACCCGACTGCCCAATGAATTCAAGCATTCTCCCGCTCGGCTGAAAGGCCGACGCGGCACCGGTTTGACATGCCTGTTGCCAATGACGGCGGCCGCATGTGCGTCCGCAGGAGATGCCGAAATTGCAACGAAAAAACTTTGAATTTTTCAGGATCATATCATGACAAGACGTTCTTTCTCATTCTCCCTGTCGCGTCGCCGGCTGCTTTTCACGGCCTCTCTGGCAGTCTCCGCCTCGCTGTTTTTATCGACAGCGGCACCTCTGAGCGCATTGGCGGCGGATACGCCGCGCGATGGCGGTGACATCACATTTCTGATCGATTCACTGGGCGACACCTGGATCCCAAACAACAGCGCCATCTCCAGTTTCCAGGGCCACATCTGGGGGCATGTGACGGACAAGCTGCTTTACGTCGATGCGGAAGGTAAAGTCAGCTCATGGATCGCCGAACGCTGGGAGCAGAACGACACCGCAACGGAATTCACCCTTCACTTGAAGAGCGGGGTGACTTTCTCGGATGGCGAACCGCTGGACGCGAAGGCCGTCGTCGCCAATCTCGACATCTGGTATGCCGGCCGCAAGAGCGAGGGGATCAATCCGATCGGCCTCTTCCCCAAGACCTACGATCACGCCGAAGCGGTCGATGCCACGACGGTCAAGGTATTCTTCAAGAAGCCCACGCTCGGTTTCATTCCAACCCTTGGCTATCACGGCTCCATCCTGATCTCTCCCAAGAGCATCGCCCAGCCTGCCGGCCAGCAGGCCGACCTCAGCAAGACCGCCGGCAGCGGACCTTACGTAGTGGAGTCCTGGAAAGAGGGCGACCATGTCACTCTGGTCAAGCGCAAGGACTATAATTGGGGTCCGGCCGCAGTCGGCCACACCGGACCCGCCTATCTCGATACCATCACCTACAAGCTGGTTTCGGAACCATCCCTCCGCGTCGCTTCCGTTCAGTCCGGTCAGGCGGACGTCGCCTACAATGCCTCGCCCCAGGAGCTGAAATCGCTCAAGGAGGAAGGTTTCACCGTCGCGACCCCGCGTTATCTCGGCTTCGTCAACGGCTGGGCGGTCAACACCAAGCTTCAACCCTATGATGACGTGAAGGTGCGTCAGGCGCTCCAGGCAGGCATCAACCGTCAGGAAATCATCGACACCGTCTATACGCAGGACTGGAAGCTTGCGACGTCGTTCATCCAGAGCAACGTCCCCGGCGCTACGGATCACAGCGATCTCCTCGCCTATAATCCGGACAAGGCGGAGAAGCTTCTGGACGAAGCCGGATGGGTCAAGGGCGCTGACGGCGTTCGGGTAAAAGACGGCAAGCCGCTGGAATTGACGATCCATTCCAATCCTTATCTGGCAACCTCGAAATCCGTCGATGAGCTGATTGCCCAGCAGCTCGGCCGGCTCGGATGGAAGGTCAACATCAGGGCTTATGATGTCGTGACCTACGGCGAGAAGGTCAAATTCGGCGGCGCCGCAGTTCCCGCATATGAAGTCACGCGCAGCTTCATCGACGCCGGCACCGTCGCCAGCATCCTGACCAACGCCAACAATGGCGAGAACTGGTTTGCGCTCGATGAGCGCGATGCGACGCTCAACGATCTGCGCGACAAAATCGCCGGCGCAGGTTCCGTCGAAGACCGAAAGCCGCTTCTGGACAGCCTGCAGAAATATCTGCTGGAACAGGGCTACTTCATACCGCGCACGCAGATCGTTCAGCGCATTTACGTGCAGTCGCCGAAGCTGAAGGGCGAAGTCTACAATGGTGTCGCTTACGCCAGCTATTACACAGCGTTCATTGCCGAATGAGGCCAGCACCCACCGAGTAACGTCAAGGAGGTGACGGCATGAGCAATGCCTATCTAACCTACGCCGCAAAGCGGCTCGGCCAGGCGATCGTCGTCATCCTTCTGGCCTATGTCTTCACCTTCGTGGTCGTCAGCGTTCTGCCTGGCGACCCGATCACCAGCGTTCTGCGCAACCCGCAGAACGGCTTTACGGAACAGGAGATCGCCGAAATCATTGCTGCACAGGGGCTGGACAGGCCGATCGTCGTGCAGCTCTGGCACTCCCTGTCGGCATTCCTGACGGGCGACCTCGGCATTTCCATGCGCTCCAATCGACCCGTCGTGACCCTGATTGCCGAGGTGCTGCCATCGACGCTGGTTTTGGCCTCCGCCGGGCTCGCGGTCGCCTTGATCCTCGCCTTCGCCGTTGCCTATGGCACGCAGGTCGTGCCGAAACGATATGGGCAGGGATTGCTGCGGGCCTTCCCCTCGCTGTTCCTGTCGACACCCAATTTCGTCATCGGCCTGTTTCTGATCCATCTCTTCGGTTTTCAGCTGAGGCTGTTCCGGGTCATCGAGCCCGACAGCTTCTGGGCGACGCTGTTTGCAGCGATCACCATCGGCATACCGTTTTCCGCGCAGATCGCGGAAGTCCTGATCGCCAATCTCGATCATGAAGCGGAGCAGGATTACGCGGCGGTTGCCCGCAGCCGCGGCATCGGGCCGAGAAGGCTTTTCACGACACATCTGCTCAAGCCCGCTTCGTTGCCGGTGGTGACGGTTATCGCCCTGACCGTGGGCGAGCTTCTGGGCAATTCGCTGATCACGGAAACCGTGTTCGGCCGCACCGGCATCGGCAGTCTCGTACAGCGCTCCGTCAGCACGCAGGACCTGCCCGTCCTGCAGGCCATCGTCTCGCTGGGAGCCGTGGTCTTCGTCGTCGTCAACCTCATTGCCGATCTTCTCTATCCGCTGCTCGATCCGCGGGTGAAAATTATCGTTGGCCGAAAACGTCGCCTGGCAACCGCCGACGACACGCCGCTTGGCCTTGAAACGGGGGCCAAACCATGAGCCTTATCTCCAGCCCGGTCTCCGGCAGCAATCCGTTCGAGAAGCTGAAAGCTCTCAACATCACCGCAACCGTCGCCCTTTCCCTCCTCGTCATCGCCATCGTCGTCGCCTGGTCGATTGCGCCGCAACTGTTCACCAGCCAGAGCCCGATCAACGGCGTTCCGGCCGACAAGCTTCTTGCGCCAAGTTTTGCGCACTGGTTCGGCACCGATCATCTGGGGCGCGATCTCTATACACGGGTCGTTTATGGCACAGCATCATCCGTATCGAGCGCCCTGGTCGCTGTCGTCATCGGCGTTTTCATCGGCGGGTTGATCGGTTTGCTCGCCGGATTTTTCGGCGGCTGGGTGGATATCGTCTTTGCGCGTTTTGTCGACGTGCTGCTGTCCATCCCGAAGTTCCTGCTCGCGGTCATCATCGTCACGGCCATAGGCTTCGAAACGATCAATGCGGCGATTGCGACGGGCATATCGGCCATTGCCTTTTTCGCCCGCGTGGCTCGCTCCGAGGTCATCAAGACCCGTCAGGCGACCTTCGTGGAGGCGTCCTTTCTGCTGGGAGGCTCGCGCCGCTACATCGTTTTGAGACACGTCCTTCCAAACGCATCCCGCTCGATGCTGCCGCTGGCCGTGCTGCAATTCGGCGAGTCCATTCTGGTGATCGCCAGCCTCGCCTTCCTCGGCTACGGCGACCCTCCGCCGTCTTCCGACTGGGGCCTGCTGATTTCAATCGGCAAGGACTACCTCAAATGGCCCTGGCTCGTTTATGCGCCCGCGTTCGTTACGATCGTGACCGTCCTCTCTGTCAACAGGATCAGCCGATGGCTTCGCAAATCGCACTGAAAACAGCGCCAATCCTTGCCGAGTTCGTGGCAGCGTCTCCACAACACGCGACGCCCCTCCTCGCGGTCGAAAATCTTGCCGTTGCCTACGGGCGGCAGGAGGTCGTCCATAATGTCGGTTTCGAAATCGGGCGCGGCGAAAGCCTTGCCCTCATCGGGGAATCCGGTTCTGGAAAATCGACAATCGCAAAAGCCGTGCTGCGGCTTCTTCCCAACGGTGCGAACGCCACGGGTCAGGTCGTTTTCGACAGGCAGAACATTCTGGCATTGCCGGAACGGCGTTTCAGGCCGTTTCGCGGCCGTGAAATCGGCTTCGTGCCGCAGGATCCGGGCAACTCTCTCAATCCGGTGAGAACAATCGGCTCGCAGGCGCTGGAGGCCGCAGCGCTGACGGAAGAGGTCAACCCTTCGATCCGCAAGACACTTATTCTCGAAACATTCGCCAAGGTGGGTCTCGACAATCCGCAACGGGTCTACGATTCCTATCCACATCAATTGTCCGGCGGGATGTTGCAGCGCGTGCTGATCGCGCTCGCAATATTGCCGCGCCCTGCACTGCTGGTGGCGGACGAGCCGACCTCGGCGCTGGACGTAACGATCCAGAAGCGCATCCTCGATCTCCTCTCCCGCCTTCGGGATGAGCTGAATATCAGCCTGCTTCTCATTACCCACGACCTCGCAATAGCGGCGGAGAGGGCAGACAATCTCGTCGTGCTGAAGAACGGCGTCGTACAGGAAGCAGGTAGGACGTCGGCCGTTTTTTCCTCCCCTTCCTCACCCTATGCCAAAAAACTCCATGGCGACGTGCCCGCGCTCAACCCGGAGCGTTATGCCAAATTCCGCGATCCGGGGTTCAGCCTTCTCGAGAGCGACAAATCGCCAAAGATTGCCGTCAGCGGCGTCACCAAGCGCTTCACCGTCGATGGCAAAACCCTGACGGCGGTGGACGATATTTCGTTTACGGTTCCGGCGGGCACGACCCATGCCCTCGTCGGCGAATCCGGCTCCGGCAAGACGACGACGATCCGCCTGCTGCTGGGGCTCGAAGAGCCTGAAAGCGGCACGATCACGGTTGCCGACGAGACCGTCACGAGCAAAAGCCGGGCTTCGCTCCGTTCCGTCTGGCGGCACCTTCAACTGGTTTACCAGAACCCGTTCACGTCACTCGACCCGACATGGACGGTGGAGCAGCTTGTTCGTGAACCACTCGACCGGTTCGAGATCGGGACGCCGAAAGAGCGCTCCGAGCGGGTACGGGAAGCTCTTGCGAATGTCGGCTTGAGCGAGCACCTCCTGGAGCGCAAACCATCGGCCCTCTCCGGCGGGCAGCGTCAGCGTGTGGCAATCGCCCGTGCGCTGGTCCTCAAACCGGATGTGATCGTGCTGGACGAACCCACATCCGCTCTCGATGTCAGCGTGCAGGCGGATATCGTCGAGGTTCTGCTGTCGCTGCAAGCGAAGCTCGGCCTGACCTATGTTTTCGTTTCGCATGACCTCGCCCTGGTCCGGCAACTTGCGCACAGCGTTTCGGTGATGCAGCGGGGACGCATCGTCGAGCATGGAGCCGTCACCGAGATTTTCAGCAATCCGAGACACGAATATACCGCGTCCCTGCTGAACTCCATCCCGTCGGGCATTGCCGGAACAGTTCGCATTCCCGCGGTTCGGCACGCTCTGCGCAAGGAGCAACTCGCATGAATATTGCAGCAGCTTCCCGCGACCTTCCCGGGTTGTTTCGACCGAAACAGCGGCTTGGCTTCAATACGCGGGTGTCGTTCAACGACGATGACGGTCCGGCACAGGGGTTGCGGCAGGGCATAGAATTGTTCAGGCAGGCGGAAAGGCTGGGTTATCAGTCAGGCTGGGCCTATCAGCGTCACTTCGACCATTATCTTTCTTCCCCGTTACCTTTCTTTGCGGCAGTCGGTCAGCATACGCGGCACATCACACTTGGCTCCGCCGTCATCCCGATGCGTTATCAGGACCCGATCCTTTTGGCCGAGGCGGCGGGAACGACCGATCTTTTGATCGACGGCCGGCTTGAGCTCGCCATTTCAACCGGGGCCAACGGCGCCTTCGACGCCGTTTTCGGAACCGTCGACACCGATGCCCGGACAGAGGCAAAGCGGCGCCAGTCGCGTTTCCTCGCCGCCATTGCCGGCGATGTTCTGCACATCGTTACGGAGCGGGACACGGGCGCGCCTGCGGGAGCCGAGTTGCGGGTAACGCCACATAGCCCCACCCTTCGCAGCCGTATCCGCCAAGGCTCCGCCAGCCTCGATTCAGCGATACAGGCCGCCGAACTCGGGATCGGCCTGATTTCAGGAACCGTCCTTCACGATCAGGCCGAAGGCGAGACTTTCGGTCAATATCAGGCGCGGATCATCGACGCCTATCGCACCCACTGGCTGCGCATCTGGAAAACGACGCCGCCGCCAGTCGCCGTTGCAGCTTCCGTTCTGGTCGGCACCACCCCGGAGCTGCAAGAGAAATACGCGGCCTACGATCTTGAGCGCCGCACGGCGGGAATTGCCGCCTCACGCCCGAAGGGTGCGCTGGCTCCTGCCGGCCAGCCGGTTGGCGCGCTGATTTCTCCGGTCTTTCAAGGCACACCGGATGCTGTCATCGAGGCGGTGTTGAGCGACCCGGGACTGGCAGCCGCAGATGAACTCGTCCTGTTTCTGCCTCCCGCTTTCGGACTGTCCGAAAACATAAGATTGCTCACCGATCTTGCGACGACGGTTGCTCCCTCTCTGGGGTGGAAACCCGCTTCCGATCACCAAGGGCCGGAGCAGGCGTCAATCCAGGGTTCTAGACCGCCAGCATAGCCAGGCAATATTTTCTACATTTTCCATAGAAATAGAAAGACCTGTCTTCCTCATATGCCATGCCGGCTTTAGCTTTTACCCGACACCCAGAAACACCAAGGAGCTCCCATGGCTGCGGAATTCATCAGCGTCAGCTTTCCCAACGCGTCCAATGATCTGAACCCCATCCCGGATGCTCCGGTCGATCCGCTCTTCCTGGAACGTTATGCGCGTGCGCTGGACGATTACGGTTTCAACTACACGCTCATCCCCTATTCCTCTTCCTCGTTCGATCCCTTCACACTGGGCGCGACGGTGCTTGCGCATACGAAGAACATCAAGATCATCGTCGCGCTCCGACCCAACACCGTTTATCCCACGGTTGCCGCCAAATCCCTCGCCACGCTCGACCAGTTGAGCGGCGGGCGCGTCGTCGTCCACTTCATCGCGGGCGGCAGCGACGAGGAGCAGGCGCGTGAGGGAGATTTCCTCAACAAGGAAGAGCGTTACGAACGTCAGGAAGAATATATCCGCATTCTCCGCCTTGCCTGGAGTTCGACCGAACCCTTCGATTTCGACGGCAAATATTACCAGTTCAAGCAGTTCCGCAGCGCCGTGCGTCCAACCAATGGCCTGATCCCGATTTCGCTCGGCGGCTCGTCGGATGCCGCCTATCGTATCGGCGGCTCGCTGTGCGACATTTTCGGCCTCTGGGGTGAACCGCTGGCTGAAACCAAGCAGCAGATCGACCGTATCTATGCCGAGGCCGCAAAAGCCGGCCGGACCGATCGCCCGCGCATCTGGGTTACCTTCCGGCCAATCGTGGCTGAAACGGATGAACTGGCCTGGGATAAGGCGCACAGGGTTCTCGACCGTCTGAACGAGAACCGCCAGAAGGGTCTTTCCCGCGCGCCGGTCAACGCAACACCACCCGCCAATATCGGCTCCCAGCGCCTGCTCGATATCGCCAAACGTGGTGATGTCCATGACCGCGCACTGTGGTATCCGACGGTCACCGCGACCAATGCAAGCGGCGCAACAACCGCTCTGGTCGGATCGCCGCGCACCATCGCCGACTCCATTCTCGACTATATCGATCTCGGCGCCGATCTGATTTCGATCCGTGGATACGACAATTATAACGATGCCGTCGACTACGGGCGATACATCCTGCCCCTCGTCCGCGAGGGCATTCGCGAACGCGAAGAGGCAAAGAAGAAGGCAGCCGCCTGATCACGGCGGTCCGGCTACGCCGTCGGACCCATCCACCTCTTCTTCCCGGACAGGGATCATCCACGCCCGCAACGGATGATCCCGCCCGCCGACCTTCAGAAAGCCGTTACCGCATGTCCTACGATCCCACCGCACTTGACGCCGCCGTGCGCGCCGTTTCCGAAGCCGCACCGGATGCGGATCAGACCGGTCAGTTTCCCTGGACCGGTATTCGCGCCGTTCATCAGGCTGGACTTCTCGAGAGCACCGTGGCCACGCGTTACGGCGGCCCGGGAGGAACCTTGAGCACAGCAGCCCATATTCTGGTGGCGCTGGGACGCGGCGATCCCTCTGTGGCGCTCATCAGCGCGATGACGATCTTCACTCATCTGGGACAGGCGACGAAGGACCATTGGCCTGACGGGCTTTACAGGGACCTTCTTTCAAGGGCCAAACACCAGCCACTGCTGCTGAACGCCGCCCGTGTGGAGCCCGAACTGGGCTCGCCGGCCCGTGGCGGATTGCCGGCCACGCGTGCGCACCGGACGGCGAATGGCTGGTCGATCACGGGCCGCAAGCGCTTCGTGACGGGCGCGCACGGCCTCACGCACTTCCTCGTCTGGGCGCACACCGACGAGGCTCAGGCTCGCGTCGGCACCTTCGTCGTGCCCAATGGCCTGCCCGGCATCAGGATCATAGAGAACTGGAAGAGCCTCGGAATGCGGGCGACCGGTTCGCACGACGTCGAATATACCGACGTTGAAATTCCGGCAGAAAATGTGCTGGAACTCGTTGATCCCTCCGTTGCCCAGCAGGATAATCGCGGCCACGCGGCGATGACGCTTGCGCTGACCGCAATCTATCTGGGGGCGGCTGAGGCCGCTCAAGAAGCGTTCATTCGCTTCGCGCATGAACGCGTGCCCGCCAATCTGGGCCATCCCATTGCGCGGACAGAACGTTTTGTCACGCTTTCGGGCGAGATCGACCTTTTGGTCTCTGGCGCCCGGCAAATCATCTTTGGCGCGCTCGCAAACCATATCGGCGATGCCGAACACCTGATAAGGGCCCGACTTCTCGCCGGCAGGCAAATCCGCGACGCCGTCCAGATAGCCGTTCGCGGCATCGGCAATCCCGGCCTCAACGCCGATCTCGGCCTCGAGCGGCATTTCCGCGATATACAGTCGGTTCTCGTCCATGCTCCCCAGGAGGACACCTCGGTCGCCATTCTCGGACGCGCCGCCTTTGACCGCTGGAAAACGAGCGAGAATGACCGGTCGGCACCCAACCTGTCGATCCTGAAGACGGCTTGAAACGCGGTGACAAACCGCCTTTCCTTCGGATCACGACGTCCAGCATATCGTTGCTTTTAGCCTCTATGGCGAATGGCGGGTTGAGATGCAGTCCGGCAAAGGGTATCAGGTGCCACTCCCAGGCGGAGCTTCCGCAAGCAACAAGGCGCATCCTGACATGATCCCGGACTTCCTCGTCACCCATTCCGGTGGCTTCCATGCCGACGAACTGCTGTCGAGCGTCGTGCTGACCCGGCTTTTCCCGCAGGCACGCCTGATCCGCAGCAGGGCGCCCGAATGGATCGCACCCGGCGCAGACCGCATCGTCTATGACGTCGGCGGTGTTTATGACGCGGCGAAGGGTGCCTTCGATCACCACCAGCGGGGCGCACCGTTGCGGGAAGACGGTCAGCCCTATAGTTCGTTCGGACTGATCTGGAAGCATTTCGGCCGCGATTATCTTGCCGCCTTCGGCGTTCCTGAAGACCATATCGAAACCGTTCACGCCTCTTTCGATGCCAGCTTCGTGCTGCCGGTCGATCTGGTCGACAATGGCGCGCTCAGCCCATCCACCGCGGGGGCACTCGCCGGGCTGACCCTCCCCGTGTTGCTGGAAACTCTGAAACCTGTTTTCGACGAGACAGATCCCGAAGCGGACAATCGCAGTTTCCACGCGGCGCTGGCCATCGCCCGCAGCTTCGTGGAGGCAAAGATTGCCAACAGCGCCGCGAAATTGCGGGCTGAAGCGCTCGTGAGCCAGGCTATCGTGGATGCCGGCAAGGGACATATTCTGGAACTGCCGATGGGAATGCCGTTTCGGCCCGCCATCAAGAAGGCGGGCGCCGACCATCTGCTCTTCGTCGTTCATCCACGCAACAACGACTGGTGCCTGACCGGCATCCGCCGCGCGGATGAAGGCTTTGAGCTGCGGGCGGATCTGCCGGCGGCCTGGGCCGGCCTGACGGACAAAGATCTGGAAGCGGTTTGCGGCATCGAAGGCGCGAGCTTCTGCCACAACGGCCGATTTGTCGCGGCGGCCAGAACCCGCGATGCGGCACTCGCCATGGCGGAGCTGGCGGTAAAAGAGGCGACCGCAGCCAAATAGTGACATGGTAGCCGACCATGCAACCACGCATTTGGGCCGGCAGCGGGAAGCGAAATTAAGCCCCGATGCGGGTTTTGATCTCGCCCATACCCAGTTCTCGGTACCTCTGAGGAAATTCGCCGGCGCGCGCCCTTGAGCGTCAGGCCACCGTGGTTATCCTGCCCGAATTATGGCGGTCACACACGTATTGAGGAGTACGCGGCCGCTTTCGGGGAGGATATCATGAAGTTTCTGTTGGCCGTTTCGCGCGCCATCGATGCCGCCAATGCAGCCATTGGCAAAGGCATTTCCTGGCTGCTTCTCGCGGCTATTTTCATCAGCGCCATCAATGCCGTCATGCGCAAGGCGTTTTCGATGAGTTCCAACGCCTGGCTTGAATCGCAGTGGTATTTGTTTTCTGCCGTGTTTCTGATCGCCGCCGCCTACACGCTTCTTAACAACGAGCACGTGAAGGTCGATCTGGTCTACGGAAATCTTCCGCGCAAAGGGCAGCTGTGGGTCGACATTCTCGGGACCATCTTCTTTCTCATGCCCTTCTGCCTCATCACGGTCTATCTCTCCTGGCCGGTGTTTCTGCAGAAGCTCGCTTCCGGTGAGGTTTCAAACAACACGGGCGGCCTCATTCAATGGCCCGTCTGGGCGCTGATACCGATTGGCTTCAGCCTCCTCGCCATTCAGGGCGTTTCGGAACTCATCAAGCGTGTCGCGATCCTGCGCGGCGATATCCCCGATCCCGTTGCAGAGGCTGACGCCGCGGCGGCAATGCTCTGATCGAAGGAAAAAACAACAATGGCATTCATTGCGGAAAATCTCGCGCCCATCATGTTTGCGGCGCTCATCATCGTGCTGTTGCTCGGCTATCCCGTGGCCTTCGCGCTAGCCTTTGTCGGCTTCTTCTTCGGCTTCATCGGGATAGAACTCGGCCTGCTGCCGGCGACGCTGTTCCAGGCCATTCCCGATCGCATATTCGGCCAGATGTCGAACGAAACGCTGCTGGCGATACCGTTCTTCACCTTCATGGGGCTCATTCTTGAAAAGAGCGGCATGGCGGAGGATTTGCTGGACACGATCGGCCAGCTGTTTGGACCGGTCCGCGGCGGCATCGCCTTCGCAGTCATCTTCGTCGGCGCAATTCTGGCCGCCACCACCGGCGTCGTCGCCGCCTCGGTTATCTCGATGGGCCTCATCTCGCTTCCCATCATGTTGCGCTATGGTTATGACCGCAAGGTCGCCGCCGGCACGATCGCGGCTTCCGGCACGCTGGCGCAGATCATCCCGCCCAGCCTCGTATTGATCGTGCTGGCCGACCAGCTCGGCCGTTCGGTGGGCGACATGTACAAGGGGGCGCTCGTTCCGGGTCTCATGCTCGTGGCGGCCTATGCGCTTTATATCATCGTGACCTCGATCATCAGCCCCACGAAAGTCCCGGCCCTGCCGCTGGAGGCGCGGACCCTGCGCGGCACCAAGCTGCTGCTCAAGGTCATCACCTCGCTGGTGCCGCCGCTCGTCTTGATATTCCTCGTGCTCGGCACGATCTTCCTCGGGATCGCCACCCCAACGGAAGCGGCGCCATGGGTGCTGTCGGCGCGCTCGCCCTTGCGCTTGCCAACCGCAAGCTCAATTTCGGCCTGATCCAGCAATCGCTGCACGCCACGGCAAAGCTGTCGTCCTTCGTGCTGCTCATCCTGCTCGGCGCGCGCGTCTTTTCCCTGACCTTCTATGGCGTGAACGGCCACGTCTGGGTCGAGCATCTGATGACATCGATCCCGGGCGGCGAGATCGGCTTCCTGATCGTCGCCAACCTGCTGGTCTTTTTCCTGGCCTTCTTCCTCGATTATTTCGAGCTGGCCTTCATCATCATCCCGCTGCTGGCGCCGGTCGCCGATGCGCTTGGCATCGACCTGATCTGGTTTGGTGTGATGCTGGCGGTCAACATGCAGACGTCGTTCATGCACCCGCCCTTCGGTTTCTCGCTGTTCTTCCTGCGGTCCGTCGCACCGACGCGGGCCTATAAGGACCGGATCACGGGACAGACGATCCAGCCGGTCACCTCGTCCCAGATCTATCTGGGCGCTATTCCCTATCTGTTCATCCAGCTGACCATGGTCGTCATCATCATCGCCTTCCCCGGCATCGTGATGCACTACAAGTCAGGCGCCAAGCAGGTCGATCCTTCCGCCGTCCATATCAATGTACCGATGCCCAGCATCGGCACGGACGCCGATCCCTTCGCCAATCCTTTCTCGGCACCCGGCAACAGCGCACCGAGCTTCGGAAAGCCGGCCACCCCATGACAATCGGCCGGGCGCAAAAGCGCCCGCTGCAACAAAAATCGCTGACGTTCAATAGGAGGAGGTAATCTATGAAGGTCAACCCAGGTCGCAGACAACTCTTGTCGGGCGGCGTACTTGCAGGGGCTGCTGCGGCTGCTTCGGCACTTGCGACACCCGCCATAGCCCAGTCTTTGCCAACCGTTCGCTGGCGTCTCACGTCCGGCTTCCCGAACAATCTGGACACGATCTATGGCGGCGCCGTCGTCATGGCCAATGCATTGAAGGCCATTACGGGCGGCAAGTTCGAAATCCAGGTCTTCCAGGCCGGTGAAATCGTTCCCGGCGCCCAGGCTATCGACGCAGTAAAAGCCAATACCGTCGAGATTTCCCATACCTGCGGCTATTATTTCACCGGGAAAGATCCGACATTCGCCATCGGTTCGACCATCCCCTTCGGCCTGAACGCCCGCCAGCAGAACGCATGGCTCTACCACGGCGGCGGCAACGAGGCTTACAACGAATTCCTTTCCGACTACGGCGTCATCGGCATTCCCGGTGGAGCGACGGGCGCCCAGATGGGCGGCTGGTATCGCAAGGAGATCAAGAGCATCGAGGATATCAAGGGCCTCAAGATGCGTATTGCCGGCGTCGCCGGACAGGTGCTCGCCAAGCTTGGCGCGGTGCCGCAGCAGCTTCCGGGCGGCGACATCTATCCGGCGCTGGAACGGGGCACCATAGATGCCGCGGAATGGGTCGGCCCCTATGACGACGAAAAGCTCGGCTTCTACCAGATCGCGCCTTATTACTATTATCCCGCGTTCTGGGAAGGTGGGCTGACGATCCACTTCTTCGTCAACAAGGACCAATACGCAGCATTGCCTGATGAATACAAGGCAGCGCTCGACACCGCCTGCAAGGCCGCCAACATCAACATGCAGGCGCTGTACGACGTCAAGAACAAGGATGCGATCCGCTCGCTGGTTTCCAAGGGCACGCAGCTTCGCCCGCTGCCCCGCGATGTGCTCGACGCCGCCTACAAGGCGACCTTCGAGCTTTATGACGAGTACACGCAGAAGCATCCCGCATGGGCCAAGATCTATCCGGGCTGGAAGAAGTTCCGCGACGAGAGCTTCGAATGGTTCCGCGTTGCCGAATATACCTATGACAGCTACGGCTATGCCATGCAGACGGCCGGTAAATAAACCGACATAGACTTACCGAGGCCCCTGGATGGCGACATTCCGGGGCCTCGGGCCTCTAGCGGCTATTCTTTGATAAGCCCATTATCGATCGCATAGCGGATGAGACCGGCGGTCGTCGCTATATCCAGTTTCCTCTTGATGTTCTTGCGATGGGTTTCCATCGTGCGCTCGGCAATATCTAGCGCCAGGGCAGCGTCGCGATTGCTCTTTCCGCGCGCGATCAGCAGCAGAACTTCCTGCTCGCGTGTCGTCAGCGCCTTCAGCCTGCCGGAAGACCCTTCCATCAGCACATCGCGAACGCCAGAGGAAAAATAGGTGCCGCCGGCAGCCACGGTTTCGATTGCAGCGACTATTTCTTCGGTCGCCACATCCTTCAGAATGTAACCGGCCGCACCATACATGACCGAGGTCGATATATATTCCCGGCTGTCATGCATCGACAGCATCAGCACCCGGGCGGAAAGCTGCTTTTCCTTGAACAGCTCCAGGGCATCGATGCCATTGATCTGCGGCATGTTGATATCCATCAGCACCACATCGGGCCGCGTGGCGACAGCCGCGTCGATACCGGCCATGGCGGACACCGCGGTTCCAACGACTGCGAGATGCTCGTAAGTCTCGAGGACGGCCCGCAACCCATCCAGAACCAGAGGATGGTTGTCGATCAACAACACACGGATCGGATGCACGGTCACTCGGCGGCCTCCTGTAGGCCGCTATTACGATCCTTCATGGCGGTGATGGGCAGCACCGCCCGCAGAACGGTTCCCCTGGCGGAGCTTTCGACATCCAGTCGGCCTCCGAAATGCGTCATGCGTTCCTGCATGTTTCTCAAACCGAGCCCCTTGCTTGCCGGCATCCCGTTCTCTGTCCGAACGGCCGGAAATCCACGGCCATTATCGCTGACATCCATCTGGACCCGTTCATCGCGACTGGAGAACCGGATGGCGACCTGCGTCGCACCGGCATGGCGCTCGATATTGGTCAGCGCCTCCTGTGCGACACGGTAAAGCGCAACCCGTGCCTCCGGGACAAGCATATGCTTGAAGGCCACGGATTCAAGCGTCGCCGCTATTCCCGTGCGTTCGGAAAAACTCGAGATGAGGGATTCCAGAGCCGCCGTCAGCCCCAGATCGTCGAGGACACGCGGGCGAAGATCGTGCGAGATGCGGCGGACTTCCTTGATCGCTTCGTTCAGCGCAATGGCGCCTTTGCCGATTGCCTCGACAGCGCCGACATTCTCCGGTGTGACCTTGCGCCGCGCGAGATCGATCGCAAAACGCACGCCGACGAGATTTTGGGAAATGCCGTCATGCAGCTCCCGGGCAATGCGCAGACGCTCCTCCTCCTGGGTATCGATGATCCTTTGCATCAATTCCTTGAGCCGGCCATCCGCCAGCCGCTGCTGGCGCAGATTGAGCAGCATGCAGGTGGCAAAGACCAGCAATACGGCGGGAACCGCAAACAGGGCGACGATCAGGAAGTTCCAGGTGATCGAATGCCGCAACTCCTCCTTCGCCGCCGCCGTCGTCGCAAAAACGTCGTCGAGGTAAACGCCGGTACCGATCATCCAGCGCCATTTGTCGAGCCCGGCCGCAAAGGAAAGCTTGTCGGCCATTTTTTTGGTGGAAGGCTTTTCCCACTTGTACTGGACCAGCCCTCCCCCCTTTTTCGCCTCGACGATCAGATCGTAGATCACCCGGTTGCCATCGGGATCGTGGAGATCCAGCCAGTTGTTCCCCGGACGGAAATTCTGTCGCGGATGGACCACGTTCAGCCCGTCATAGTCATAGACGAAGAAATAGCCGTCAGTGCCGTAGTCGAGACCGGTCAGGATGCGCTTGACCTCTTCCTTCGCGGCCTCGTCATCAGGCCCTGCCCTGTCATAGACCGAGCGGATCGCCGAAAGGGCAAGATTGGTAAGGTTGAGGAGTTCAGCCTCCTTTGCAGCGAGCATGTTGCGTTCGAACGCATCGATGCTCGTGCGCGCCAGCGTCATGGACTGCCACGTAATCAGCGCTGTGATGACGATAATCGCAAGAACGAGAGGCCCGATGGCCAATGCGAGAATCTGGCTCCTGAGTTTCATGCGCCCCCCGACACATTCATCTTGCACACTTCACAACACTTAATGCCGCAAATCGGCGACGTTGGAAAGCAAGCAGCGCGGCGCGACCGTGCGTGACCCTATCCAGGTTTGTAAGCTGAGGGCGGCTTTCAATCATTTCTGTGGCGCGTGGGGTAAGCGGCGTTCCCGTTTTCGTCAGGCCTGATCCAGGGCAAGGGTCAGGTCGGCGACAAGATCATCGGGATGTTCGATGCCGATTGACAGCCGGATCGTGGAATCCAGCACACCGATGCGCTGGCGGACATCGGCAGGAACTCCGGAATGCGTCATCGTTGCGGGGTGAGACGCAAGAGACTCCGTGCCGCCGAGGCTTACCGCGAGTTTGAATATGTTGAGCGCATTGAGGAATTTGAAAGAGGCCGCCTGCCCGCCGACGATGTCGAACGAGAAGGTCGATCCCGCGCCGGAACATTGAGCGGCGAATACCCTGCCAACCGCGGATGCCGGATCGCTGAACGGCAGGTAATGGATTTTCTCGACCTTGGGATGCGCATTGAGGAATTCCGCCACGACCCTGGCGTTGCTGTCCGCCCGCTCCATCCGGATCTGCAGCGTCTCAAGGGAACGTCCGAGCATCCAGCACGAATGCGGATCGAGCTGCGTGCCGATTGCTCCACGCAACGCCTTCACCTGTTTCATGACATCCTTCCGGCCGAGCGCCGCGCCGGCAATGAGGTCGGAATGCCCGCCAACATACTTCGTCAGCGAATAGAGCGAGATGTCAGCACCGTATTCGATGGGCCGCTGGAACACCGGGCCGAGAAGCGTATTATCGCAGGCGATGATCGGCCTGTGCCCCTGCCTTTCCCCGATCACGTCGGCGACCCGGCTCATCATCGAAATATCGACAATGCTGTTTGTCGGATTGGCGGGGGTCTCGATGAGGATGACGGAGACCCTGCCTTTCGCCATCGCCTCCTCTGCCGCAGCCATCACCGAGGTCTCGCTGACACCGTCGGCGAAACCCACTGCCGAGACGCCGAAATTATGGAAGGTCTTGGCCAGCAGCGTCTCCGTGCCGCCATACAGCGGCTGGGAATGGAGCACGGTGTCACCGGGCCGCACAAAGGCGAAAAGCGTCGTTGAAATGGCGGACATGCCCGAGGAGAACAGCGCACAGCTCTCCGTGCGCTCATAAACCGCAAGACGATCCTCAACGATTTCGCTGTTCGGATGGTTGAAGCGCGAATAGACGAGGCCCGCGCCCCTGCCCTCGGGCGGCTCTTTACGGCCGGAGACGTAGTCGAAGAAGTCGCGCCCGTCTTCCGCCGATTTGAAAACGAAGGTCGATGTCAAGAACACGGGAGGCTTTACGGCGCCCTCCGACAATTCCGGATCATAACCGTAATTGAGCATCTGGGTTTCAGGATGGAGAGCGTGGTTGCCGATATGGGTTTTGGACGGATGCGGCGCGGTCATTTCCGATGATCCCTCAGCTGGCGTTGAACTATCTGCAGGTTACACGCAGTGAAACCAAAATACCTTGCATTCTGAAGCGTCAAGTTGTCTCATGAAGCAATATATTGCGGAGAATGGTCATTTATGTCGCAAAAAATTGCAGACCCGATCGACAGGCGGATACTCAAGGAATTGTCTGCCGATGCGCGGATCACGAACAACGAACTTGCCGAGCGGGTCGGACTGTCGGCATCGGCGTGCCTGCGGCGGCTTCGACGCCTGGAAGAGATGGGCGCCATCAAAGGGTACTCCGCGATCATCAATCCGGCAATCGAGGGATGGACCATGACCGCCCTTGCGTCCGTCCGCCTCAGCCGCCAGCACGATGACGAAATCCGGATGTTCGAGGCGGCCGTGCTTGACTGGGACGAGGTTCTCGAATGCCATCTCGTCACGGGTCCGAGAGACTATATGCTCAAGGTCATGTGCGGTGGGCTGGAGGATTACGAGCGTTTCATCAAGGACAAGATCGCAAAGCTGAAATGCGTCGAGACCATCGAGACCAGCTTCGTCATGAACACGATCAAGGCGCGGCGCATCTGAGCCTCGCGGCCACGGCGGCAATCCGCTTTCTCATCAGGCCCGCCGCCCATCGGCGCTAATCGTTCCCGATTGCTTCAAGCCAGATGCTGACGGCGACCGCTCCCGCATCGGGATGTCCTATAGCCCGCTCGCCAAGATAGCTCGCGCGCCCGAGCCGCGGCTTCATCGACGCCGTCGCCTCGGCGCCTGCGATGCCTGCCGCCGAGGCGGATCGCCAGGCCTCATCGGCCGAAGCTCCGGCTGCGAGTTTGTCCCGGAACGTTTCTGCCGCCGGATGAAGCGAATCTATCATCGTACGGTCCCCCGGTCTCGCACCACCGAGTTCCGAGACGGCAAGAACGGCAGCCACGAACGCCTCCGCCATCTGTTGGGCCGTCGGCTTTTCGATCCCGGCAAGATGGCGCGAAGCGCGCATCAGGCCCGTGGCGTAAAAGGGCCCCGAGCTTCCGCCGATTGCCTTCCGCATCGCATTTGCCATCGCCGCCAAGCCGCCGGACACATCTGCGAAGCTCTCCCCGGGCAGCGCCAATATTGCTTCGGCGCCTCGCACCATGCTTGTTCCAAGGTCACCGTCGCCCGTAACACTGTCGAGCTGCGTCAGTTTAGGCTCTGCGACGATCAGGGCTCGGGCGACCCGCTCCGCGGCGGAACGCAGTCGCTCACCGGCGGCTGTTATCCTGATTTCCGCAGTCACGCTCTTCTCTACACCTGCCGACGGCAAGACGCGGTTGCGGTTCACCGCACCGCCGCGCGGCCATGCACCGGCATCGGTTGGCGCATCCATGAGGTTGAGCATTGCGTCGTCCACATGCATGACCGACAGGGAAAAGCCGGGCATATCGAGGGCGGAGAGGAAGGTACCGGCCCATGCCCGTTCGACCACGACGCCCTTTGCTTCCAGGTGTGTGACGGCGGATCGCGCCACGACCGCAAGCTCCATTGGCGGCGTCGATCCCAGTCCGTTGACCAGAAGCGCAACCCGGTCTCCGCTTTTCAGCCTGCCATCGGCTTCAATCGTCTCGAGGACCAGCTTCACAAGCTCGTCCGCCGATGCGATGGACATCCGCCGGACGCCCTGCTCGCCATGGATGCCGAGCCCGACTTCGATTTCAGCGTCGCCAAGGACGAAGCCCGGCCTGCCGACGGCAGGGAGCGTGCAGGACCCCAGCGATATTCCCATGGAGGACAATTTCCCGGCGGCTTCCCTCGCGATGCGGGTAACCTCTTGAAGGGGAAGCCCCTGCTCCGCGGCCGCGCCGGCAAGCTTGTGCACAAGCACTGTGCCTGCGATACCCCGGCGGCGATCGTCGGGAACTGTTTCCTTCAAGGCGACATCATCGGCAACGACCACGATCTCGACCGGAATTCCTTCAGCCCGCGCCAGCTCAGCCGCCAATCCGAAATTCAGCCGGTCGCCCGTGTAGTTCTTGACGATAACCAGAGCACCGGCGGGTCCGGCCGCAGCCCTGATGCCGGCAAGAACCGCATCGGTGCTTGGCGAGGTGAAGACATCGCCTGCCACCGCAACGGTGAGCATGCCCGCGCCCACATAACCCGCATGGGCTGGTTCATGGCCACTGCCACCGCCCGACAGGACCGCCACCCTGCGCTTTTCCGGGTCCAGAAGGCCAGACCGGATAACGACATTCTCATCCGCAAGCAGGACCGTCGCGGGGCTGAGGGCCACCACGCCTTCGAGCATGTCCCGCACAACGGTGGCTGGATTGTTGATGAGTTTCTTCATGCCTTACTCCTCGATGCAGTTCGTTGGCCGGCGGGGACGCGCACGTGCCCTGCTGACCGTGAACAAGCACGATCTTCCGACCAATTTCAAGTTCCGGGCATTCGCACTCGCGACATCGATTGAAGGCGTGCGAGGGAAACACAGGTGCATATCCGCCATTGCCTCTGGCGGCGGAGGCGCTATCATGATGGCGCTGTAAGACGGTAAGCTTTGGGAGGAGCGATACGTGAGACGGATGTGGCCAGACGAATTTGCGTTTCTGCTGGACGGTGCAGAAGAGGTTGACCTACATATTCCATCGGCGGCACATGACGATGGCTCGCCCGGAAAAACAATATCCAGAAAGGCCTTGAAAGCCCGGATCAGCCAGCAGGATTTTGAAAAAATCTGGCATCTCGCAGAGGCCCGCTACCGGCTGAACGGCAGGTTCTCCGACAAGGCGATTACGCTGATCGCCAACAACCCCCACTACCAGAAATGGCATCCCTCCGACGGCGGCAGCATCGAAAGCGTCTCCGATAGCGGTCAGAAATACACGACACGCTATGTGATCGTGCACTTTCTTCTGGATGATGTCAGCGAAGCTGTCGAAGCCTGAAATCCGGAGAGGCGGTTCCTGCCGGTGACAGCGCGTAGCGTTTGTGTTGCAACGGGACGAAGAGATTTCGGACAGCTGAAAACAGCGACATTAAGTCGTTGCAAGCCGCCGGCGGATCGGAAGCCCTGCATTGCCCGCTCCCGTTGTCACAGTGGCAGGTGCCTCCGCAGGACCCGCGCCAACGATCGCAACGTCGAATTCAATCGCTTCACGTTCGGGCGCAATGCACGGAGTTGCCATTTTGCGCGGTCAGTCCAAAAATACATGCTTGAGAAATCGGCGGATGCGGGCAAACAAACCCTGCTGCATTCCCTCACATTTTCTGTCGGGCAAGTTACGGTTTTGGGAAGGCTTCTTCGCTTCATCAACGGCGGGTGCGATTTCATTTCTTCGAATTTGCTCGGCATGATCGATGCTGATCTGAAATGGCATTTTCATTCCGGCAATCCTCCATGTTGGCGTGATGAAACTACAGCGCCTTCTCGAGTTCCGGCAGCGCCTCGAACAGGTCTGCAACGAGGCCGTAGTCTGCCACCTGGAAGAT